>DAOWHQ010000071.1:0-12952 GCA_030641355.1 Alphaproteobacteria bacterium
ACCAACGGCAGATCAGCGGCATCATTCAGGGCTTTAAAATGCTGATACATACCTTCCTGACTGGGCTTATTGTAATAGGGTGTTACGATTAGAGCCGCATCCGCACCGGCGGCTTTGGCATGAAGGAGAAGGCTCACAGCTTCACTGGTGGAATTTGACCCGCATCCGGCGATGACGGGCACGCGTCCTGCAGCTTCTTCAATACAGATTTCCGTGACCCGGTGATGTTCATCATGATCAAGGGTCGGGGATTCGCCGGTCGTGCCACATGACACCAGACCAAGAGTGCCATGTTCAATCTGCCAGTTTACCAGTTTCCGCAACGCCTTCTCATCAACCTGTCCATTGCTGAACGGCGTGACAAGGGCGGTAATAGATCCTTTTAACATGGCGTAACTCCTTAAATATTCTTTGATTCTGGCAAAATAGTATGCCTTTGAGCGGACTGCAAGCCATGAATTAGCCAAGCGGCTGTTTAAACAAAAAAAGGCGGGAAAATTTTCCCGCCTGATGTCGTATTTATGAGATTAAAGTCAGTCTGCCATTTTTTCCATTTTTATCACTTTATGCATTTTTTTACGGCGGTCTTTTTTATTAAGAACCCCGTCATCATTATGATCCATGCGGATAAAGCTGCGTTCGCCTTTGGCATCAAATTCTGCCTTGGAAATTTTTCCATCCCCATCAGCATCCAATTTACCGAAATATTTTTTCGCCTTTTTCTTCTTGGCCATTTCCTTGGCTTTTTTATGCAGTTCCTTCTTTATTTTAGCCAGTTCCGCAAATTCTGCACCATTCAGGCTACCATCGCCATTTTTATCTGCTTTGGCAAAGTTTTTGGCTCGGAAATCCTTAAATTCTTCTGCCGTAACCGCACCATCACCGTCCGCATCCATCAGGAGATGCATCATATGATGTTTTTTGCCCCTCATCTTCCATTTCATGCGGTGATCACCCTTCATTTTCATCATCTTGTGATCGCCCTTCATGATGATTTCAATTTCTTCTTCCTGCGCAACCGTGACCGTTGAAAAAGACATAGCGACAACTGAAGCTAAAGTTATAAGTGATAATTTATTCATTTTATTCTCCAAAAATATAAGGTTTTATGTTCGAAAACCCCTCTCCTGTAGAATAATACGGTAGGGATAAGAAAACCCTGCGGTTATTCTTCCAAGGATGTGTTATCTGGCACCCGCCGTACAAATTTCACCATGAACAGCACCATAAGACAAAGGCCCGCCATGAAATAATATGTCTGACCGCCAAACAGGTCATAAAGCGGCCCCGATGCCAACATGACAATCCCCAGAGAAAGTCCCATAGGTACCGAACTATAGAGCGACTGTGCGGTCATAAAATATTTATCCGGCACCCGGCTGGATAAATAATACATAGCCACCAGATGAGACGCGCCATAAGTCAGGCCGTGAAATGTCTGTGCCAGCACCAGCAAAGGCAGGGACGCCGTCTGGGCCAGAACCACCCACCTCACGACACCAAAACACGCGATCCCAGCTAGCAAATACATAGGCCGAACACGGGTCACAATGCTACCTGCGAAGATGAATATCAGTATTTCAGCCGCAACCCCGATTGCCCATAAAACGCCTATGGTTTCATTGTCAATGCCCAGCGCTGCCCAGTGATAACTACCCAGAACATAAATAAATCCATGGCTCATTTGTATAAGGCTGAGCACTATCAGGAACATAATGAACCGGCGACTGGTCAACAGGAATTTTAACGGTGAAACTATCTCATCAATAGGTTCTTTGTTTTTAGTCTCTGGCTTCCGTCGCTCTCTTGGCAGAAGAAATACGGCAAAAAAAGTAATCACCATGCTGGCAAGGCAAAAGTACAGAAAATTATCATAACCGAAATGATCCAGATATTTGCCGAAAAGAATAGACGTGATGACAAAAACAAAGGAGCCCACTGACCGTATCCGACCATATTGCAGGTTATACTTATCGCAGGCCCTGACCGCGTAGCTTTCCATCAATGGCGCAATGGAAGAATAGACAACTGAAAATAACAGCGTAACCAAGACAAAGGCAGAGAAGCCAGTAATGAAAAAATATCCTGTAAAAAACAAAGCTGCCAGTGCAATAAGCGCCATCATCGGCCTGCGCACGGTTCCCCATTTATCACATAACTGGGCAATGAACGGCGATGACAATATCTTAAGAAAAGATGGAAAACCCATCAGGAAACCAATTTCAGCGGGCGACAGCCCCACCTTGGCCAGCCATAATGCCCAAAAAGGCAAGGCAATCCCCACATAGATAAACAGCCCGCTATAGACACCGCCGACTTTATAAGCGACGGGGTTTTTAAACCCGCTGATTTTTTCTTTTGTGGACATTAAGGGTTAGCCAGTTGAATATTTGAATTCAGAAATAGGCGCTTACTATGTGCCTTTAGTCAATGTTTTTCTTATTAGAATCTTATGCGGTCATATCAATCTTTTTGGTACAGCATATCTTCCAGTTCGTCATGGGTCATTTTTAGAATCTTGCCCGCCAATGTATAGGAAAATCCAGCCCTACACATGCTGGCCAGTTCCTTTTCTACTAGTTCTTGCCCATCGTGTCGCGTGCTGAAGGATCCGAATCTTCTTTTACGGGCATATTTCACAGCGGCAAAAAAATCCATATCCTCATATTGTTCCGATAAATTCTGCATTACTTCGTCCACCATATCAGCCGCAACCCCTTTGGCTTGCAATTTCTGGGCAATATTCCGCTTTGAATTTCCGCCGCGTGTCAGTGACCGCGCCCGCGCTTCAGCAAACTGCCTGTCATTAACAAGATTTTGCTGTACCGCTTTTTGCACGATGTCTTCAATCCAGCCTTTTGCCTGTGAATATAGCTCTTGCCCATCCGATTCTGGCAAGCGCCGCCTGACTTTGCGGTCCAGAACAAGTGCCAGATTTTTTTCCGTGGTTGCAAATCTTTGCAGGTAGTTATAGGTTGCTCGCACCAGATAATCCCGACTTAAGGCCCGTTTTTTTGGTTTTTTTTCATTCATAACGACAATAGTATCAGACCTTAGAGTTTTTCTGTATCAATTTGAACCATTTGACTGGGATTATTTTATGCTATGGGCAAGGTGGGTTTTGTAATGCGATGCGGCGGATCGGGTAAGAAAACCAGCGGGGCCATCAAATTGATTAAAATTAATACAGAAAGCCCCTAATGACCGATAACAGAGCCACCAGCCATTTTATTTATCTGATCCTTCTGGCTCTCTTTTGGGGCAGTGCCTTCATGTTTATCAAAATTTCTTTGGATAGTGTTGGCCCGCTGACCATAGCCGCAAGCCGCATCACGATCGGCGCTCTTGTCTTAACTGCAATCTCCCTGAAAATGGGCGTAAAACTCCCCAAAAACAAATCCGAATGGTTTCATTGCGCTCTTGTCGGCATAACGGGAACGGTCTTGCCTTTTTTACTGGCAACCTGGAGCATACAATATGTCCATAGTGCTCTGGCGGCCATATGTATGTCCCTGTCGCCACTTTTTACCATGATTCTAGCTCATTATATGACCCACGATGAAAAATTCAGTGCCAGTAAATTGACCGGAATAATTTTTGGTGTCGTCGGAGTGGGCAGCCTTTTTTACGGAACTATGACCGATGTAGACAGCTCCCCGATAATGTTTTTGGCATTATTTGGTTTAGTTGCAACATCATTTTTCTATGCTTTAGGTGGGGTTTTAATAAAAAAACTTAAAAATAAAGATCCGTTGGGTACGGCTTCCGCCATGTTGATCAGCGCAGCCCTTTTCACCATCCCCCTTGCCTTGGTATTTGAAGAACCCTGGACGCTAAACCCCACGGCACCAGCCATCTATTCCATATTAATTCTGGGTATTTTTGGTACGGGAATAGCAGCTCTTGTGTTATTTCACCTGACCCATCTGGCAGGAGCTATTTTTGTATCTTACAGCACTTACCTCATTCCTTTGGTCGGCATTACAGCAGGATATATTTGGTTAAATGAGCCCTTAAAAGAGACTTATTTTATATCCGTTTCATTCATTCTTGCCGGAATTTATTTGGCAGAAAAAAGAAAGAAAAAAGAAAGAAAAAACTAAACCCAAAACCAACAAACAAGAAATAAGTTGGAAAGTCGCACAACTACCTATAAAATAGCCAAAATATAAAATAAAATACTTGCGATACAGTGCGACAATATGTATCGAAGGTAAAAGAATGATAAGGGGGAGCCAAACAGATAATGTTGGCTTCCTGTTAAAGTGGTGGATGTATCCACGGGAAAACAAGTGATTTTGAACATACATGCGTGAGCCAATTCCAACATTAGACCCAACCCTTCCGCGCAGGCTTGCTGATTTCAGCACCATTTTGGAAGCAATCGAATATGCGGCTAAAGGCACCCGAGGTCTGAACTTCTATTCACCTCGCGGCGAGCTTGATAGCAGCATCACCTATACCGAAATTTGCAAGAAAGCACAGCAAATAGGGCGGCGTTTCATTCATTTTGGCATTAAGAAAGGCTCCCGCGTGGCCTTGATAGCCGAAACGAATGAAGATTTTGTCTGCTATTTCATTGGTTGCCAATATGCGGGCCTCCTGCCGGTTCCGCTTCCCCTGCCCACCTCATTTGGCGGACGTGAAGGATATACCAGCCAGCTCAATCAGCTCATGAAAAGCTGTGGTGCATCTGTGGCTATTTCAGCTTCATATATGCTGCCGCTACTGGATGAAGCTACATCGGGACTGAAGATGAAATTTGTTGGCACCTCGACAACTTTCGAAGCACAGGCCTATGTGAAAGATATTAAAAAAATTACCCTACCCGAAGCAGACTCAGAAGGTCTGGCATATTTGCAATATTCTTCCGGCAGCACGCGTTTTCCTCACGGCGTTGCCGTAACCCATAAATCACTTCTGTCAAACTGCCATGGCATTGGCAAAGAAGGTATGGATCTTCGGGAGGATGATCGTATCGTATCCTGGTTGCCATTTTACCATGATATGGGTCTGGTTGGTGCCATGCTAATGCCAATCGCCAATCAGCTTACGACAGATTATCTGGCAACAGAATCTTTTGCCCGCCGGCCCCTGCAATGGTTGAAACTCATTTCCAAAAACAAGGCGACATTATCCGGTGGCCCCACATTTGGCTATGACATCTGCGCCCGCCGGGCCAGCCCTACCAAAATCGCTGATCTTGATCTGTCCAGTTGGCGGGTTGCCAGTATCGGCGGTGATATGATCCGGGCTGATGTGTTAACCAGTTTTCAGGAAACCTTCAAGGAAGTTGGTTTCAAAAAAACAACCTTCCTACCCAACTATGGCCTTGCAGAATGCACCCTTGGGGTGAGCTTTGCCCGCCTGAACACTGGCTTCGAAATTGACCTTGTGGATGAAAAAGTATTATCCGGTGAAGAAAAAAGGCTGGAGAAAATCAAGGTAAACGGTAACGGAGCTAATTATCGCAGTGTAGTAAATTGCGGGATTCCTTTGTCCGAATATGAGATAGAAATTCGTGACGACAACAATGTTGATCTTGGCGAATATCATATTGGCCGCGTTTGCCTCAGAGGGGCTAGCGTCATGGTTGGGTATTATCAGGACCCGGAAGCCACAATTAATTGCCTAACCGAAGACAAATGGCTTGATACCGGTGATATGGGCTATATGAAAGAAGGCTCTCTCTATATCATTGGCCGGGTGAAGGATTTGATCATCATCAACGGCAAAAACCACTGGCCACAGGATATTGAATGGGCCGTTGAACAGTTGGATGATTTGCGAAGCGGTGATACCGCCGCCGTCTCCATACCCGGCGAACGGGATGAAGAAGTTCCGGCTATTCTGGTACAATGCCGCACCCGTGATGAAGCTGAACGAGCAACCATGGAAAATAAAATTAAAGATACTGTTCATTCCATGATCGGAATTCCCCCAGTCGTCGCGCTCATCCCCCCACGTTCCCTGCCCCGCACATCCTCCGGCAAGTTAAGCCGGGTGAAAGCAAGAAAGCAATATCTTGCGGGCGAATTGGTAATTTAAATCATTGACGAAAATAGCAGCAGTCCCAGGAGCAACCGGATTTGTAGGCAAACATCTGGTTCGGGAACTTGTCTTGCGTGGTTTTCAAGTCAACGCGCTTACGCGGCGGCCCCAACCAAAATCAAAAAATATAAACTGGATAGCAGGTGATCTGGAAAATAAGCAAGCCCTGAACCGTCTCCTCGAAGATGCAGATGTAATTTTCCACCTAGCCGGACTGGTTAAGGCCAGAACCGCCCGCGATTTTGATCAAGTCAACAGCCACAGTGTCCAGACGCTCATCGACATCATACAGGCTTCTCCTTCTAACCCCCATTTTATCCTGTTATCTTCCCTCGCCGCACGGGAAAGATATTTGTCCAGTTATGCCGAAAGCAAACGCAAGGGCGAGGAAATTCTGGTTGAACAGGCCGGCGACCTGCCATGGACTATCCTGCGCCCACCGGGAATATATGGACCGGAAGATAAGGAAACCCTTAAGATATTCAAGGCTATTTCTGCGCGCATGGCCCCCCTGCCCGGCGGATCAAATAACCGGACATCATGGATTTATGCCCCGGATCTGGCCCGCGCCATGATTGCCGTATCCTATAATAAAAATTGTTTTGGACAGATACTCGATGTTGATGATGGCAAAGAGGGTGGTTATACAAATCAGGAAATGTATGACACGGCCTCCGACATACTGAATATAAAAGCTTTTCAGTTTGTTTTACCCAAATTTATCTTGAAAATTGTGGCTTACTTTAATGTCTTATTTTCAACAATATTCGGTTATATTCCCATGCTTACACCGGAAAAAGTTAATGAATTATGTTACCCTGACTGGATATGTCGCGGGCCACATGTTATGAGAATGACTGACTGGAACCCAAAATCAGACCTGAAAAAGGGGTTTGAAAAAACCCTAAAATGGTATAAAGAAAATAAATTAATATAATTGAACCAATATTGGTTTCTAGACTCAGTGTAGATGGAAAAATATATGACCCTAAGTGTTGATGAAATTTTTGAGAAAATTTGCACAGTCATTGCACCCTTTAACAAAAAAAATATCTCCATTGGCAAAGACACTGTATTCAGTATTGACCTGGAACTTGATTCCCTGACAGTGATGGATCTTTTATCTGAAATAGAAGATGAATTTGATATAACCGTTCCGCTCAATATGCTTCCAGATCTGGAAACAGTTGGTCAATTTACTGAAGCTGTACAAAAATTACTTGCCAAAGATTTAGAGGATAAATAATGCCCCTTGATCTTTTTGACAAATTCGACCCGATTCTGAGTGAATATAACAGCCTGCCAGACGGGGAAGAAAATCCCTTCACCGTCAGCATGGAAAAAGTTCTTTCCCCCACAACGGCCATTATCAATGGTCAGGAAACCATCCTTGCAGGCACCAATAATTACATGGGCATGACATTCAACAAAGAATGTATGAAAGCGGCACAGGATGCCTTAACTGACCAAGGTACCGGCACCACCGGGTCGCGGGTACTGAACGGAACTTATAATAGCCATAAGCAGCTGGAAGAAACCCTGAAAGAATTTTACGGCACAGATCATGCCATTGTTTTTTCCACCGGCTATCAGGCAAATCTGGGTGTCATTTCGACCCTTGCCGGCCCTAAGGATTATGTGGTGATTGATGCGGATAGCCATGCCAGCATTTATGATGGCTGTGCTATGGGCAATGCCACTGTTGTACGTTTCAAACATAACAGCCCTGAAAATCTGGACAAAAGGTTGTCCCGTATCCGCAGGGATAATCCGGAAGCAGGAATTCTGGTAGTTTTGGAGGGCGTCTATAGTATGCTCGGTGATCAGGCTCCCTTGAAAGAGTTGACGAAAATTTCCAAAGATCACAAAGCTCATGTTCTTGTTGACGAAGCCCATTCCATTGGTGTTTTTGGTGAAACGGGACGGGGTGTTGCACAGGAACAGGGCGTTGAAGATCAGGTGGACTTCATCATCGGAACCTTCAGCAAAAGCGTTGGAACCATCGGCGGATATTGTGTCTCCAATCATCCAAAATTTGAGGCGTTACGCCTTGTTTGTCGCCCCTACATATTCACAGCTTCCCTGCCACCATCCGTCGTGGCATCTGCTGCCAAAGCATTGGAACTAATAGCTAATACTAACCTTCGCAGCAAGCTTCTGGGAAATTCCTTGCGGCTTAACAAAGGGCTTAGCCAAGTCGGTTTTAAAATGGGTACCACAGGTGAAAGCCCTATCGCAGCCATTATCATAGATGAGCAGGATATTGCCGTCGCCTTTTGGGGTGAGATGATCAAAGAAGGTGTCTATGTCAATCTGGCCCTGCCGCCTGCCACGCCAAACAGGTTGAATCTGATGCGGTGCAGCCTGTCGGCGGCCCATACTTTTGAGCAGATTGACTTTATGCTGGAAAAATTTGAATTAGTGGGGAAAAGACTTGGTCTGATCCAGAAAACATCTGAACGCGCCCTAGCTTAGCCTGACAAATTTCAGCCTATCGGTCACAGTCACGAATAATTCGCCAGTATCATCGGCCTCATAATAGCTGCCATCAAGGATAAATGGGGTCTGCAATACAATTCTGGCGTGCTCAATTTCGGCTATGATATTGCCCGCATGGTCAATCCCATCATAGCTACCCCCCAGCATAAGTTTTCCGGTTTCTAAAATCGCCTGCGATGTATTTTCAACGCTGATGAAATGCGCCTTATCCCGCTTTTCCTTGCCTGCATCTTCTGGTCCCACAGATATGCCCAGAAAAGCCTTGTCAAGGGTAGTGATCAATAGCATGAAAAAATGGCCGACTACGGCACCGCGCTGATTGCGGTTAATGCGGATGGCATCTTCAAATTTATTCTTCCCCATCGCACTCATATAGGCGCTTTGTATCATCGAGATGATATTCATCCAGTTACGTAAATTATAAAACAGCCCTTCTTTGACTATTTTCCTTTTAAATATTTTTTTCCGTTTGATGATTTCTCCGGCACAAAAGTAAAGCCCATAAATATAACCGACCCCCCGCACCCCTTCCAACTTAATCAGAGGGTATTCTGTTACCATTTTCAGCAGCTCTCCTCTTTGATGATGCTGCAAGAGTGACTTTAACGCCAAATGGGGTTCTGGTCGGGTTGCCCCTAGGCTTGCCGCAACAATATTATTATCCCCCACCGGCAGTATGGCCAGGGGAATATCCATATCCTTCAACATTTCATTCTCTATGATATGCTCAAAAATTGCTGAGGTTAAAGCCCGGTCACCTACAATGATGATGACATCAACATTGCCCTGCCGAAATCTGGTAAGGGCCTCGGCGATATCCACATGTTTTTCGACTTCATAATGAAAAATTGCCGACCCGCTGGAAATAACGGCACGGATTTTTTCCATCTCTCCATTCTCTTTAAATGAGGATGGGCTACTTAAAATAGCAATAATTCCCAATTACTCTTCCACTATATTTTTAAATCTTTTATCTCTGGTCTTATAAAAACCACAAAATCAGGTCATTAGGCAAAAAAATAATTATAAGTCTGCACCCTAAATGCTATAAGCGTGAAATCAGGCTAAATCCAGATCAAAAGCGATAAAAAGCGACTTAATGCTGAAAAAAATTGATAAATATATATTGCGAGAAACAATTCTACCCCTTCTTGTCACTTTAGGCATATCAGCTTTATTGCTGCTGTTGGAAAAAATGCTCAGTCTTTTTGATTTTGTCATCAATCAGGGCGGGCCCATAGACATCGTCTGGCGGATGTTGGGTAACCTCATGCCGCAATATCTCACTTTAGTCCTGCCTCTATCCGTTTTTCTGGGAGTTTTGCTTGCGGTACGCAAATTCGCCCTCAATAGCGAACTGGATGCTATGTTGGCCTCGGGCATGAGCCTCAACCGCCTTATAGTTCCCTTAATGTATGTGGCCGTTTTCCTGCTTATCATCAATGTGATCGTAGTTGGTTTTGTCCAGCCCTATAGCCGTTATACCTATCAGGGTCTGGTATTTGACATTCGCAGCGGGGCGCTCGGCGCCAGCATAAAGGCGGGGGAATTTACCGACCTTGGCGAAGGCCTGACACTAAGAATCGAAGAATCACGGGATTCGGGCCGGGAACTCATTGATATTTTTGCCCAAAAAGAATCAGCCGATGGCCGGATTCAATCCATCAGCGCGAAAAAAGGCAACTTTTTTATCTCCCCCGATAAACGCTTCATGATCCTCCGGCTTCTGGATGGCACCCTTATTGATCTGGATATTAACCAAAGCCGGCCCAGTATTGTAAATTTTGATATGCATGACCTGCCGCTGGCCGTACCAAATTTCGCCGCATTCCGGGACCGCGGTGAAGAAGCCAAGGAAATGACTATCATCGAACTTTGGAATGCGCGGGGCGAAGATGACCCTGCTATCACCGCCATGATGCATTCCAGAACGGCACGCGCATTATCCATTCTGATTGTACCATTTTTGGCCGTGCCTTTGGGGCTGGTTGCCAAAAGATCGGGGAAGGCGCTTGGCATTACAGTCGGGGTCGTTATTCTGCTTATCTACCATAAACTGCTGGAATTTGGCCTTGGGTTTTCCGCCACGGGTGATATTTCACCGTGGGTTTCCATATGGCTTCCCACATTGCTGTTTATTCTGCTCACTGCAAGGCTATATTATATCGGCGCCTTTAAGGTTGGCGGCCTGCCGCTCAGGCGTATTGAAATTGTCTTTGAAGTAACGGTGGATGCCATAAAACGCATGATCAATCGTTTGAAAGCGGTCAATTAAAATGGAAAAATTTATCAAATTTTCCAATCGATTAGGTGGCTTCCTTAATCCGGGCAGCATGGATATCTATCTGGCTAAATTCTTTGCGACCCGATATCTTTTCATATTAATGGGGCTGGTGGCAACGCTGCAAATGCTGGACCTGTTATCGGAATCCGACAATATTCTGGCCGGTGAAGGAGCAGTATATTCAGACCTGTGGCATTATGTCACATTACGTGTCCCTACCCTGTTATCGCTCTTTTCCCCCTTCGTTGCCTTACTGGCAGCGATAATGTGTCTTGCTGGGCTGAACGTCCATAGTGAAATTATTATCATGAAAGCGGCGGGCTGGTCTGCTTTCAGAATCATAACCCCCATGATCCTGATGTCCCTGTTGATTGCCAGCCTACATTTTGTTTTCACCGAGACCATCACGGTGGACGCCAAGGCAGAGCTTCGCAACTGGAAAGAAAATAAATATGCCGCTGATCTGCCGCCCGCACCGGATACGGTCTATGACACCTGGGTCAATGACGGTAACAACCTGATCAAGGCGGAAAGTGCCAGCCGTAATGGCAGTATCCTTCTTCTGGATAAAGTCACCCAATACATACGGGATAAAGACCAGCGCATCACCTCTCTGATCAAGGCGGATTTTGCCGTTTACCGCGATGGCAAATGGACAATGTTTGAGGTCAGGGAATTTGACCTTAGAACCCTGAAGGTTACCCCCATGGAAAATCTGGTTTGGGATACGGATATTCCGCCGGAACGGTTCATCGCACTGGCCATGAAACCGGATCAGGTAAATCTGCAACGATTACGCACGGCCATCGCACAACTGGAAAAGGAAGGCCATAATACGGCAAGTTTTGAAACCATGCTCTATCAAAAATTTGTCTCGCCCTTAAGTACATTGCTTATGCCATTGCTTGCGGGACTTGCGGCCTTTGGTCTGCACCGTGGCGGCGGGCTTTTTGCACGAATTGCCCTGACCGGCGCCATGGGCTTTGGCTATTTTGTCATTAACAATCTTTTTGTGGCACTCGGTCAATATGGTGCCGTCCCGCCATTGATTGCGGCATGGTTGCCATTTTTACTATTTTTCCTCGTCGGGATAAGCTTCATCCTTCTCACAGAAGAATAATCAAAATAAGAGATATATTATGACATCATCTATCACCATTAAAGAAGTGATAAATAAACAAGATTTAAAGCGTTTCGTCAAATTGCCCTGGAGCCTTTATAAGGACGATCCCAACTGGGTTGCGCCCTTGATTATGGAACGGATGGAGATTCTTGACCCTAAGAAAAATCCTTATTTTGAGCATGCCCGGGCAAAAATGTGGCTCGCCCTCAAAGAGGGAGAGGTTGTTGGACGAATTACAGCACAGGTCGATGATCTTGTGGAAGAAAATCACCATGAGAAAATTGGACATTTCGGTTTTTTCGAATGTATCAATGATCCCCAAACGGCTAATGCCCTTATGGATACAGCCTGTGACTGGCTAAAGGAACAAGGTCGCACCAGTATGGCTGGCCCGTTCAGCCTGTCAATAAATGAAGAAACTGGCATGTTAATTGAGGGGTTTGACACCCCGCCCAGCCTGATGATGAATCACGCCCTGCCCTATTATCAGGATTTGATGAGTGGATACGGCATGGAAAAAATCAAGGATTTATGGGCTTATTACCTGAAAATTGATGAGGAAATTCTGCCCCCGGCCATAAACAAACTCATCAAGCGCAGTATGCGGGACGGCAAGGTCAAGCTACGCCGCCTTAATATGAAAAACTATGAAGAAGATCTGAAAATCATTCTCGATATTTATAACGATGCCTGGTCCGATAACTGGATGGCCCTGCCCTTTACCCAAGCAGAGCTTAATAAAGCGGTTAAAGACATGAAACTGCTGATCAGGGAAGAGTTTACCTATATCGCCGAATATGACGGGGTTCCCATGGCCATGATGGTGACACTACCCAACCTGAATGAAGTAATCGCCGACCTGAACGGGAGCTTATTCCCCTTTGGGATTTTCAAGCTGTTATGGCGTCTGAAAGTAAACCCGACATATAAAACCGCCCGCGTACCCTTAATGGGTGTTCGCAAAGAATTTCAGAATACAGTTGTTGGCGGGGCCA
>DAOWHQ010000208.1:0-2660 GCA_030641355.1 Alphaproteobacteria bacterium
TGGCTTGTTTTCCCCCATGAATTGCATGGCCTTACCGTAGATGAAATTGCCAAGCATAAATCACCCGTGATCTCAGAACTTCTCGACAAGAAAATCTGACCCTAGGCTGTCGCATTTTATTTTTTACTTAACGCCTGTGTGATTCTGGCGGCAATTTCATTGGCTTTACGGCGAACTTCTTGCGCATCAAGGGTCAGGACTTTGCCGTCCTCCATCAGAATATTGCCGTCCACTATAGTCGTCACAACATCACTGCTGTTGACCGCATAGACAAGGTGCGAGATCACATCATAAAGCGGCGTCATATGAGGGCCGGTGAGATCGATCTGAATAAGATCAGCTCTCTTGCCGACAGCAATCTCACCCACAAGAGACCCAAGCCCCACGGCCTCGGCCCCGCCCTTTGTCGCCATATCCATCACGGTTTGCGCAGGCATCACGGTGGCATCATAATTTACCCCCTTGTGAATGAGCGCGGCGAGACGGATTTCTTCCCACATATTCAAGTCATTATTGGATACGGCCCCGTCCGTTCCCAAGCCAAGCCGAACTCCTTGGCGCAACATTTCCGGAACCGGAGAAATCCCCGCCGCAGTTTTTAAATTTGACGTGGGATTATGGATCACACCAACCTTATATTTAGCCAAAAGCTTGATTTCTTCTTCTGTGGGGTGAACCACATGGGCGGCAATCAATTTATTATCAAGCAGACCAATATTTTCCAGATGTTTGATTGGTGTTGTATGATAGCGATCCAATACCAATGCCAATTCAGCACGATCTTCGGACAAATGGATTGTGATAGGGGCCTTCAATCCCAGTGCGACCTTGGACACCTGTTCCAGATGTTCCGCTGATACGGTATAGGGAGAATGGGGAGCAAAGGCAGGAATGACACGGCCTGACTTGCTTTTATAGGTTTTGACAAATTTTTCCGCCGCCGCAAATGAATCGCCCCAGCCTTTAAATCCCGGCGATGGAAAATCGATGGACGGTGAGCCCAAGATCGCCCGAAGGCCACATTTCTCTACGATATCTGCGCCCTGATCCGCATAAAAATACATATCTACAAAAGATGTGGTGCCGCCTTTTATCATTTCATAACAGGCCAGTTTCATGCCAACCTCGATAAATTCACGATCAACGAACTGAGCTTCCATGGGAAAGATATAATTCTGCAACCATGTCATCAGGGGCAGATCATCTGCCATACCCCGAAACAATACCATCGCCGTATGGGTATGACCATTGACCAAACCGGGCATCAGGATACGGTCCTTGCCCGCAACCTCCCGCTTTGCCGTAAAATTCGTCGCGATCTCTTTGTCCTGACCTACAGCGACAATCACCCCGTCCTTAACCGCAACGGCCCCATATTCAATAACGGGCTTATCTTCATTCATCGTCACCACATAGCGACCATGAATGATCAGGTCGACAGTTTTTAAGATGGCCGCAGAAGCCTGTGCGGACGATAGCATTATAAAAGCTAAAATCAGCACCCAAGCCGTAACCATTATCCCAATATTGGTTTTTATTCTTATTTTCATCATTCTATTCCTTATCGTTTAAAGCACTATATCCTTATATTTCATGTTCATCAACACAGTATATGACAGCCCTCTCTTAAAAATAATTACTATAACACACTGAAAGTAAACAATTTTAAAATAATTTAAAGAAAGTAATTGACTATTATTGATGTAGTGTACTATGTTTGTACAACACTTAAACACCACAACAGTTATTGTGCCAATTTAATAAAGATAGGAATTTACCGTGGCTACTCAGTGGAAAGATGATCAACCAATTTATCTGCAGCTTAAAGAGCAGATAATGGCCATGATAATAGATGATATCCTCAGCGAAGGGGAAGCACTTCCTTCGGTTCGGAAAGTCGCCGCAGATTATCAAATTAACCCAATTACCGCCTCCAAAGCTTATGCAGAGCTTGTTGATGAGGGGCTGGTCGAAAAAAGAAGAGGGCTTGGAATGTTTATACTTGAAGGTGCCAGAAAAAATCTTTTGAACGCGGAACAAAAAAAGTTCCTTGAGAAGGAATGGCCTGAAATTATCAAGCGAATTACCCTTTTGGGCCTTAATGTCAAACAGCTGATCGAAACTTCTGATCATAACCAAAGCCATTAAGGAAAGGATTTAGCAATGACCAATATTATTACAGCACAAAATCTCGGCAAATCCTTCGGATCTTTTCAGGCCTTGAAGAATATCGACCTGACCATCCAGAAAGGCCAGATCGTCGGCATTATCGGTGCTAACGGCGCCGGCAAAACGACCCTGCTGAACAGCTTTTTAGGCTTAAGCACCTATGATGGTGATCTGGATGTTCTGGGTCTTGACCCTTACGCCCAGCGCGATGAATTGATGAAGCAAATTTGCTTTATATCTGACGTGGCAACCCTGCCAAAATGGATGAAGGTTTCCGAAGCTCTTGATTTTGTCGAAGGCGTTCACCCAAGTTTTGATCGGGAAAAAGCCTTAACATTTCTTGCCGGAACCAGCGTCCCCCTTGATAAAAAAATCCGTAAACTGTCCAAAGGTATGATCGTTCAGGTTCATCTGGCCCTGATCATGTCCATTGATGCTAAAATTCTGGTACTCGATGAACCAACGCTTGGCCTCGACATCATTTACCGGAA
>DAOWHQ010000049.1:0-26340 GCA_030641355.1 Alphaproteobacteria bacterium
GCTACTACGTGCCGTTGCAGAGACAGAAAATCTGCGCCGCCGTTCTGATCGGGAAAAAGCCGATGCCGCCAATTACGCCATGACTGCCTTTGCCCGCGACCTGCTCAGTGTGGGCGATAACCTGCGCCGCGCACTGGATAGTATTCCTGCGGACGTCGATCTTGGCGACAATGCCAAGACATTAGTCGAAGGCATTGAAATGACCGAACGGGAGCTGGTGAATATGCTTGAGCGTCATAACATCAAGAAAATTGACCCCTTGGGCGAGAAATTCAGCTACGACCTGCATCAGGCCCTGTTTGAAGTCCCCGATACCGGCAAAGAAGACGGTACTATCGTTCAAGTCATGCAGGTGGGTTTTGTCATCAAAGACCGTCTGTTACGCCCCGCTATGGTTGGCGTTGCCAAAGGCGGAGAAGCACCCCATGTGGATACCAAGGTATAGGACATTCAGATTTCATCAATTAGCCACAAATCCAATAATTCAGAAATAACTATTTCCAAGCCCTTTTCACCATTGGATAAAGACATATAGCGTAATTTAGGAATTAAACACCTTTGGAGACAATCTAAGATATACTTGCAATCCGTACTCTTATCGCAGGTTGTCCTAAAGGAATTAACGCCTTCGACATAACGTCTGTCCAATAGTAAATCCAGAGTTTCCGTTTCTAATTCAGTTTTACGCATACTGAACCTTTTGTTTAAATAACTAAAGCGGCGAATATAAAACTCACAACTTGATATATAGCATATAGGTAATGCCCAACTTATCCTACCACAAAACAATGCCGTTGTCACACGTGCTGCTTTTAAAGCAATAGGTTAAGTAGTTAAATACCCCTCTGGGTGATAAAATCATCAGAATGAAAATAATTACACTTTAGGAAGCTTTTTTCATTATCTTGGCTATGACCTGAATTTTCCCGCTATGGGCAAAAGTCAGAGTCAGGGGCAGTTCATCGCCAATAGCCAGTTTTTTCTTCACGCCAAAGAGCATCAGGTGATAGCCCCCCGGTTTTACGGCAACAATGCCATTGGCAGCCACGGGTATTGCTTCTACCCGCATCATTCTCATCACTCCGCCATCATGTTTGTGCGTATGCATTTCAACCCGGTCGGCAAGAGATGATGTGACCTTAATCAATTTATCTTCCTTGCCCGTATCATTTTTAATGATGAAATAGGCGGCCAAGGGTCTATTTTGCAATATCACCGGACGCGCCCACGCGTCTGTTATCGTAAGAACACTCTCCTCTGCAAAAGAGAATTGAGCGGAACTAAAAATTATCATAATCGAAAGTAGAAGTTTCACTATTCATTCCTTAAGTATTAAACTTACCCCAGAGTAATTTTTTTTAGTGCCAACAGACAAGATAAAAATACAGAAAACTTAATATATCCCCTTGCAGTGCTGAAAAATGGCCTTATATAAGCTCCATGAACTTTTGAATGTAATTGACGGACAAATATATCCGCTAAAAAATAGAGGACAGTATGGGTAAAGTAATTGGAATTGACTTAGGTACGACAAATTCGTGTATCTCAATCATGGACGGCGCAAAGCCAAAAGTTATCGAAAATGCAGAAGGCGGCAGAACAACCCCTTCCATGGTAGCTTTCACAGCAGACGGTGAGAAACTTGTTGGACAGCCTGCTAAACGTCAGGCCGTAACCAATGCAGAAAACACGCTCTTTGCCATCAAGCGTCTTATTGGTCGCACATTTGATGACAAAGCCACTCAAAAAGACATCGAAATGGTGCCTTACAAGATTATCAAGGCCGACAGCGGCGATGCCTGGGTTGAAGCTCAGGGTGAAGATTACAGCCCAAGTCAGGTTTCTGCATTTATCTTACAGAAGATGAAAGAAACCGCCGAAGAATATCTTGGCGAAGGTGTGACACAGGCCGTTATTACCGTTCCCGCTTATTTTAACGATGCCCAGCGCCAAGCCACCAAAGATGCCGGTAAAATTGCCGGTCTGGAAGTGCTTCGTATTATCAATGAGCCAACTGCCGCTGCCCTTGCTTATGGCATGGACAAAGAAGACGGCAAGACCATCGCCGTGTTTGACCTTGGTGGCGGTACGTTCGATGTCTCCATCCTTGAAATTGGCGACGGTGTGTTTGAAGTAAAATCCACCAACGGCGATACTTTCCTCGGCGGTGAAGATTTTGATATGCGTCTGGTGGAATATCTCGCCACTGAATTCAAGAAAGAACAGGGCATTGACCTGAAATCCGATAATATGGCTCTGCAACGGCTGAAAGAAGCCGCTGAAAAGGCCAAGATCGAGCTTTCCAGCGCCCAGCAAACCGAAATTAACCTGCCGTTCATTACGGCGGATGCGTCCGGCCCAAAGCATTTAACCATGAAACTAACCCGCGCCAAGTTTGAAGAACTGGTAAAGGACTTCATTCAGCGCACCATCGCTCCCTGTAAAGCCGCCTTGAAAGATGCGGGCTTGACTGCGGGTGAAATTGACGAAGTTGTTATGGTTGGTGGCATGACCCGTATGCCAAAAGTCACCGAAGTGGTGAAAGAATTTTTCGGTCGCGAGCCTCATAAGGGTGTGAACCCGGACGAAGTTGTTGCCATGGGTGCCGCTATTCAGGCGGGTGTTCTTCAGGGTGACGTGAAAGACGTATTGCTTCTGGATGTGACACCATTGTCACTGGGTATTGAGACATTGGGCGGCGTATTCACGCGCCTTATTGATCGCAATACAACAATCCCCACCAAGAAGTCCCAGACCTTCTCCACGGCTGAAGATAATCAGTCCGCTGTGACCATCCGGGTATTCCAGGGTGAGCGCGAAATGGCGGCTGATAACAAAATGCTCGGACAGTTTGATCTGGTCGGTATTCCCGCAGCTCCACGCGGTGTACCACAGGTGGAAGTGACATTCGACATTGATGCAAACGGTATCGTCAATGTATCCGCAAAAGACAAAGGCACGGGCAAGGAACAGCAGATCCGTATTCAGGCCTCTGGTGGTCTTAGTGATGACGACATTGAGCAAATGGTCAAGGACGCCGAAGCCAACGCCGAAGACGATAAGAAGCGTCGGGAACTGGTCGAGGCCCGCAATCAGGCCGAAGGAACGGCCCATTCTGCGGAAAGCCAGTTGAGTGAGCATGGTGACAAAATTGATGCGGCTGATAAGACCGCCATCGAAGATGCTATCAAGACCGTTAGGGAAGCCGCTGAAAAAGACGATGTGGAAGCCATTAAAACTGCATTAGATGTGTTGCAGAAAGCCTCCATGAAGCTGGGCGAAGCTATCTATAAAGATCAGGCCGATGCACCAGAAGCTGGCGAAGAAGCACCCTCCAGTGCGGCAGAAGAAGATGTTGTTGATGCCGACTTTGAAGAAGTTGATGACGATAAAAAATAATTTTATCTTAATGATCAGATTATATAATCATCACAAAATAACATAACGAACTGCCGTTCTGCCATTCGCAGGACGGCATACACACATATAGGGTAGAATACCGGGATTATCATGGCGAAGACCTGTTTTTATGACATACTTGAAGTAGAACGCGGCGTAACTGCGGACGAACTAAAAAAATCTTACCGCAAGAAAGCCATGCGGTATCATCCCGACCGTAATCATGACGATTCCGAAGCAGAAGCCAAATTTAAAGAAGTTGGTGAGGCTTACGAAATCCTCAAAGACGAGCAAAAGCGCGCAGCCTATGATCAATTTGGTCATGCAGCCTTTGAAAATGGCGGCATGGGACGCGGCGGCGCGGGCGGCGGCGGTTTTGACGGTGCTTTTTCCGATATATTTGAGGACCTGTTTGGCATGGGCGGTGGTCGCAGCAGACGCAGCAATGCGCCCAGCCGCGGTGCCGACCTGCGCTATAACCTGAGCATTACTTTGGAAGATGCTTTCATGGGTAAGCAGGAAAAAATCACCATTCCAACTACGATTACTTGCGAGGGTTGTGAGGGTACCGGTGCCGAGGAAGGCTCCAAGCCCGAACCCTGCAATAGTTGCGGCGGCATTGGCAAGGTCAGAACCCAACAGGGTTTCTTCACCGTTGAACGCACCTGCCCCACCTGTCAAGGTCAAGGCAGAGTGATTTCCAAGCCATGTGGCGGATGCCATGGCACAGGCCATAAACAGAAAAACAAATCCCTTTCCGTTAAAATTCCTGCTGGTGTCGAGGATGGCACCAGAATCCGGCTTCAGGGTGAAGGTGAATGTGGCCCGCAAAATGGCCCCTGCGGTGATCTATATATTTTCATTTCCATTGAATATCACCCCATATTTCAGCGGGATGGCTCGACCATCTTCTGCAATGTTCCCATTGCGCTGACCACGGCGGCGCTCGGCGGTGAAATCAATGTGCCGACCGTAAACGGCAAAAAAGCCACGGTGAAAATCAGTGCGGGCAATCAAACAGGCAAGCAATACCGTATGCGCGGCAAAGGTATGCCGGTGCTTCATTCACAACAGTTTGGTGATATGGTTATTCAGACTACGGTTGAAACGCCCGTCAATATGACCAAAAAACAAAAAGAACTGCTTCGGGCCTTTGCCGATGAATGTGGTGATGATGTCAGCCCGGAATCTTCCGGCTTCTTTGATAAGGTCAAGGAACTTTGGGACGACCTAACTTAGGGTTCAATTTCCGCCAGATCTTTTTTGAAATCGCTGAAAATACCAATCAGGCCATCAAGCTTGTCTTCATCAATGCTACCCAAAAGCTCATCCACCCAGCCCTTATGAACACCAATGGCATGCTTTAGGGTTTTACGGCCTTCACTGGTCATTGCAACACTATAAACCCGTCTGTCGGTGGGCAAAGCCCATTTTTCCACCAGACCGTCTTTGATCAGGCGGCTAACCATGCCCGTGGTATTGGCATTGGACACGAGCAACATCCGTGATAGTTCGCTCATAGTAACAACCCCGCCCGGTGTGCGGTCAATGGCGACCAAAACATCAAATTTAGCCAAAGTAAGCGGCGTTTGTTGCTTCATACGTTTGTTCAAAACCTGAACCACACGTGTCGAGCTAGCCAACATTCTGACCCAGAGTTTTAATTTTTTTTGCTCTTCACTATTCATATCTTTATCTTTATTAGCCATTTCTTATTTTACTCACTTTCAATATATTTAACATACTTAATATATTATTCAACTCAAACTCTTTACTGACTAAGACAATAGCGCTTTATATGTAAAATGAATTGTTTTACATCAAGTTCCTGAATAAATTTAATATAAAATATTCTTCCTAACAGCGACTTCGTTTTATACAGATTTATATTTAATGCATTAAATATTTTCTTTTGAGCTTAAAATAATTATGTTATAAAGACCGATAATATTGGAAAAAACATGCATGAACATATTCTAAAGCCAATCACCATTAACGGATTGAACATCATCAACAGAACGATTGTCCCGGCTATGGTGACCCGGCTCTCCGGCGAAGATGGCTATGTCAATCAGGATATTATCGACCGTTATCTGGGTTATGCCCGAGGGAATGTTGGCCTGATCATTGTGGAAGCTATGGCTATTCATCAGGCTAAATCAGGCCCGCTTCTGCGTCTTTCCGATGATAAATTTATTGAAGGCCACCAAAAGCTCACCAAAGCCATCCATGACATTAGCGATTCACGCGTTTTTCCCCAACTGATCCATTTTATGAAGGTGGCCCGTTCCGGTTGGCGCCAGACCATTGATATGTTATCGGAAGATGATATTAAAGACATCATCAGGGATTTTGGCGATGCCGCTGTGCGGGCAAAAAAGGCAGGCTATGACGGGATCGAACTTCATTCGGCCCATGCCTATACCCTGTCGTCTTTTCTGTCACGCCTGAACAAACGTCGCGACCGTTACGATGGACGCTCCCTTGAAGGACGTTTAAGGATGTTTGGCGATGTGATGGCCGAAGTCCGTTCCAAAGTCGGTGATGATTTCCCCATAGGAGTACGTTTCCTCGCTGATGAGATGATCAAGGACGGTTATACCATTGAGGACAGCCGCCTGATTGCCCTGCGTATGGCCCAACTTGGAGTGGATTATATATCTCTGTCAGTGGGCGGGAAATTTGAAGATGCCATACTACAGGAAGGACTTCCCCCTTACCCCTATACCGGTTATTCCGGTGAACGCTGTATGCCCGGAGCCTCATTTCCCAAACTGCCCCATGTGCATTATGCAGCTTCCATAAAGAAATTGATCAATGACAAGGGCTATAACATCCCCGTCATATCCGCGGGCAAGATCAATAATCCCGATGATGCCGAACAGCTTTTGCGTGATGGCAAGGCTGATATGATTGGCATGGCGCGGCAGCTTCTTGTAGATCCTAACTGGCCCCGCAAGGTCGCCATGGGACGCGAGCATGATATTGTGCGCTGTGTTTACTGTAATGTCTGTAAGCAGCTTGATGAAAAATTCTTGAAAGTCACCTGTTTTCTCTGGCCCAAGGATTATATCCAGCCGCCGGAATATGACCCCGATGCCATTCTTCCCATATGGGAAACCGAGAACCCTTTGACGGCTGAATATGAGGATGGTGCGGTGAAATTAAAATGGCAGAGAGCATCAGGTAATGTTTCCGGCTATGATCTCTACCGTTCTGAGGATGGCGGCAAGGCTCGTGTAATACAGGCTAAAAAGGGCGGAAAATTCAATGACAAATCCGTTCTTTGTGGCCTGAAATATAGCTATTACATAAGGGCTTACTCAAAATCAGGCCAGCCTAGTGCGCCGTCAAATGTTGTTGACCTCGACCTGCCTATAGAGGAATTCCAGCCTTTGGAGCCCCTCAGCTAAATTGCCGTAATATTATTGGTTTGTGGCCTTTTGTCTTGAGGGCAGAAAATTATCCATGGAATAAATTAACAGAGCCCCCCAGATACATCCGAAGGCTATCATATGGGTCATCGTGAACGGCTCATTCCATAAAAATACCGCGAGCAGTAAACTTATGGTTGGCGCGATATACTGTAATATCCCCACTGTTGATAGTGGCAACCTTCTCGCCGCAGAGGTGAATAACACCAATGGGATTGTTGTTACGGCCCCGCTTATTGCCAGCATGAATAAAGTATAACCATCATGACCAATAATTTCGGCGGGAGCAGATAAATTCAGATAAATCAGATAACCACCGGCAACTGGCAGCAGAATGAGCATCTCAACCCACAGACCCATGATAGACCCGATCAGAATTTTTTTCCGGATCAGGCCATATATGGCAAAACTGGTTGCCAAATATAAAGCAATCCAGGGAAGCTCCCCACCTTCAAAAATCATATAAAGCACACCAACGGCGGCAAGACCAACGGATAATAATTTGGTGCTGCTTAATTTTTCCCCAAGGACTAACATGCCAAGTATGACGGTCATCAAAGGGTTAATGAAATAACCGAGGCTTGCCTGCACCACATCGTCATTGGCGATTGCCCAGATATAAACCAGCCAGTTGGAACTGAGTAAAACGGCTGAGAACAAGAGCAGTAATAGCAATTTCTTATTTGTGAATACTTCGCGGACTTCCTGAATGAACATGGGAATTGTGCGTCTGAAAAATAACAGGAAAATCAAAAATATAAAGGACCACACCATACGGCTCCCAAGAAATTCCAAGGCATCCACATGAGATAATTCTTTAAAAAATATCGGCATTAACCCCCAGATTATGAAGGCACCCAAGCCATAGGAAATGCCGGCTGCATTATTTTCCTGAGACATATTTTTCACTATCATTCTTTATAAATTCATCAAGCCACTGGTATAGGATAATAAATGAAAAATCAATCATTTGTTAGGCTGTTGACAATTCATTATCTTGATAACTATTATCGGGTCTACTGAATTCAAATATAAGATTTATTACTATTTCTAGGGAAGATTATGCCAAAAAAATCACGCGCAGGAAAACTCAAAATATTCTTTTTAACAATAATCAGCCTGCTTCTAATTGTTTATTATGTTGTACTGCCTAAATATGCGAGCCATATGGACGCCAGTGTGAATAAAATAATAAACACAGAAAGACATTTTGGCGTAAACGCAAAAACGCAAACATTCCATGACAGACTGATTATAGCGGACCTACATGCAGATTTTTTGTTATGGGACAGGGATTTCCTGACAAAAAATGACTATGGCCTTGTCGATCTGCCCCGTATGCAGGAAGGCAATCTTTCCCTTCAGGCATTTACCATCGTTAGCAAAGTTCCAAAGGGTATAAATATTCATAAGAATACGGCTGATACTGACCAGATAACCCTGCTAGCACTGGCACAGCATTGGCCACTAAAAACACTGTCCAGCCTAAGAGAAAGAGCGCTGTTTCAATCCCGAAAACTCCATGACTTTGCCGAAAAAACCTATGGTGGCTTCACCATTATCAAAACAAAAAGCGACCTTGCCAATTTCACCTCGGCCCGTGCTGAAGGTCGGAAACTGACCGCCGGTTTTCTGGGCATTGAAGGCGCACAGGTTCTGGAAGGCGATATTGCAAATGTGAAGGTCATGTTTGATGCGGGCTTTCGCATGATGGCGGCAACTCATTTTTTCGATACAGAACTTGGCGGTTCCGCCCACGGGCTCAGCCTCGGCGGTCTGACGGACTTTGGCCGGGAAGTATTTCAGGAAATGCAGGAACGCGGTATGCTCATTGATATTGCTCATGCTTCTCCGGCGATGATAGATGACATTCTGGCCTTCGCCACAACCCCCGTTGTCTCCTCCCATACCGGCGTTCGCGGCGTCTGTGATAATCAACGAAATCTCAGCGATGATCATATTAAGGCTATTGCCAGAACTGGTGGTGTTATTGGAATTGGCTTTTGGGATATGGCCGTTTGTGGTCGGGATGAACAAGCCATTGTCAAAAGCATTAACTATGTCGCCAATCTTGTTGGCGTTGATCATGTTGCGCTGGGGTCCGATTTTGACGGTGGTGTTGAAACCCCTTTTGATGCCAGTGGCATGGCATTAATTACACAAAAACTTTTAAATCAAGGACTTTCCCCAGAATCAGTCCGTAAAATCATGGGTGAAAATGTTGTCCGTGTGTTGAGCCAAACACTACCAGATTAATCAAGTGTTCTGATCATATCGACCAAAGTATCATCTGCCTAGATTCAAGGAATTTTAGGTAGATACCTTTGAATAAGAGCTGTTACTTTTTACCCTGCGGCAGAACACCGGATAAATCCGCATCCAGTATTTTACCTTCCATTGCCCCAAGCCAGTCCAGACCAGCTCTTAGTTTGACATTTTCACCAATAACAATCATCGCCGGAGCCTTCAGCTTTGCGGATGCCACATCCGATGCGGCATGGGCCAATGTGGTCTCCAGAACGACCTGATCTGCCGTTGTCGCCTTGCTTATGACCGCCACGGCCTCCTCAGGCCGCCGTCCCGATTTAAGTAACTGCTGGCACATCAATCCAACTCGGCTCAGTGCCATATAGACCACAATCACAGGGGAGGATTTCGCCAGTGCATCCCAGTCAATATCCTTTGACAGGCCACCATCCTCACCATGTCCGGTGAGGAACGTCACAGCCGAATTTGTATGTCTGTCCGTAAGCGGTATACCTGCATAGGCAAGACCACCAATGCCTGCCGTAATTCCCGGAATAACCCGGAAAGGGATATTAGATTCAACCAGATGTCGGGCTTCTTCCCCACCGCGCCCAAACACATAAGGGTCCCCCGCCTTAAGCCTGAGTACCTTTTTTCCAGATTTTGCCAGAGCTACAAGCCGATCAGATATATCCGCCTGTTTCAACGATGGTCTACCGCCCCGCTTTCCGGCAAACTCAAGCGCCACATCCTCATCAATCAAATCCAGTATCACCTGACTAACCAAGGCATCATAAACTACAATATCAGCCTGCTGCATGGCTTTGAGTGTCAATAAGGACAGCAGCCCCGGATCACCGGGGCCAGCACCGGCCAGCCATACCCAGCCCGCTTCCATATCCGGTAAATTCTTTAACACATCATCTAAATTCATTTTTCACCTGATATTATTTTACTGTGATTAACTTTGATTCTTATCATCATTATAATGCTTTTGATATCACTATGACTACGTTATAGTTAGGTAATTATGTTTGTAGTATTAAGTTGAGTTTTGTTGATTTTAGATATTTTCACCAGCTATCTGTTTTTCCTTAAACTGGCTTTTGTCGTAACAGCCATGTTGATCCTGTTGAGCAATATTGATGATGCGTTCGTCGACCTCTATTATATAATCCATAAAATCAGACGCAAATTTTTCATATACCAAAAATTCCGACCCTTTCAGGCCGAAGATATTCTGGCTAAGGAAGAACAATTTTTCGCCATCATGATTCCCGCCTGGCAAGAGGCCAGCATCATTCAGGCCATGCTGAAAAACACCTTCTCTACCTATAATTATCAGAATTATCATGTCTTTGTTGGCTGTTATCCTAATGATCCCGATACGATTGCAAAAATAGAAGAAATGATGCCCCAACAGGCAAATCTCCATGTCTCTGTTCTCACAAACGACGGCCCCACCTGTAAGGCAGATTGCCTGAACCAAATCTATAAAGATATTTCTAATTTTGAATTAGAAGCGGAAATTAAATTCACCGGATTTATCCTTCATGATGCAGAAGATATCGTTCACCCGTTGGAATTAAAGCTATATAACCACCTGATCCCGCGCAAAGACATGGTGCAGATTCCTGTCATACCCTTGGAGCGCCCATGGTATGATCTGACCGGTGGGCATTATCAGGACGAATTTGCCGAAAATCATATTAAAGAACTTGTGGTGCGGGAAAGCATGACGGGTCATGTGCCCTCAGCAGGTGTCGGGACGGCCCTCAGTCGGCGTGCTATAGCTGCGATCAGTAATGATAATACAGCACCCCCATTCGATACGGGGAATCTAACCGAAGACTATGATCTGGCACTCAGATTAAAAAAACATAATCTCAGACTGATCTTTGCCCGGTTTCAGGCGGGGCCAAATGACATCATTGCAACCCGTGAATTTTTCCCAAACACCGTGAGTACCGTGGTGCGGCAGAAAAGCCGCTGGTTGATAGGAATTGCCTTTCAGGGCTGGCGTAATCAGAAATGGCACGGAAATCTCGCCATGAGATATGCCCTGTACCGCGACCGGAAAGGAATTTTCACTTCACAGTTATCCGTAGCTGCTTATTTTGTCCTGCTGAATGTTCTGATAATCTGGGCTATTGAATGGCTATACCCAGACGGATACCGCTATCCGCCGTTGCTCAAACGCGGCGACCTACTTGAATATCTGTTATGGGCAAATTTATTTTTCCTGATCAATCGTGCTCTGCACCGCCTTTGTTTTACCTATCAGATTTATGGTGTCATCCCGGCATTGCTGTCCATGCCCCGACAACTATGGGGTAATATACTCAATTTTTTAGCGGCTCAAAGGGCAATTTATCTTTATAGCGAACATCTGTTTTCTGCTAAACGCCTCACATGGGATAAGACGGAGCATATGTTCCCTGATATGGAACAATTAGGGCCATACCGCAAAAAACTGGGGGAATTTCTTTTACATAACAAAGTATTAACTCCAGACACTTTGCAGGATGCACTTACCGTTCAGAAAGAAAATGGAGGCAAACTAGGACAAATACTCGTTGATAACGGCCATATCACAGATCAGCAATTATCAGATAACCTAAAACTTCAGGAAGAGCAAAATGAATACCAGAGCTAAATTTCTGTTCTTGCTATTTTTAGGTTTCGCGGGGTTTTCTCTTACGCTGGCCCTATTCTTGTCAACGAATTATGCCAAGAATGAGTGGGCCTATTTTCAAGCCTACCCCTACGTTGAGATGGCTTCAAGAGGCGTAATTCACCCTCCCGAAATACCCAAAACTCTTACTGCAGGCAATAGCTTACATCAAGTTCCGGAAAAAACTGCAAAAGAACCCCCTTCCCCTCAAGCAGAAACACCAGAGATTCAAAAAATAAAAGAAGAATTTAAATTTGCTGAAGTTACCCAGCCAAACAAACTTCATAAAAAGAAATTCGTTACCCCGC
Organism: Alphaproteobacteria bacterium; assembly: GCA_030641355.1. Lineage (GTDB taxonomy): Bacteria > Pseudomonadota > Alphaproteobacteria > Sphingomonadales > Emcibacteraceae > Paremcibacter. The sequence goes on from DAOWHQ010000049.1 coordinate 12,063, forward strand.
CCATAAGTCCACCTACACAAGAGACTAAGGAAGCTATTGTAATAACAAATCTTTTTCAGCCAGAAGAACCATCTATAGTAAAAAAGCCGCAAGAGAATAAAACCATTCAGCCAACATCAACGGTTGCTGAAACAGATAAAATTACCCCCCCCACAGAAGAAAACTGGCTTCAAATAGCCGAAAGAGGTTTTCAGGCTTATGAAGAGGCTGAATATGAAAAGGCTATCGAATATTTAGACCGCGCCTTAAAGCTTGCTCCCAATAACCATAATATAAACCTGCAACTTGCCTATGCTCATAAAAAGCGGGGAGAGAATTCAGAGGCCAGAGAAAATTTCAGAGCAGCCATAGACACATATGAAGGCTCCAAGGTTCCGTTCTTCTTAAGGCGCGAGGTGGAACAGTTAGAAACACAGCTACAAATGACAGGTTATGTTATTTACCGCGATGAATCCAACAACAGCCGACAACTCGGAGCTGATCTTACCCAGTCCCAAGCGGGCGTAGAGGTCAGTTACCGACCAGAAGATACCGGCATAAACAATGCCTATCGATTTCAGGTATACGCCCGTATATTATCGGGCATGGAAATGGATAGCCTAAATCTGAACCCCGACAGTTATCAGGGCGGCATTGGTGTTCGCTTCAGGCCTCTTCCTGCGCATAATCTCATATTGTCGGCGGAACGTCTGGTGAAGGTAGGTGATTTCGCCCGCAATGACTGGATGCTCAGGGCGGGATATTCCCGTGATTATCAAACGGATTATCAGGAAGACGAGGCAGAATGGTGGACCTATAGCCTGTATCTGGATGCGGCCCTGATTACGCCCAGCGATCCCGATATTTTTCTTACCTCACAGGTCACCGGTGGCTATAGCATGGCGATTTCTGAGGGGCTTGTCCTACAACCGCGCCTGACGGCCCTCGCCACATGGCAAAAGGATAGTTTCAACACAACTAGCTTGATTGAAGCTGGCCCAGGCGTTAACCTAAGATATTATTTTAACGAGACAAAATATGAAGCTTTCAACAGTTATATTGACCTGACAGTTGAATACCGCATAAAGTTATCTGGCAATAGTATTGGCGGTTCCGGGCCAGTTGTAAGTTTACTAGTTCATTTCTAACTATAAAAAAATAAAGGGGGAATAATGAAAAAGTCGATTTTACTATTACTAACCAGTGGTATCTTTTTTGCTTCAGCTACAGCCAAGGCCTGCGATGAAGCTGATCTTCTGCTCATGAATGGTAACGTCTATACGGGGCTTGATGATAAAGCCTTGTCTACGACTATTGCCGTTAAGGGCGGAAAGATCATCTACATTGGCTCTGCAAAAGGCTATGAATGTGGTTCACATAAACAAATCGACCTTAAGGGGGCCTTCGTCTATCCCGGATTTACCGATGCCCATGCCCATCTAAAAGGCGTGGGGTACAGGGAAAAAGTCCTGAACCTTCAAGGCATCAACAGCCTCAGCGATACTATGAAAAAGGTCCGGGAATATGTCACCCATACCAAGGCTGGCGAATGGGTTGTCGGGCGGGGCTGGATTGAAAAAGTCTGGCCCGAGAAAAGATTTCCCACCCGCCATGACCTCGATACCTTCGTGAACGACCGCCCTGTTGTTTTGAGCCGGGCAGACGGTCATGCCCTGCTGATGAATACATATGCTATGAAGCTCGCCGGTATTGACCGCGACACCCCCGACCCCGACGGCGGCGCCATCCGAAAAGACGAGAATGGAGAGCCAACAGGCATATTGGTAGATAATGCGATGGATCTCGTTCGAAAAATGATCCCTGCACATAGCGCCAAAGATGACAAACACGCTCTGGAACTAGCTCTAAAGCGCAATGTGAGCGTAGGCTGGACCCAGACACAGAATGCGGGTGGTACCTATAATGACATCGGCCTACTGAAAGAACTTAAAGCAGAGGGCAAGCTACTGCACCGGCTTTATTATGCCATGGACAGCGGCGCAGAAGCGGAAAAAATTCTCACCCAAGGCATAGAAACCGATCCCATGCTGACCCTGCGCGCCATTAAGCTCTATTCGGACGGAGCGCTTGGCTCTCGCGGAGCCGCGCTAATTGATAAATATAGTGATTATGATACAAAAGGTCTGATGCTGACCAGCAAAGAAAAGGCCTTGCCTGTCATGATCCGGGCCTTAATGCAGGGCGTCCAGATTGAAACCCATGCTATTGGTGACAAGGCCAACAAACTGGTTTTAGACTGGTATGAGATGGCCTTTAAGGTTGTGCCCGAACAAGATCGCAAGGTCAAAAATCCACGTTGGCGCATCGAACATGCCCAGAATATTCAACCCGAAGATCAAATCCGTTTTAAGGAACTTGATATCATCCCCAGTATGCAGCCAAGCCACGCCATTGGTGATTTGCATTTTGCCGGAGACAGGCTGGGCAAAAAGCGTCTGGGCAATGCCTATGTCTGGGCTAATATGATCAAGCTGGGCCTAATGGTTCCTGCGGGGTCGGATGCTCCGGTTGAAACAGGCGACCCAAGGATAGAATTTTACGCCGCTATTGCCCGCAAAGACCTGGACGGTTATTCCGCTGAAGGATGGCATCTGGAACAGACGGTGAGCCGCATACAAGCCCTGAAAATGCTGACCATCTGGCCCGCTTATGCCGCCTTTCAGGAAAATGAACGCGGCACAATCGAAGTTGGCAAATACGCTGATTTTACCATCTTGTCCAAGGACATCATGGTCATCCCTGTAGACAAAATCATGTCCTCAAAAGTGGTGATGACTATAGTGGATGGAAACATAGTATATGAAAGCCATTAATTTAGGCTTTTTGACACGATCTCATAGGTATTTTCCGACAGATCAGGCAACTTTAAAATTCGTTCCAAACTTGCCTTCATAAGATTTTGGCGGGCCTCATCATAAAACTTCCAACGGGCCAGAGGCTGGACTAGCCGTGAGGCAATTTGTGGGTTGATGGGGTCAAGCTTTTCGATCATATCGACTAGAAATGCATAGCCCCGTCCGGATTTTTCATGAAAACAGGTCAGGTTCAGGCCACAGAACGGCCCAACCACGGACCGTACCCGGTTTGGCGTCGCCAGATCAAATTCTTCATGCTGGATAAGTTCCCGCACCCGTTCCTGTGTCTCTGGCCGGCTCACGGCGCTTTGCACAGCGAACCATTTATCCAGTACCAGATCATCATGTTGCCATTTATCATAAAATCTACTGATAGCCTCTTCCCATTCGCTAAATTTGCTATTGACCATGCAGGATAAGGCAGCGATTTCATCGGTCATATTATCCGCCGTGCGGAATTGTTCCCGGCAAAGGTCAAATGCCACACGGTCTTCCCGTTTCATAAGATAAGACAGGCTCAGGTTTTTCAAACGCCGATCCGCCGTAGCGTCCTGCGTGAAAGCGTAGGGGGCATTAGTTTTGCAGGCATGGTAGATTGCTGTAAACTGATCACAATGCGCGTCCGCCAATGTGCGGCTGACAAAATTCCGCGCCTGATGAATGGCATCCACATTCACGGGTGAACGATATTGACCCAGAATGGCTTCAGTCGGCAAACTCAGCATCTCTGCCTTGAATGAGCGGTCAAGGTCAGGGTCGACAAGTACCCTGCCGATGGCTGAGGAAAATTCTTTATCCAGTGATAATTCCCGACCCGCGACAATATCATCCACCAACGCCATAATGATGCTAACCGCGATAGTCTGCCCTGCTTCCCAGCGGTTAAAACTATCACTGTCATGGGCGAGCAGGAACAGGAGGTCTGCACGGCTCAAGTCACTTTTCACTTTCACAGGCGCAGAAAAACCCCTAAGGAATGAGGGCACGGCTTTATCTTTCACCCCGATAAAGGTGAAGCTCTGCTCTTTTTCTGTCAGGTCAAGCATTCGGGTGCCATTATTGTCTATAGGCGCATTTTCCCCGTCGAGCTGAAGTGGAATATCCGACCCATCAGGCCCAATAAGCCCGATAGCCATGGGAATATGCATGGGCTTTTTATTCGTTTGGCCTGCCGTATCGGGTATGGACTGCCTGAATGTCAATGTTAACGTCTGACCTTCCTTGTCATAGCTGTGCGATGCGGCAACTTCCGGTGTTCCGGCCTGAGAATACCATAGGCGGAAATGGCTGAGGTTTATGCCGGACGCATCTTCCATTGCAGCAACAAAATGATCACAGGTCACCGCCTGCCCGTCATGGCGTTTGAAATAAAGGTCCATGCCTTTGCGATAATTTTCTGCCCCCAACAGGGTATGGATCATGCGGATGACCTCGGCGCCTTTTTCATAAACCGTTACAGTATAGAAATTATTGATTTCCATATAGCTGTCCGGGCGTACGGAATGGGCCATAGGGCCGCTGTCCTCGGCGAACTGATGCTGGCGCAGGATACGCACGTCTTCAATACGTTTGACTGCCTTTGAACCCATATCGGCAGAAAATTCCTGATCCCGGAACACTGTGAGGCCTTCTTTGAGGGAAAGCTGAAACCAGTCCCGACAGGTTACACGGTTTCCGGTCCAGTTATGAAAATATTCATGGGCGACAACGGCTTCCACGGCGGCAAAATCACCGTCTGTTGCCGTTTCCGGCTTGGCCAATACACATTTTGTATTGAAAATATTGAGGCTTTTATTTTCCATAGCCCCCATATTGAAATGGCTGACTGCCACGATATTAAATATCCCAAGATCATATTCCAGACCGTAGACCTGCTCATCCCACAGAAATGCCTTTTTCAGGCTCTCCATAGCATGAGGACATTTATCAAGGTCGGCTTCATCAACAAAAATACGCAACGTCACCCGTGATCCAGACTTGGTCGTGAACTGGTCTTCCAAGTATTCCAGATTGCCGGCAACAAGAGCAAAAAGATAGCTTGGTTTGGGAAAGGGGTCATTCCAGACTGCAAAATGCCGACCTTCTGCCACGTCACCTTCATCCGTTTTATTACCATTGGACAGTAATATGGGAAAGGCGATTTTATCGGCTTCTATACGCACTCGGTAGGTGGCCATAACGTCCGGTTGATCTAGGAAATAAGTAATTCTGCGAAAACCTTCGGCCTCACATTGGGTGCAATACATCCCCTTGGAGATATAAAGCCCTTCCAGAGCCGTATTACGACCCGGATCAATATCATTCTTAATGACAAGTTCAAACTGCTCAGGGGTCTCAAAAATTATCAGACTATGATCAGAAATTTCATAATGATCTGCGGTCAATTCAACCCCGTTTATGGCGATGAATTTTAGGGTCATATCATGGCCGGAAAGCCTTAAGGCAGCCGCGGTATTTATCATGCGTCTGACAGTAGATTTCGCCGTCACATGGGCCACACCATCCCGCAGGTCAAAATCAAGCTCAATGCGCTCAATTTGAAAATTCGGGTTTTTATAATCTTTTAGGTATTTGGTCTGAGGAAGGGTTTGGCCAGCATTATGTTCGTCTACCATGTGTATCTTCGTCCTTATTTTCTTTTGGCCAGGATTTTAGTTTTCGATATATTGTTGACGGATTAATATCAAGAAAAGCCGCCGCACGAGAAATATTGCCTTCACAGATATCTATGGCTTCTTCGATTACCTGTTTCTCTGCCTGCCATAAAGGCCGGATAGCCTGAATATCCTTCTTCGCGTCCAGAGAAAAACCCGCAGCAGCACTTTCCTGGACACCCACACCATTATGAGCTTCCTCTCCGGCAAAACTATTCAGAAAATCATTAGGTAACATATCAATTTCGACCAGTTCCCCCTCGTTAAGCACAACGATGTTGCGGATAACATTTTGCAGTTGCCGGATATTTCCAGGCCAGGAATGTCTCAGGATATAATCTTCCACCCGTGCGGAGTAATTCTTGAAATTCTTACCCTCTTCCTCAGAAAATTTCTTTAAAAAATTCAGAGCAATTTCCAATTTATCCCTGCCCCGATCACGTAATGGCGGTAATTTCAGCGGGATAACATTCAGGCGGTAATATAAATCTTCCCGGAATAGCCCCTCTGCCACCATTTTCAATGGGTCGCGGTTGGTGGCACAGATATAACGAATATCCACCCTACAGGTTTTTGCGCTCCCCACCCGCTGATAAGTACCAGATTGAATCAGTCTAAGTAATTTTGCCTGAAGATTGATGTCCATCTCAGCTATTTCGTCCAGAAATAATGTTCCGCCATCGGCTCTTTGTGCGGCCCCTTCCCGATCAGCTATAGCCCCGGTAAATGCGCCTTTAACATGGCCAAATATCTCACTTTCCATAAGGTCTCTTGGAATAGCGCTACAATTCAAAATCACCATTTCCTTGTGGCCGCGTGTGCTTATCTCATGAATGGCTTGGGCGCAAAGTTCCTTACCCGTTCCACTATCCCCGGTAATAAATATAGTGGCAGAACTTGAGGCAACATTTTCAATGGTGTCATAGACCACCTGCATGACTTGCGAACTGCCCAGCATTCCATGATATTCGGTGATGCCGAATTGGCTTTTATAGCTATCAACCATCTGACGCAAATGCATTCGTTCCATGGCATTGCGTACGGTAAGAACAAGGCGGCCCTGATCAAAAGGTTTTTGAAGATACTCAAAAGCCCCAAGCCGCATAGCCTCCACAACACGGGATACTGAGCCATAACCCGTAATAACTATAACACAGCAATTCACACCAATATCGGAAACATACTTTAGGATCTCCATGCCATCCACATCAGGCAAATTCATATCCAGCAATATAATATGGGGGGTATTTTCAGCTAGATATGCAAAAGCTTCATCACCTTTTGTTACATGGGTAATTTCAGCCTTTTCCTCCTGCAGATAATCCATATAGACTTCCGCTAGAGGTATGGTGTCTTCTATGAGTAGAATAGACATTTTTTGCACAGTAATACGCCTTAGGGTTTATTAAAATATGAAATAAACGCAACTGAATGCTATCGTGGCGAATGGCCACAGTAATTTTAAAAGCTGTTTTCCCAAATTAAGATTTAAACAACCTCACTAAACAACTTATCTACAACATCAACCATATCTTTAAGATGAAAAGGTTTTTGCAAAATTTTTGAATTTACCGGGCGATCTTTTGCCTTGTCCATAGCAACGGCGGCAAATCCGGTAATAAACATAACATTAAGCTTGGGCTGCATACTGGTTGCGCGGCGGGCCAATTCAATACCGTCCATACCGGGCATAACAATGTCCGTTAACAACAGATCAAAACCGCCTCCTGCAAGTAATGGCAGAGCATCTGTACCCAAGCCCACAGCCACGACCTGATAACCAGCCTTTTCGAGAGATCTGGTCAAAAAACTTCTCATCGTCTCATCATCTTCGGCAAGTAGAATACGCGGCACAGACACACCTTTATATTTATATCAAATTATAGCGTTTCAACTCTATCACGCCCTATTCAATAACGCACTAGATATGAACAATTCAATAAATTATTAACATCTTTTTCTTTTATTAGTATTTTATACGTTAAGCTAAATTAATATTTATTATCATATGAATACGATCATAAATTGATCGGGGAAAATACACAAGGTCGTAAACTCATAAATATCATGAAACCATATTCAATATTTAAGCCAGAATACCCCCAAAATGGCCTTGTTTTTAACAGCCCGCATAGTGGTATCCACTTTCCCGAAGATTTCCTGCAACAAATTTCTATAGCTCCCGACCTGCTTCACTATTCAGGCGATATTCTGGTTGATCAACTTATCAAGAATGTGCTTCTTTTTGGAGCTACCTACTTCACCAATAATTTTGCGCGTACCTATGTGGATACAAACCGAAATTCCCGCGAAATAGACCCGGAAATGTTCCAGAGACCAGACCATAAACTCGAATTCGCAAGAACCAACAAAGTGGCTCGCGGCTTTGGTATTTTCTGTCGGAAATCTTATGACGGGCAAGAAATTTATCGAGAAAAGTTACCCTTTTCAGAAATAGATCACAGACTGGATCTCGTGTACCACCCGGTTCATAAAGCCCTAAGCGGTCTGCTCGAACAATGCTACCATAAATATGGCTTTTACCTCCTGCTCGATTGTCATTCCATGCCATCCTATAAATTTATTAACCCCAAACTTTCAAATAAAAATCAGGCTGATCTGGTCATCGGCAATTGTTTCGATGAAAGCTGCGACGAAAATCTGGCCCAACATGTGGCAAATTATTTCTCTAACCATGGTCTGAAGGTTGTCTTTAATACACCCTACTCAGGCGGTTTCAATACCCAAAATTACGGCAAGCCGCTCGACGATAGAAACGTTCTTCAACTTGAGTTTAGCCGTGCATTATACATGGATGAAAATACGTTGAAACCTAATGAAGGTTTCATACCCTTACAATTACTTCTAACGGGGCTAAGTGAAAATCTAGCCGGACTTTTTACTCCTGAGCAAAGTCTTTAACTCCTGCGGCTTTAGCGCACCTGTGACAAATGTCATTGTTAAGTAGCTAAATATACCGGTAAATACGATGATAAGAAGACCTGTTGTTTTTGTCGCCAGATTTCCTTCAAGCATAACTGAAACCTGCCCGGAAGTTATCCATACTACAAACCCCATAACTATACTTGCCAACAAATATTTAGCCACGCGGTTCAGTACTGAAGTATCAAAACTAAAGTGGCCGCGTCGCACAAGCCCCCCCGCCAACATAGCCACATTCACCCACGCCGAAATGGCCGTAGCCATCGCCAGCCCCACATGGGCAAAATACTGCATCAAAATTAAATTCAAAGTGATATTCACCACAAGAGCTACCATTGCAAATTTCACCGGTGTTCTGGTGTCTTTGCGCGCAAAATAACCGGGGCTAAAAACCTTCGCCAGAACATAAGCCGGAAGGCCAGCCGCATAGGCCGCGAGTGCAAATGCTGTCTGCCAACTGTCATCCGATGAAAAAGCCCCCCGCTCAAACAGGACATGAATGAGCTGATAAGGCACAATCATGAAAGCAACTGCCGCCGGAATAGTCAGGAACAGGCCAAGTTCTATGGCTCTATTCTGGTTGTAGCTGACCTGTTCCTCGTCACCTTCGGCAATATTGCGCGCAAGCAGCGGCAGTAAGACCGTCCCAAGCGCCACCCCAATCACCCCGATGGGCAGCTGGTTCAGTCTATCGGCATAAAAAAGAAATGAAATGGATCCGTTCGGCAGATGGGACGCGATGATCATATCCAGCATAAGGTTGATTTGTATCACGCCCGCCCCCAAAGCCGCCGGCATCATGATGATCAGCATCTCTTTTACCTTGGGCGTCATACGCGGCATGACAATTCTGATCCTATAGCCAACCCGCCTACAGGCAAAATATAACCATATCAGTTGAATGGCCCCCGCTAAAGATACGGCCAGAGCCAGAGAGTGTGCCGGGGTCTCTAACTGGCCTGAAAAAAAGATCAATGCCGAAATCATGCAAAGATTAAGTATAATCGGGCTTGCAGCAGTTTCTGAAAATTTGCCCAACGCATTCAATATGCCGCCGAGCAGAGATACCAGACTGATAAACAAGAGGAAGGGAAAAGTAATACGGGTCAGGACGACCGCCAACTGAAATTTGGCCTCATCATCGCTGAAGCCCCCCGCCAGTATATAAATCACCCCCGGCGCCAGTATTTCCATTAAGGCCACAAGAATTAACAGAACCACGATCAAACTGGAAAAAGCACTTTCGGCAAAGCTCAGCGCCTCTTCCTTGCCGCCCTGAGTTAATGTTGCGGTAAAAACCGGTACAAAAGAGGCGCTGAATGCCCCTTCGGCAAACAGCCGCCGAAAGAAATTGGGTAATTTCAGGGCGACAAAAAAACAGTCCGCAACAATCCCTGCTCCAAGGATAGAGGCTGACAGAATATCGCGAACAAATCCCAATATCCGGCTTATAAGGGTGAAGCTGCTAAAAATAGCAACGGCTTTGCCTATGCCCATATTAATTATTAGCCTGTTTTGCTTTTTTCTTTTTTTTCGGAGTTGATTTAAAGCCTGCTGTGAGTGCCTCCATTAATTTTTCCCTTATCTGTTTTAATTTATTTTCATTATGCACTTTATGACCAAAAAGATCACAGATAAAAAACACTGTTACCGCCCGCTCGCCAAAGGTAGCTACATGGGCGCTCCCAATAGATAATTTGAGATCGACCATAGCCTGAGACAGCATATATAGGTAGCCCGGCCGGTCAAGCCCATTGAGTTCAATGACCGTATAACGATTGCTGGCTTTATTATCGATCAGGACACGTGGTTCAATGCTAAAAGCATCTATTTTCTGAGCACGGCTACTTAAAGTAGCTAATTCTTTCCTTGGCAGCAATTTTCCTGCCAGCGTCCGCTCAATAGTATTCTTGAGCCGCTCAATCTTGTGGTTATCCTTAAACAGCCCACCATCCGCCTCTTGTATCCAGAAAGTATCCAGCGCCATACCATCCTTAGTGGTAAAAATCTTGGCATCCTGTACGGAGGCACCGCTGACAGCAATGGCCCCGGTCATGCGCGCGAAAAGCCCCGGATGATCCTGAGCATAGATAGTTAGTTCTGAAATATTTTGAAATTCATCAACATGAATATTAATAGTCAGCTTTTCATTTTCTCTGTCAGATTCGGCAATCAGATGTGCATCACGGGCCTGTTTCTTATCATTGAGCGCTAGCCAATAGGGTTCATAGAAACGTTTGCTATAGGCTTCAAACATCTCATCAGACCAGTCTGTCAGCACTTTGCGAAGCCGGTCTTTCACAGCCACTATACGATGTTTATTACCGCCCTCAATATGCCCGCCCAGAAGATATTCTTCGGCCTTGTAATATAGATCCCGAAGTAGCTGCCCCTTCCACCCATTCCAGATTTTTGGCCCGACGGCCCGTATATCAACAACCGTCAGAATCAACAACAGGCGCAATCGTTCCGGGCTTTGGATAACCTTGGCAACATCCTCAATGGTTTTCGGATCATTCAGGTCACGTTTAAAGGATACATGGGTCATCGCAAGATGATGCCGCACCAACCAAGACACAGTTTCCGTCTGAGCCGATGTTAATCCGAGGCGTGGACAGAGTTTCTTCGCCACCTTTTCCCCCAAAACCGAATGATCCCCCCGCCGCCCCTTAGCAATATCATGGAGCAGAACGGCCACATAAAGCACTTCTCTGGACAGCACCTTATGGACTATTGCATTGGAAAGCGGATGATCCTTGGCCAGCAAGCCCCGTTCTAATTCGGACAATAGCTCGATGGCGCGGATGGTATGTTCATCAACGGTATAGACATGATACATGTCAAATTGCATCTGGGCGACTACCCGGCCAAAATCGGGAATGAATTTACCTAATACGCCAGCCTCATTCATAAGCCGCAATATGAAACCAGGCCCCTTTTCATAGGTTAATATCTCCATGAAAAGCCCGTTGGCTTCAGGGTTATTCCTCAAGTCTTTATTTATCAAGCCCAAATTATGACGGATACGGCGTAAGGCGCGGGGATGAATATCCAGATCATTTCTTTGCGCTTCATGAAAAATGCGGATTAGGTTAACCGGATCATCTTTAAAATCCTTGGCTGTCGTCAGGGAAATACGACTGCCTTCAACCGGAAAAATACCTATTGTCCGCTTGCGAAGTCCGAATTTTGGCAGCCTGATACGCGGTTTCCGTTTATGTTTATCTTCAAGGTAAGCACAATAAATTCGGGTAAGGTCGCCGACGGTTTTGACGGTCAGAAAAAAATGCTTCATGAAACGCTCAACATCCGACAATCCGGCCCGACCCACATAGCCAAGACGTTCGGCCAGTATCTTCTGAACCCCGAAAGAAATGCGTTCTTCCGCGCGTCCTGATACATAATGCAAATGACAGCGTACAGTGCTCAGGAAATTATAGGCCTTTTGGAACTGACGATAATCGCTCTTGGAAAAAACACCCCTCTCTACAACCTCCGACACACTATGCACACCGTAAATATATTTTGATATCCAATAGAGGGTCTGCAGATCACGCAAGCCGCCCTTGCCTTCCTTGATGTTGGGTTCCACGACATAGCGGCTTTTACCTAGTTTAATGTGACGCTCGTCCCGCTCCGCCAGCTTCTGTTCGACAAATTCAGGTTCTGTTCCGGCGATAACCTGTTTGTCATAGCGTTCCAGAAACTCCTCATACATCTCTTTATCCGCACAGATATATCTGGATTCAAGTAATGATGTTCTTATGGTCAGGTCCTGTTTTGACAAGCGGATACATTCCGTCACATTGCGGACCGCATGGCCTACTTTCAGGCCAATATCCCATAGCATATAGAGCATATATTCCACCACCTGCTCGCCCCACGGGGTTTGTTTGTAGGGTAGCAAGAATAACAGATCCACATCCGAATAGGGTGCCATATCAGCACGACCATACCCGCCAATAGCCACGAGGGTTAACCGTTCACTCATCGTGGGGTTCGATGCGGGCATGATGAATTCTGTGGTCACATTATAAAGCTGTACGATAATCTCATCGGTGAGAAAGCTCTGGGCAATGACCAGCGTTTCACCATTCTCGCCTTCTTCACAGCGCCGCTTTATTTCTTCAAATCCATTCTGGTAAAATCCCTTGAACAGGTCCAGTAAGGCCGGTCGGATATTCGACGAAGACAGACCCTGTTTCAGAATTTCAAGCCTTGCGGTGAATTTCTTGCGGTTAAATACCTGCCTATGTTTCTTTACTTTAATCATCCTGTTGCAGCTTCTTCAATTTATAGAGCATATCCATGGCTTCTCTTGGGGTCAGTTCATCCGGGTGAATTTCCGTTAATGCCGTAAAGACTTTCACCGCCGGACTGTCATCCTCCTCAATGTGACTCTGTTCCACTTTTGCCTGCATAACAGAGAATAATGGCAAATCATCGGCAAGATCATATATTTTCTGGCCCTTAGCCACGCCCTGCCCCTCCTGTTCAAGGCTGCGCAGTACCTGAGACGCCCTTTCAACAACCACTTTTGGCAGTCCAGCCAGCTTAGCGACCTGAATACCGTATGATCGGTCTGCCGCCCCCGCTGCCACCTCATGAAGGAAAATAATATCGCCTTTCCAGTCCTTGACCTTCATAAAATGCAGGGCCAGATCATCAAGCTTTGACGATAAAGCCGTCATCTCATGATAATGGGTGGCGAATAAGGCACGGCATTTATTGACCTCATGAATATGCTCAACCGCAGCCCAGGCAATGGAAAGCCCGTCATAAGTGGCCGTCCCCCGTCCGATTTCATCCAAAATCACCAAGGATCGCCCCGTAGACTGGTTCAGGATCGCCGCTGTTTCCACCATCTCAACCATGAAGGTAGACCGCCCCCTCGCCAGATCATCGGACGCGCCGACCCGACTAAACAGACGGTCAACAATACCAATATGCGCCGATTTTGCCGGAACAAAGCCGCCCATCTGCGCCATCAGCGCGATCAGGGCGTTCTGGCGCAGGAAAGTGCTTTTACCTGCCATATTAGGGCCGGTGATCAGCCATAGGCGATTGCCCGGATTAAGATCACAGTCATTGGCAACAAAATGATTAACATGGGTCTTTTCCAACGCGGCCTCAACCACAGGATGGCGGCCATTTTCTATGCAGAATGACAGGCTGTCATCCACCACAGGCCGAGCGAAATTCTTCTCCGCTGCCAATTCTGCCAAAGCCGTCGCCACATCCAGTAGAGCCAGACTTTGAGAGGCAAGGCTTATTTCCTGCCACCGCAAAAGAACATCAGCCACCAATTCCTCATAAATTTCATGCTCCAGAGCCAAGGCGCGGTCTGCCGCCTGCCCAATCTTTCCGGCAAGATGTGCTAGTTCCGTGCTGTTAAACCTGACCACATTGGCCAAGGTCTGGCGGTGGATGAATTCTTCGTTCAACGGCGGTGTCATCAGCTTATCTGCATGGAGTGCCGTTACTTCAATAAAATAGCCCAATACATTGTTATATTTAATTTTCAGACCATTTATATCCGACATTTCCCTGTATTTTGTTTCCAGAGCCATGATCAGGCGTTTGCTCTCACTGGACAACATACGAAACTCATCAAGGGCGGCATGATAGCCCTTGGCAATGAAATTCCCATCCCGAATGATAACCGGCAATTCTTCCGCTAGTGCCCGCCGCAACAGGTCTATGACTTCCTGATGGGAACCGAGCTTCTCCAGAATAGGCTCAATATCCTCCGGCAGAGATACCAGATCCCCTGTGCGGTTTTGAAAGTTAAACTTGATATCTGCCGCCTGTATCAGCCCGTCCCGA
>DAOWHQ010000112.1:0-4458 GCA_030641355.1 Alphaproteobacteria bacterium
CGCCACGCTGGGCCGTGCTGAATTTGAATACAGCCTGTTTGATCTGGTCAATGCGGTGGTGCGGGTGGATCATTGTGTGGTTTTTATCAATAATAATGATGGTACAACCGCTCATCTTTTCACTAAAAGCAAATTGAGTGACGACATTTGCCGTTCTCTCGCCAAGGCCTATACGGAGCGCTTTCATGTTCGTGATCCGAAGCTTGGTGCTGTGGGGGAATCATTGCCAAGGCCCGATGACACCCGGGTGACGCTTTTGCCTCAAACCCCGGCGGCGGATTACGATGCGGGTTATAAGGCCCGGTTTTTCACCGATACCGGTCTGGTGGATAAAGTCTCCAGCCTATTACAGACCCGCAAATATACTATTTATTGCAGTTTTTACCGTCTGGAAGAAAGTGGTCGGTTTGAGCGCCGGGAATTTGAGGAACTGTCGCGGATATTGCCCATCCTGACCAATCTGATTTTTAAACATTCCCGCCTTTGGGGGCTGAAAGAAAAAGAAATCCATCCAGACCCGATCATCACCCAAGTGCCGCTGAGTCGCACCGCCGATGCATCCGCCAATATTCTGGATGTCAAAAATGAGGTTTTTGCCAATTTAACAGACCGGGAACAGCAGGTTTGCTTCAGGATTTTGCAGGGACTAACATCCGAGGCCATATCCCTTGATCTGAAGGTTGCCATATCAACCATTCATACCTATCGCAAGCGGGCCTATGGCAAGCTCGGCATTTCTTCCCAGAATGAGCTTTTTAGTCTGTATCTTGAATTTGTCCCTATCTATGAGGACAGACGTAATATTGTTTAATATCTATAATAATATCTAAATTGTAAAATATCTAAATCAGGAAATATGAAATCATGACTGAAAAGAAATTTGCCTCACAGGCCGATATGGAAGAAAAGAAAATCACTTTTACTAAATTGTCTGATCATGCCTATGCCTTTACCGCAGAAGGCGATCCTAATACTGGTGTGATTATCGGCGATGATTGTGTCATGGTTCTGGATACTCAGGCAACACCCGTGATGGCTCAGTTGGTGATTGATCAAATCCGCACTGTAACTGATAAACCTATTAAATATGTTGTGCTGACCCATTATCACGCTGTGCGGGTTTTGGGCGCATCGGGATATGAGCCGGAGCATATTATTTCAAGCATGGATACGCGGGATTTGATCGTCGAGCGCGGCGAGCAGGATTATAAATCTGAATATGAACGTTTCCCGCGCCTGTTTGATGCCATTGAAAGCGTGCCTGGTCTCACATGGCCGACACAGACCTTCAAAGGTGAAATGACCATTTGGTTAGGGTCCGTGGAAGTGCAGCTGAAACAGGTTGGCCGTGGTCATACCAAGGGCGATACCATAGCATGGCTGCCACAGGACAAAGTGTTGTTCAGTGGTGATCTGGTTGAATTTGGTGCGACCCCCTATACGGGCGACGCCTATCTTGAAGACTGGCCGGCTACATTGGATAATCTTGTGGCGATGAAGCCTGAAAAACTGGTTCCCGGTCGTGGGGATGCGCTTATGTCGGCGGAACAATGCCTTAAGGGTCTGACCGAAACCCGCGCTTTTATCAGCGATATGTATGGCTCGGTCAAGTCATGTCAGGCAAAGGGCATGGATCTGAACAGCACCTATAAGGCAACGATGGAGCTATTGGCGCCTAAATATGGTCACTGGGTGATTTTTGAACATTGTCTGCCCTTTGATGTGACCCGTGCTTATGATGAATGTCAGGGCATCCGTGATCCGCGTATCTGGACCGCAGAACGGGACAAACAAATGTGGCTGGACCTCGAAGGTTAGGAAATAATGCAATGTTAAGTACATATACATGGCCTGAATATGACTATGTCCAGTCAGAAGATCAGAAAAACACCGGCACCATCAAAAGACATCCTGTTGTTGTCATCGGTGCGGGCCTGATCGGGCTGACCGCCGCACTGGATTGTGCCATGCGCGGTATTCCGGTGATTGTTATGGATGATAATAATACGGTAAGCATTGGCTCGCGCGCCGTATGTTATGCCAAGCGGCCCTTGGAAATATGGGACCGGCTCGGTGTGGCAGATCGGGTGGTTGAAAAGGGTATCAGCTGGAAATTGGGCAAGGTTTTCTTTAAGGAAGATCTGGCTTACGAGTTCGACCTGCTGCCTGAAGAAGGCCATAAAATGCCCGCCATCACTAATCTTCAACAATATTACTGTGAAGAATTTCTGGTGGATGAGGTGCTCAAGCATAGCGACCTGATCGACCTGCGGTGGAAGCATAAAATAATCAGCCTGACCCAGCATGATGACTATACTGCTCTGCAGGTGGAAACACCGGACGGGGTATTCACAATGGAGAGCGACTGGGTAATCGCCTGTGACGGGGCGAGCAGCAATATACGCGATATGGTTCATGCCTCCTTCACCGGACAGTTCTTTCAGGATCGCTTCCTGATTGCCGATGTGGTGATGAAAGCGGATTTTCCCACCGAACGCTGGTTCTGGTTTGATCCCCTGTTTCATAAGAACCAGTCGGCATTGCTCCATAAACAATCGGACGATGTCTGGCGGCTTGATTTTCAGATGGGCTGGGATGTGGACCCGAAAGAGGCTACAAAGCCGGAAAATGTTATCCCGCTGATTAAGGCCATGCTGGGACACGGCACGGAATTTGAACTGGAATGGGTTTCCATCTATCAGTTCGCCTGTCGTCGCATTGATAACTTCCGCTATAATCGCATCCTTTTTGCCGGTGATGCCGCCCATCAGGTATCACCCTTTGGCGCACGCGGGGCCAATACGGGGATACAGGATATTGATAATCTGATCTGGAAGCTGAAACTTGTTATGGAGGGTAAGGCACCCGACAGCCTGATTGACACTTATGATGAGGAACGGGCCTCTGCTGCCGATGATAATCTGCTTAATTCCACCCGCTCTACTGACTTTATCACGCCGAAAAACCGGGCCAGCCGCTATTTCCGTGATGCGGTTCTGGAATTATCGAAAAAATATGATTTCGCGCGGCCTCTGGTTAATAGTGGCCGATTGTCCACCCCGACCCCTTACGTTAATTCGTCATTGAATACGGCGGATGGGGATGAGTTTGCGGGCGGTATAAGTCCGGGAACAAATTGTATCGATGCTCCTATTATTAAGGGCGGCGAAGATGGCTGGTTGCTTAACCAACTGGGCGATGGTTTTACGGTTCTGGTTTTTGGCGACAAGCCCGCACAGTCAGCGGTCAGTTTTGGCGAAATTTCTGCTGAGGTGATCACCGTTGGTGAGCAGTTTGAAGATGCTCAGGGTCTGCTGACCACCCGATATGGCGGGGATAAGGGCGCGGTTTATCTGATCAGGCCCGACAGCCATGTTGCCGCTCGCTGGCGGACATTTGATAAGACAAAAATTATTGCTGCCATTGCGCGCACAACTGGTCAAGCATAGGAGAATATCATGGCACTGAATTTGAAAGCAAATATTGCCCGCCCCGATGATTTTTATCAGGAACTAATTGATATGCAGCGCGACATGAGTGAGGACGATGTGCAATTGATGAATGCCAAGCTGATTCTGATTATGGCAAATCATATTGGCGATCAGGAAACACTTTCCGAAGCCATGCTTCTAGCCAGAGGGTGAGGTGAATCGAGCTCTAATTGACGATGTGAGCTACATTTGCTAACATTCCTGAAAATACGAAGATTGAGTCTTGATAAAAGACCGTTGGAATATGTAGGGAGCCTATGGAAACAAGTTATCCTATTGAAATGGTAGCCCCAGATGATCGTGCCGATCACTGGTCACAGTCGCTGATGAATGTCTGCGGCGGTTTTGAGACTATTTCCAGCGACTGGTCCAAATTCAAGGGCAAGATAGAACTACGTAATATTGGTGGTTTTGATGTGGCGGGAATTTCGGTGAATGCGGAAAAAATTATCCGTTCCCGCAAACAGATAGCACAGGGCGATGACAAATATTGTTTCCTGATCATGCAGACGAAGGGCCGCGCCGTATTGTCACAGCGAAATAACGAAGCCTTTCTGGAGCCGGGTGACATGGCTTTAATCGATTCCGGCCATCCTTCAGAATTTAGCTATGATGGCTTTATGAAACAGATATCACTGCATATCCCACGGGAAACACTGGAATCCTGTCTGCCCTACGGCCATATAGAGGCCGCGCAGACAATCTCTGGTGTTTCAGGCATGGGCGCTGTAATCCGGGATTTTCTGGCCTCCACCTATAATGAGGCATCCTGCATTGGCGAACAGGACTATCCGGCGGTCCGTGAAGCTCTGCTTAATTTTCTCAGCGCAACACTGCGGGGCTATTCGCCGGACAGGGTGCTGGACATAAAGGCCCGTCAGCTTTCCCATATCCGGCAAATCATCGAACATGGTATCCACCCTTATCCACATCTCGATGGTGTATTGTGGGTAGTCCAGGCGCAGAA
>DAOWHQ010000166.1:0-2811 GCA_030641355.1 Alphaproteobacteria bacterium
CTTTGCCATATCAAGCCGCAGGGCATAGGGCGTGCCGTCATCAAGGCGGGATTGTCTTTCCTCTGCCGTGAGCTTGCGGCAGGTTCCGGGGTACAATGGGCCTTCCGAGCTATGGGCGGCGCGGCCCGATTCTTCTATCTCGCGCCGGATGTCCTTACGGGTACAGAAGCAGGGGAACAGAACGCCCTTCTGATCTAATATATGCAAAGCCTCCGTATAATCACTCATATGGTCTGACTGCCGCCGTACGGGCGTTTCCCATTTCAGGCCAATCCATGCCATATCTTCGTATATGGCATCCTCATATTCCGGTTTGCAGCGGGATTGGTCAATATCCTCGATCCTGAGCAAAAATCGCCCACCATGTTTATGGGCAAAGTCATGGGCGAGTTTGGCAGAATAGGCATGACCCAGATGCAAATGCCCCGTGGGGCTTGGGGCAAAGCGTGTAATAATTTGTTGAGCATTTCTCATAATTCCCACTTTACGGTGGAGAGAAAAATCCGCAAGAAATAATTCAGTATTAACCATAATGATGTTATACTATTTTCCATGAGAAATATTAGAGGAGATTTATACTGCCCCTGTCTCATGCTCATGATGTTCGCCATGTTTCGTTGGATTTCTGTCCCGCGCTGGTGCTGAATGCGGATTTTAGACCGTTGAGCTATTTTCCCCTGTCGCTATGGTGCTGGCAGGATGTGATCAAGGCGGTTTACCTTGGCCGTGTGATCGTCATTGAAGAATATGATAAGGTGGTTCACTCCACCTCATCACAAATCAGGTTGCCCAGTGTCATATCCCTAAAAGAATATATTACCCCCGGTGCATTCCCCAGTTTTACAAGATTTAATCTTTTTCTGCGTGATCGGTTTACTTGTCAATATTGTGGTTTCAACGCCGGTAACGGGCGTGAATTGACATTTGATCATGTGACCCCGCGGCGAAAAGGCGGCAGGACAACATGGGATAACATCACGTCGTCTTGTCCGCCATGCAACCGTAAAAAGGGCGGGAGAACGCCAAAAGAGGCCGGAATGCATTTGCGTTCAAAGCCCCATAGGCCCACAGTTTATGCCATGCAGAATATCGGACGATCCTACCCGCCAAACTATCTACATGACAGTTGGCGGGATTTTTTATATTGGGATACAGAGCTGGAAATGTAATTGTTATTTCAGTCTCGACTGCTTTGTGGAGACATGTCACTTTTCTGGGCAAACTGTGAAATTTTTTCCTTTAATTTACCAAGATATTCGCCAGCGGGGAGTTTATCGTTTGGCAATCTGTCAAGATAAGAAAGGGCCAGATCAAATTTGCCTGTCCTGCGATATAAATTTGCAATAAGCAGTTGTTTAGACCACCAGTTTTCTGAGAATGATTTGTCCTTTTTTAGTGAAGATAGAAGTTTTTCAATAGCCATTTCCAAATATTTCTTATTTAACTCCGGCGCACATCCTTCGGTTTCCCATGAAGCCTGCAATATGAGATACCAGTGATCGGCTTTTTGTTTTCTTTGTTTTAATAAATAACTGAAAAGAAAATATGGGCTATTTTCTTTCAACAGCGACTGATAGGCGGGTGTTTTAAAAATTTCATTGTCAGCTTGTATTTTCTCTTGCGTGAATGTCGTCTTATACATAATAAAGCCATTGTCTGGACAGACGGGGAGTGGTCTGGGAAATTGTGCCGATGAAATAGGTTTCCAATCAAGACGCCGACCCATTACTGAATGTGTTCCAAAAGCAAAAGCCGTGAATTCTTTTCCCCCTAGAGGGCATTTGAATGTCTGTTCGCTAACATGCCAACCGCTCGGCCTGTGGCAGGACACTTGTGCTAAAAGAGGTGATGTGGTTCCTAAAAATAG
The DNA here is from genome assembly GCA_030641355.1 of Alphaproteobacteria bacterium. GTDB lineage: Bacteria > Pseudomonadota > Alphaproteobacteria > Sphingomonadales > Emcibacteraceae > Paremcibacter. The sequence continues at coordinate 1,868 of DAOWHQ010000166.1, forward strand.
TATAAAGGTGATAAGGCAAATTTTAATTCTTCTAATGAGATCTGATAGATTATTCATATAACCCTCCTCGTTATGTTAAGTTATAACATGTCATTATTAATTATTAAGGTCAAGTCAAATGGGAAATTTCATCCAGACAATAGAAGTATGTTAATTAGGCCAGATATTAAATACGCTCGGCAATCTTGATAACCGTTTTACAGCCGAATTTAATCAGGCCGGATAGTAGTTCATAACCGGGGGCTTCATGTGCGCCGTGTTTCACGGCTGTTTCCCGATGTTCGACCTCTTCCAAACGGAATTTTTCAAGCTCTTCCGCAAGGGCGGTTTCATCGTTGCCTAATTGTTCAATCTGATCCGCATAATGCTCATCTATGACGGTTTCTACGGCTTCGGTACAGACCATGGCGGCTTTCTCACCAAGCAGGGCTGTTCCTGCGCCAAGGGCAAATCCGGCCACATGCCAGAATGGTGTCAGCAGGGAAGGGCGCGCACCACGGTCCCGAATTAATTCGTTGAAGCGTTCCAGATGGACGTCTTCTTGTTCTTTCATGTGCTTGATAGTATCGCTCATGGGGTGTTTGTCACCCATGACCGCCAATTGGCCCTGATAAATGCGTACGGCGCCATATTCACCCGCATGATCCACGCGCAGGAACCGATCAATCATCTGTTGCTTATTCAGTGCACCCGGATATGGCGGTTTCTGATCAGTCATGTTTCTTCCTGAAATTACTTACCATGGCAAAGGCGACAAATGTGCCGACCGCCAAGGAAATTAGAAAGTTATATCCGGCCATGGATATGCCGAACATTTCCCACGGTATTTCATCGCACAGAACCAGATTTGCTTCCATCATATTGTCAAACAGCGATTCCATATCTGCATTCTGGTCAATGCCGCTGGAGGTGCAGGTATCCGGCCCCTTCCACCATTTCTGCTC
>DAOWHQ010000045.1:0-5390 GCA_030641355.1 Alphaproteobacteria bacterium
AACCTTATAGCCAATAGCAAAATACTTTCCGTAGACGACAGTGGTCTGGCAAATAAAATTATTTATGATCAATTAAAGCCCCTTGGCAGCATTGTTACCTGTGTATCATCAGGGGCAGAGGCAATAGAAAAACTGAAAGATGCGGTGGAGAAGGGTGAGCCTTATGACCTGATGGTCACTGACTATTGTATGCCGGAACTTAATGGGGAAATGTTGGCAGAATTGATTAAATCGGAAGAAGATATATCAGAAACGCTAATGGTACTTGTAACATCAGCACCTGTGAATGGAGATGGTAAAAAAATGAAAAACAGCGGCTTTGCCGGTTATTTGCTTAAGCCGTTGTTTCCAAGGGAAATTGTTAATATTATTTCACTACTCCTTGGCGCGCGCAATGCTAAGAGACCACTCCCTCTGATCACACGGCATAACATCACAAAAAGTGATTTGGTGGAGCAGAAAAAAGTAAACTTTAACCATAAACATATACTTCTTGCCGAAGATAACCCGGTTAATAAAATGATAGCAACCACCATTCTCGAAGGATATGGTTGTATTGTAACACCGGCTGGGAATGGTATAGAAGCAATTAATATGTTCAATTTACGGAAGTTTGATCTCATATTCATGGATTGCCAGATGCCGGAAATGGGTGGCCTGGAAGCCTCTATGAAAATCCGTGATATTGAACGGGCAAGTAATGTGACCAGAACACCGATTATTGCCTTTACGGCCAATGCTATGGATGGGGACAGGGAAGAATGCATTGAGGCGGGTATGGATGATTATTTATCAAAACCTATCGCACAGAATACCCTTCATAAAATGCTCGGCAGATGGTTGAATGACGGTCAAGCCCAAAAGGAGAGTACCATAATAGAAACTGATCAAGTTGAGAATGTGGTTATTGATTATGAAATTTTAAAAAGCCTGAAAGAAATCACTGGTGGTCAGCATCTCAAGATATTAAAAATATTCCTTGTGATGTCTTCGAATACAATCCCGGCAATCACCTATGCAATCAGGACTAATGATACCGTAGCGCTTAAACGTGAAGCGCATTATTTTAAAGCATCCAGTCTACAGATAGGCGCTACTGTGCTGAACGAGATGATTATCGAACTTGAGAATTACGGCAAACGCGATAACCTGCTGGGAATTGAACCTTTACATGATAGATTTATATCACAAGCAGAATTAGTCATGGACGAAATAAATAAATACATAAATAAGGAAATAGTAGCTTAGATCTAATATAAAATGTTCCATAATATAAATTATACGCATAATTTATATTATTCTTATCCTAAAGTATTTTGCTGTTATGGCGCTAGGCTGCTCTGTTCATCACTAGCAAATCAGTGCTTCGTCCCATTCATACGCCGTTTCATCGCAAACGACTATTTATTTATATATAGCCTGCTACCTTAATGTGGAAGATATATTGTAACAGGATGTGAAATGAACTGGCCTTTAATAAGCCTGAAGTGCATAGCTACTATGGCTGCAAATGATGACAAAATATTCCTGCCCAGCCCCCCTGCGCAGGATCGCGAAAAACGCAGAAAAGCGGACTGCTTTAAAGAATATCCCCAAACAAATCCAATCCTCCGTAGGGACGGCGTTGGCATGGGCATCCTTCAGGACCACACGCCTGATTATGGATGCCCTGCCTGCTGGCCAGGTCTGAAATTTTATGCATGATCGTCAGTCGTCGGCTACAATAAAGAATCCTTGCTGTACGAAGAGATATCTTGATTATACACACCGGACAAAGCTATATTTACGGGATAGCGCAGAATGGATTTCCTGAACGGGCAAATAATCATGCCGGATTACCCTGCGCCAATGATGTTAATGTTATAATATGGGACGGAGAAACATTGCGTCCTGCAAGTTAGGTATCAATTGGATAAAAAACTAAAAAACCTGATTGAGCATAAGGAAAAATTATTCTGGGCTCTGCAAATTTCCGGCTGGATCGCATATTGCGCAGCCCGAACCCTTAATGCCTATGCGCTTGGGGAAAAGCCAGAATTTATTTATGCGGTCATGATGGGAGTTATTGGCGGATTCTGGATTACAATCGGCCTGCGCCATATTTACCAGTTTTTTCGCCAATCCAATATGTCTTCCATTGCATTATTAATCTCAACTATCCTGTGCATTGGCATAAGCTCCATGCTGTTTTCATTTGTTGAAGTCTGGTCAATGAACCAGCTGTATGATCCGGACTGGACAATGCAGGGGCTTGGGTTCTTATATCGCACACTCTATGACACTTTTGTTTTAATGGCATGGACGGGGTTGTATTTTATCATCAACAATCATTTTGAACTGCAACAGCAGAAAGAAATGTATCTTGCCGCCTCTGCTCAAGCCCATCAGGCCCAGCTAAAGATGTTGCGTTATCAATTGAACCCCCATTTCCTGTTTAATACCCTCAATGCTATTTCAACATTGGTACTGGATAAACAATCCAAAGAAGCCAATAGTATGTTAACAAAATTGAGTGCTTTTTTAAGGTTCAGTCTGGTCAGTCAGCCCATGCAGAAAACGACAGTTGAAGAAGAAGTTTATGCTCTATCGCTATACCTTGATATTGAAAGAGTAAGGTTTCAGGAACGTCTGAAAATTGATATAGACATTTCAGATGAAGCTAAATCAGCTTTGATACCCAGCCTGCTGCTACAGCCAATAGTGGAAAACTCTATTAAATACGCTATTAATCCCAAAATAGATGGCGGTACAGTCAAGATTAAGGCGATTATCAAGGATAAAAATCTTAATATTACGCTATCAGATGACGGCCCCGGTTTAAGCAAAGATAAACCTAAGCAATTGGGTCAGGAATCTAGCGGTGTCGGGATTGCAAATACTAAAGAAAGACTGGCAAAATTATATCCGGGTAAAAGTAGTTTCAGTATTATCAGCCGGGATGGAAAAGGCGTAACTATTATTATCACCTTGCCTTGTGAATATAAAACAAATGAAAATAGCGATGAGCTATATTCGGAGGTTGCTCAATGACAGGAAAAAAAATCAGAACACTATTGGTTGATGATGAAGCACTTGCCTTGCGTGGGTTAGAGCTTCGGCTAGAGGAATATGAAGATATTGAGATCATAGGTACCTGCGCCAACGGTCGTGAAGCCATCAAGAAAATACGGGCCGAACGCCCTGCCCTTGTGTTCCTGGATATTCAAATGCCCGGTTTTGATGGTTTTTCAGTGGTTAAGGCACTTGCTAAAGAAGAAATGCCGCTGATTATTTTTGCGACTGCATTTGATCAATATGCCATTAAGGCTTTTGAAACCCATGCTCAGGATTATTTACTAAAACCTATTGAGGAAGATCGCCTGAAAGAGGCCATAATCAAGGTTCGCAGCTTGGTGCAGGAACGTATCTCTATCGAGCAGAATGCAAAACTCATTAATTTAATCAGGTCAATGGACAATCCGCCGACCCTTGAATTATCAGAAATAATAAATTCGCATGATATTTCGCTGGAAAATAATTATGAAGCCTACCTGCATATAAAAGACCGGGGCCAGATAACGCGGGTGAATATATCAACCGTTGAATGGATCGATGCCGCCGGCGATTATATGTGCCTGCATACTGAGGGGAAAACCCATATCCTAAGGGAGACTATGAAGAATATGGAAAAGAGACTAGATCCCGAATTATTCCAACGCGTTCACAGGTCAACTATCATCAATATTTCCAAAGTCAAAGAGCTTCAGCCAACAAGCGGGGGGAAATATCAAATAACGCTGGAAAGCGGTGCGGAGCTTCAGATCAGCCGCAATTACCGGAATGTTTTGGCTAAGTTTCTATAATTATTTTTATACAATAATGTTATATTGCTTAATCAATGTATAAATTGTTGGTCGGCTGACATCTAGTATTTTAGCGGCTTTGCTGATATTTCCTTCAGCCTGTTTTATGGCATTATTAATGGCTATTATATCGGCATTTTCTCTCACCATCTTTAAGTTAAATACTTTTTGTTCTTCACCATCGAGGTTCAACTCCATATCTTCGGATGTGATATTTTTTCCATCACACATAATTACAGCTCTTTTTACCCTGTTCTCCAATTCACGCACATTTCCTGGCCAGCCATATGAGGCTATTGAGGTCAGGGCATTTTTCGTGAAGCCGTTCACCTGTTTCTTCATTTCACCGTTAAATTTAATTAAAAACACCTTTGCCAGAAGAACGGCATCCCCTTCTCGCTCAGCAAGTGGAGGGATATTAATGGTAATCTCACTCAGACGGTAATAAAGATCTTCCCGGAATACACCTTCCGCAATATCGCTTTTAATATCCTGATGAGTGGCACATATAACACGTACATTAACAGGGATTTCCTTTCGGCCGCCTACTGGTTCAATGATACGTTCTTGCAAAAATCGGAGAATTTTGGCCTGTAATGACAGCTGAAGATCACCAATTTCATCTAGAAACAACGTTCCCCCTTCGGCCAGTTCAATTTTACCACGGGTGCTTTTAATTGCCCCCGTAAAAGCGCCTTTTTCATAGCCAAACAATTCACTCTCGAGAAGATTTTCCGGAATTGCAGCACAGTTAATAGCAACAAATTTATTATCTCTTCTATCGCTGAGGTCATGAACAGCTCTCGCCAGAAGCTCCTTGCCCGTACCGCTGCCACCGAGCAATAGCACCGACACGTTTGTCGGGGCGACACGTTCCACCATATCACAGACTTTATACATATTTGAGCAGCCCGTAATCAATCCCTGAATACGAGAAGCCTGATTAGCTTTAGATAATCTCTTATTTTCTTTTTCCAGATCATACAGGCGGAACGCTCTGTCTACAATTAAGCCCAGTTGATCAGTATCAACTGGTTTCTGGTAAAAATCATAGGCGCCCATGGAAATTGCCTTCAGGGCGCTTTCATGGACGTCATGGCCGCTTGCAACAATAATCTTTGTGTTGGGGGCTATTTCCAGAATTCTTTCTAACGTAGCAAAACCCTCGGAAGTACCATCAGGATCAGGTGGCAGACCAAGGTCTAAGGTTACGACAGGAGGGTTATCGGCTTGCATTGCCTCAAGGGCCGTCTCTTGCTCACCCACTATGGTCGTATTATATTTTTCGAAATTCCACTTATATTGCCTTTGGAGACCGGGGTCATCCTCTACAACCAGTAAATTTCTTTTATCATCTGACATATTTCGCTCACCTTAACTTACAAAATGACTTTTGGCCAAACGCATATAAACCTTCATGGTTGTTCCTTCGCCTTTTTTACTTTTCACGTCTAACTTGCCACCTAGCCTTTTAATCATTTCTCTGCTTTCATAAGCCCCTATACCATAACCATTTTCTTTAGTTGATCTAAAAGGTCTGAATAATTC
>DAOWHQ010000020.1:0-2170 GCA_030641355.1 Alphaproteobacteria bacterium
TTCAAGCGATTTGATTTTCCAATGACGGGGAGGGAATCAGGCGTAGACGGCCTGTGGCCCTTCCATGTCCGCATTTCTTTCCAATGAAGTGTAGGGAAAAATTCTTTCATATATTTAAGCAATAAATCGGTGGCGGCCTCATTTTCTGGTGTCTCCAATCCGCCAAACTCCACAAAGCCTGCACAGCGCAGTCTGCCATTCATGGGGTTGGCTATGAATTTTCCTGCGGCAAATAATGTTGGAACTTTGGGTGTGAACGAGGGGGCTATTAGATCAATATGATAGCCGCCTTCACTTTCAAGCGGGACATTCAGGCCGAGCTTGGCTGCAAGTGATCCAGACCATATCCCCGCCGTAACAACGAGTGATGTGCAGTCATATTGTCCTGCCGTTGTCTCGACAGCTTTAACTTGATTATTTTCAATCACGAAACCCTGCGCGCTTGCCTTTATAAGTTCACCACCCATAGATTGAAAATGCTCGGTTAGTGATTGAATATAAAGGCCAGGATCAGTAATATGTCCGTGGTTCGGCAAACGAACGGCGACAAAACCGCGTCCTGCCAGTGATGGCTCAAAATTATCGTAAGCCTCCCCCTCCAACACATCCCACTTTATACCTAGTCTCTTTCGGATTTCCCAACCGAAGGCATCAGCTTCGAATGCGGCACGGTCATTATAAAGAATTATATAGTCATTGGGTTTGACAAATTTTTCGGCCTTTGTGCCTTGGGCAAGGTCTTTATGTTCTTGATAACTATCCGAAGTAAGTACCGATAAGGCGTTCGCAATACGGTTTACTTCTGATGTCCGACAATGTGATAGATAACGTACCAGCCACGGAATGAGCTTTGGCAGATAACGCCAGCGTATGAATAACGGGCTATTTGGATTTAGAAGCATTCCCGGAGCTTTGAATATTAAGCTTGGAACTGTTATTGGGATTACAGAACTGGGGTTCAAGGCCCCGCCATTGCCATATGATGCCGCATTTTCAGGGATTTGCGGGTCTATAAGCCTCACGTTGTACCCTTGACGTAGCAACCTGATAGCAGTCGATAGTCCAACAATTCCGGCACCGATAACGGCTACGATCTTATTGGGTTTCTCGTCTGCTTTCATGACGGGTTATGTCCTAGAATTTTAATGCTATTTTTGTTTAATAATACTCAATTTTATTTTGCGCATGATAACCCTGCGCTATGCATACGATATACTGTATACTATATTGCACTAGTTGCAAACTATTGTCTATTGCAAAGGACAATAGCCTTAACCACGGACAAGGAATTATAGGAGCTAGTTGTTTTACGGTTGGCTATTTTTCAATAACGGGGTCAATTTTCCGCATTCTGTATTTCTTGCGCTCTAATTGCTCTGGATCGACGGTGATGGGGCGATATATTTCCACCCGATCTCCGTCCGTGACAATGCTATCCAGTTCAATGATATTGCCAAAAACGCCTATTTTTTGAATAGCTAAATCAATTTCTGGAAATTGATTCAAAACACCGGAAGTTTTTATTGCTTCCATAGCAGTAGCTCCTATGTGTAAATCCACATAGTGCCAGACCTGCTGGATGGGAGTGGCATATGCAACGCCGACTTGTATCATAATATTTGGCCTTTAATTAATCAGGTTGATTTTTGTAATTGTGCATTGACGTCTTCCGCATCTTCGTCGGCCGTAACACGATCGTCCAATAGACGTTTTGCCGCGATCAGAAACCCAAGGGCAATACAGCCACCCGGCGGCAATACAAAGAGCAGAAAGCCACGATAGTCAGGGATTATGACCATTTCCATGAAAGAAAAACTGTCACCTAGCAATAGAGCGGCATTGGCAAATAGGGTACCACTTCCGATTATTTCTCGCATAGCTCCAAGAACAACAAGAGCCAGCGTAAAGCCCAGTCCCATCATAAGCCCATCAAAAGCAGAAGCACTTACGGAATTTTTGGATGCAAAGGCTTCTGCCCGACCCAATATGGCGCAATTGGTCACGATTAACGGAATGAAGAGCCCTAATACTTTATAGAGTTCATGCATCCAAGCATTCATGGTCATATCAACCAGCGTCACGATGGTGGCAATGATGAGCACAAAAACGGGGATACGGACTTCTGGGGTTACAACGTTACGGAATATTGAGATAGTTAAACCAGAAACAA
>DAOWHQ010000061.1:0-9072 GCA_030641355.1 Alphaproteobacteria bacterium
CAACTGCCCGGCGGGAACTTTCGAATCCGTGCGGGCGATGGCGTCTGAAACATCCTTCGCCGTCAGGCCCACAGAGGCCAGCGCATCAGGGTCTATGGTGACAATATATTCTTCATCCAGCTCGCCAAAAACGTCGGTTTCTTCCGTGCCGGATATGGGCGAGATGATGCGTTCAAATTCCTTGGCGAAACGGCCTAATATATCAATCTGCGGCTCTGTGGGTATATCCCACGTCAGGCCGACCATAAAGGTAAAAACCGCAGATTCCCGGTCCAGCAAATAGGGTGTTCCCGCACCCTCGGGCATATCCCGCTCCGCATCCTTCAGCTTGTCGCGAACCTGTGACCACAGGTTTTCAATATCTTCTTTTGGAACCGAATCCTCAAACTCGATGCTGACCGTTGACATTCCAGTGCGTGATGTGCTTCTCAGGCGTTTGATTTCATCAATCTCACTTAGGGCGGCTTCAATCCGTTCGGTGACCAGAGCTTCAACCCGTTCGGCGCTGGCACCGGGAAAAGGGGTGTTGGCCGCATCAAAACGATGGGTAAGGCTTGGATCTTCCTGTCGTGGCAGGGAGGATATGGCGGAAAACCCTGCCACAAGAATCAGTCCAATGGCAAGGGTCGTCAGACGGCGGTTGCGGAAGAAAAGATTGCTCCACATGGCTAGTTATCCCCGGCTATTCGAACCAGCTGGCCGGGAACCAGACGGTGGGTGCCACCGGATATAACCCGTTCGCCGTCCTGTAGCGTCCCGCGTACAAAAACATGATCGGAATCCGTATAAAGCACCTGTAATTCCTGCCGGGACAGGGTGCCATATACGCCGGAACCTTTATAGGGTTTCAGGCTATAGACGCTCCATAACCCCCGCCGACTTTCGGCTAGTGCAACGCTGGGCAGCCAGAAACCGTCCTGCTGAATATCTCTGTTCACGGTCAGTTGGGCGAGGCCGCCCGCGCGAATATTGATATTGTCATCGGTCACATCAAAAATGGCGGTAACTGTGCGGGTGGATTGATCCACTCTTTTGAGGATGGAGCGCAAGCGGGTTGTGATTTTACCGCCCTTATGGTCAAAGATATAAACATCCCCCAGCACCAGTGAAAGCACTGCGGAAGGCGATAGACCCACATGAATTTCAAGTTTGCGGTCTTCTATCAGGCGCAAAACGGACGTGCCAGCACCAAGCGCTGTTCCCTCATCAAGGTAGCGCAGAACCACGCTGCCATCAAATCGGGCTGTTAAGCTCGCCAGATCCCGGTCAATCTCCAGACTCTTTAAAGCCGCCTGTGATCTTGTCACTGCGGCGGCGGTGGCAACCTTTCGGGCTTTCAGGGCGAGAAGATCAAATTTCACCTGATCAAATTTCTGCTCGGATATATGTTTTTTGTCCACAAGCACGCTGTAACGTGTAAAGGTGGTTTCGGCCCGATCAAGCAGGGCCTGTGTTTCCACATTCAGCGCCCTTGCCTGTGCCAGACCGGCGGCAAGTTCACTTTCACGCGCATCAAAACGGCGCATATCCAGACGAGCCAATATGTCGCCCTTTTTAACCTGATCGCCTTCATCAACCAATACTTCTGCCAGAATCCCGGCCTTGTCAAAACCGTGATCGCTTTCCCGGCCTGCGACGATGCTGCCGGAATATTTCTGTTTTACCTGATAGTGACCTACTGCCTGAATGGTTGTGACATTAACAGTGAGGGCCTGCGCCAGTGCCGCCTGATCATCATTCAGGTCGGCCAATGCAGAAACTCTGGTTAAAAAAATTGCGCCAGTTATGGCAATGATGAGAAAACCTCCCAAGGCAATGTGCAACCTGTTGCGGGCATAAAAGGAGGATACTCCAGAATTACTCTCAACCATATTGTCACTATTCTCAGTCATTAAATTCTCGCGCAAAAAATACACACAGAATCATTTCTATGTTTACAGTGATAACATATCACGGATATATGCACTGTCAACATCAATTTTGATAAATGCTATTTTGACAATAGCCCGAGAAATAAATAACATGGCCCCAAAATATGATGAAATTCTGATAAAACCGAGTAGCCTTTCTTATGAACCATCTACGTTCCCTGATTTTCAATATCCTTTTCTGGACAACCGCGCCCATATATGTGGCCTTGGTTTTGGTGCCAGCTTCTTTTCTAAAATCGCCTAAACCCATGCGGCGTTGCCTGTCAATCTGGTTCGATGCGGTGTTTTTCCTGCTCGATAAAATCAGCGGTATCAAAGTGGAAGAGCGCGGTATTGAAAATCTGCCCACAGATGAGGGCTTTATTTTATGTTGTAAACATATGAGCAATCTGGATGCGCTGATCACTTACCGACGTATGCCGAATCTGACGGCTTTGGCCAAGATAGAATTATTCAAAGTCTTTGGTTTTAAGCAGGTATTGGAAAAGATGGAGGTTATTGCCATTAACCGCGGCAAGGGCGAGGCCCGGGACAAGACCCCGGAAATTGCCCAGATACTGGTGGCGCAGAAAATACCGCTGCTGTTATTTGTTGAAGGTACCCGCATCGCCGTGGGCAAGCGCAAGAAATTAAAATCCGGCGCTTATTATATGCAGAAAGATGTGGATATTCCGGTGATCTGCGCTTCGACCAATACCGGGGCGCATTGGCTGAAGGGCAGCCCGTTTAACAAGCCGGGGACGATCGTGATGGAATATCATCCGGCTATTGAACGCGGATTGAACAAGAAAGATTTTATGGCCCGCATTAAAGAAAATGTGGTCCTTCACAGTGAAAAACTGATCGGTGTTGAAGGTCAGGACGAATAGGGCCTGACCTTCAGGTAATTATTTAATCCATATGAAGGATCACGCCGATTTTGATCACCTGACTGCTGGGGTCAAATCGGAAACTGTCTCCGCCCTGAAACCAGACGGTGTTGGAATGTTCGGTTCTGACATATTCAAGACGAACGGCGATGTCTTCCATGATTATAAATTCAAAGCCCGCGCCATATCGGTATCCGCCAAGGCTTTTTGTCTGGTCAACGCCAAAGCCACGGCTTTTATATTTTATGGATGTATATCCGCCCAGCCCATAAATGAGGATATTGTCCGAAACGGTCATGCCAAGACGGGCATTGATATCAAAAGAGAAGCCAGCCTTCAGGCCAAAAGTAGCTACGCCATCGGAAATATCCGCCGTCCCGCCGTTGATGCCCATGCCGCCCTCAATACCAATATACATGGGGCCAAGAATGTTAGTACCGATCCCGCCATAGAGAACGCCACCATATCCCGCACTTTCATTGGTAGATGATATACCGCCAAATGTGCTGGTATCCACATCAAGTATCTCAAATGTGGCATTGGCTTTGACTTTGGAATAGTTGGCATTAAAGCCAAGATAGAGACCTTCGAACGGATTAGCGTCAAGGCCAGCTTGTGCCTGAGGTATCATGATGCTGGTTAATGCAAGGGCAGAAGCGCCGAGCAGGGCGATTTTAGATCGGTTAAACATTATTACAAGGTTCCCTTTTTGGATATTTCACTATTAATGGTATGTTTTTTACAGCTTGCTTTTGTGATCTTATGACATTTTTTTGGGCATCTGGAAACAAGAACTTGACTCTTGGATAAAATCACCATATTTTCCGCACGTTATCAAGGATATGCAGAAGTATTGCGTCCAAGGATGTCCACCAGTCAGCGAAGGTTCGCTCACTGGTGCGTTTGTGTTATGTGAGATTTAGATGTTCGACAGTTTAAGCGATAAGCTCGGCGGTATATTTGACAAGCTGAAAAGACGCGGTGCTCTGAAAGAGGGCGACGTCAAGGAAGCTATGCGGGAAGTGCGTATTGCGCTTCTGGAGGCCGATGTGGCCCTGTCCGTGGTCAAAGACTTCATTGCCAGCGTTACGACACGCGCTATCGGACAGGAAGTAATGAAGTCCGTCTCCCCCGGTCAGATGGTCATCAAGATCGTCAATGATCAGCTGGTGGAAATGCTGGGCAGTGACAAAGTGGGAATTAGTCTCGCGGCAGTGGCGCCGGTTCCGATCCTCATGGTGGGCTTGCAAGGATCTGGTAAAACCACCTCTGCAGCCAAGATTGCCAAACGGCTTAAAGAAAAAGAAAATAAAAAAGTCATGATGGCCTCGCTGGACATCTATCGTCCGGCAGCTATGGAACAACTGAAAGTTCTGGGCGAGCAGATTGACGTACCCACCCTGCCGATTATTGAGGGGCAACTGCCCGTTGATATAGCCAAGCGTGCGATGACCGCCGCCAAGCTACAGGGCATGGATGTTGTCATTCTGGATACGGCAGGCCGTTTGCATATTGACCAGACGCTGATGGCAGAGGTCATTGGTGTGCGCAATGCCACGACCCCACATGAGACTTTATTGGTTGTAGATAGCCTGACCGGACAGGATGCGGTCAATGTGGCGCAGCAGTTTAGCGATCAGATTGGCATCACGGGCGTGGTTCTGACCCGTATGGACGGCGATGGTCGTGGTGGTGCGGCCTTAAGTATGCGGGCGGTTACCGGACAGCCGATCAAGTTGGTTGGTACTGGTGAAAAGATTGAGGATCTGGAAGAGTTTCATCCCGAACGGGTGGCATCACGGATTCTGGGCATGGGCGATGTGGTTTCCCTTGTGGAGAAGGCTGCGGAGACCATTGAGGCTGAAGACGCCGAAAAAATGATAAGAAAGATGAAGAAGGGCCAGTTCGATTTTGACGATCTGCGCTCCCAGCTTCGTCAGATGAAAAAGCTCGGCGGTATGTCAAGCATTCTGGGTATGTTGCCGGGTATCGGCAAGATGCAGAAACAGATAGCCAGTGCCAAAGTGGACGACAATCTGCTGAAACGGCAGGAAGCGATCATCAACAGTATGACACCAAAGGAAAGAGAGCGGCCAAAACTATTGAACGCCTCGCGCAAGAAAAGAATTGCCGCCGGATCAGGATCAACGGTTCAGGAAGTGAACAAGCTGATCAAGATGCAGAAACAGATGGCGGGCATGATGAAGAAGATGGGCAAGATGGGCGGCAGGGGTATGCCCCTGCCAGGTCAGATCCCACCCGGAATGGAAGGATTGCTTCCGAAGTAAAAGAGAGATTTTGAAGATCATTATGATCTGAGACTGATTAAGTAAAAGACGGGTTCGCTCATAGAGCAGCCTTGAGCCCGTTTCATGGTGTTGGTAACAACACCGGAAATAATATTAAAATGTATTTTTAAAACCGAAGAAAGGATTAGCCGGAATGGCTGTAAAAATTAGACTGGCTCGTGGGGGCGCAAAGAAACGCCCTTATTACCGTATTGTTGTTGCCGATGTGCGTTCACCGCGCGATGGCCGTTATATCGAAAAAGTGGGAACTCATAACCCGCTTCTGCCAAAAGATCACGAAGACCGTGTTCATCTTGTTGAAGACCGGATTAAATACTGGCTGGATCAGGGCGCACAGCCTACTGATCGTGTTGCACGTTTTCTGGATGCGGCTGGCTTGCTGAAACGCGAAGCCCGTAATAACCCCAACAAAGCCAAGGCTGGTGCCAAGGCTCTGGAACGTATTGAAGAGAAAAAAGCTAAAGCCGAAGCTGCTGCTGAAGCCGCCGCTGAAGCTGCTGCGGCACCTGCACCTGCTCCTGTTGAAGAAGCGCCTGCTGAGGCCTAAGGAAGATAGCCGATGTCTCGACCTCAATACGTACATTCACGGCGTGAAGAGCCTGAGATTGGTCCCGAGTGGATTTCAATCGGGGTGATTGTCGGTGCTGTCGGGGTCAAGGGCGCGGTGCGACTTAAGGTTTTCACTAATGATCTGGAAGCGGTTCTGAAAAGAGGATCTGTTACCATCTTCCTCAATCAGCAAAGCACGGGCGAACAGTGCGACGTTAAGCTGATGCATAAGATCAAGGTTGGCTACGCCTGTCAGATATCGGGGGTTAATGACCGGGATCAGGCAGAGAGCCTCAAAGGTGTTAAGCTGTATGTCTCGCGGGAACATCTGCCGAAAATTGAAGAAGATGGCAGTTATTACTACGAAGATATGGAAGGGCTGATTACCAGAGACACAGACGGCAATCCGTTTGGCGTGGTGGAGGCCATATATAATTTTGGTGCCGGGGATTTGATTGAGGTGAAGCTGGATGATGTCCAGAACAGCCCTGCATCCGGTACAAAAATGTATCCTTTTCGGGGCGCTATTGTCCCGGAAGTGAATATTGAAGACGGGTTTCTGGTGATTGATCGTATAGCTTACGGCGATGATCAGGAAGACGATGACTGAGCCTGTCTGGACAGCGCAGGTCTTGACCCTTTACCCGGAAATGTTTCCGGGGCCGCTCGGTGTATCGCTTGCGGGCAAGGCATTGGACAAGGGATTATGGGCCATGAATGTGACCCAGATCAGGGACTATGCTTTGGGCAAGCATCGCAATGTGGACGACACGCCGTCAGGCGGTGGTCCGGGCATGGTGATGCGGGCCGATGTTCTGGCGGCGGCTATAGATGACGTAAGTTGTGATAACAGGCCTTTGGTCTATTTATCACCAAGGGGTAAAAAACTGGATCGGGATATGATTCGGGAATTTGCCTCAAAGGAAGGCATAACGCTTATTTGCGGCCGGTTTGAGGGCGTTGATGAGCGGGTGTTGGAAGCGCGGAATATACAAGAGGTCAGCCTCGGTGATTTTGTGTTGTCCGGCGGGGAAGTGGCGGCTATGGCATTGATGGATGCGGTGGTTAGGACAATTCCCGGGGTGATCGGTGATGCGGACACCTTGACCGAAGAGAGTTTTGAGACGGGGCTACTTGAGTATCCCCATTATACCCGACCCAAAGTTTGGGAAGGAAAAGAGATACCGGACGTGCTGCAATCTGGGCACCATGGCAAGATAAAGGAATGGCGTACGGCCCAGTCAGAAAAACTGACAGAGACACGGCGACCGGACCTTTGGAAAAAGTATATTCATCCCCAGAAATGAGGATGTAAATGATGCGAAATAAAGATGTTGGAATTTAAAGACCCTTGCTATATAAGCGGGTCAGCGAAAAGAGAGACTATTATGAATATTGTAGAAAAATTTGAAAAAGAGCAGATTGCCAAGCTCACAGACGGTAAGGAAATACCTGAGTTTGCGGCTGGTGATACTTTGCGGGTTAACGTGAAAGTTATCGAAGGCACGCGCGAGCGTATTCAGGCCTATGAAGGGGTTTGTATTGCACGCTCCAACCGGGCGTTGAATTCATCCTTCACAGTCCGTAAAATCTCATACGGTGAAGGGGTTGAACGTATCTTCCCGCTATATTCACCAAATGTAGATAGCATTGAAGTTATCCGTCATGGTAAAGTACGGCGTGCGAAACTATACTATCTTCGTCCTCTACGCGGCAAGAAAGCCCGTATTGCGGAAAGAAAAGACTGGATGAAAAAGTCAGCTCCTAAAAAGACAGAGGCCATTACGACCTCAAAGGAAGCTTGATTGACTTAAAGTTTTAAGAAAATCCGGGCTTAAACATTAGAGCCCAAAAAAATCAAGGGGCTCCATTCAAAACGAGCCCCTTTTTTTATATGGATATATTATGCCCAAGATTCCTAAAAGAACTTTATACGACAAATTATGGCAAAGTCACATTGTGGAACAGCAGGGTGACGGCAACTGCCTGATCTATATTGATCGTCAGATCATTCATGAAGTTACCAGCCCCCAGGCCTTTGAAGGCTTGCGCGAGGCGGGACGCGCACTGGCACACCCCGAAGCCATGCTGGCCGTGCCGGATCATAATGTACCGACAAGTGCCGACCGTGCCACAGCAATTAATGCCGAGGACAGCCAGATTCAGCTTGATACCTTGGCGGAAAACTGCGCGGAATTTGGCGTGGATTATATCCCCATGCTCGACGCGCGACAGGGTATCGTTCATATCGTCGGACCGGAGCAGGGTTTCACCCAGCCCGGTATGACTATAGTCTGTGGTGATAGCCATACCTCAACCCACGGCGCCTTTGGTGCGCTGGCCTTTGGTATCGGCACTTCCGAGGTCGAGCATGTTATGGCAACCCAGACCTTGGTGCTTAAGCGTCAGAAGAATATGCGCATTGATGTGGACGGTGTGGTTGGTGCGGGCATCACCGCCAAAGATATTGCCCTCGCCATCATTGGTGAGATTGGTACTGCTGGCGGCACGGGTTATGTTATCGAATTTACCGGCTCTGCCATCCGCGACCTTTCTATGGAAGGGCGCATGACTTTATGTAATATGTCCATCGAAGCTGGCGCAAGATCTGGCCTCGTTGCCCCTGATCAGGTGACATATGATTATGTCATGGGCCGCCCGCTATCACCAAAAGGCGCGGCCTTTGAGCAGGCGGTTGCCTATTGGAAAACCCTGCCTAGTGATGAGGGTGCCACTTACGACAGGCAGATTTTCCTGAAGGCCGGGGATATTGCTCCGCAGGTTACTTGGGGTACCAGCCCGGAAAATACATTGCCGATCACGGGTGTTGTGCCGAATCCTGATGATGTGCAGGACGCGGAACGCAAAATCGCCATGCAGCGGGCCTTGGATTATATGGGCCTTGTGGCGGGAACGAAATTACAGGATGTGAAAATCGAGCGGGTGTTCATCGGCTCCTGCACCAATGGCCGAATCGAGGATTTTCGCGCCGTGGCCGAGGTGGTTAAGGGTAAAAAAATCAACACTGATGTGGTCGCATGGGCGGTTCCCGGATCAGGACTGGTTAAACTACAGGCCGAAGAAGAAGGTCTGGATCAGATATTGATCGCAGCCGGTTTTGACTGGCGCGAGCCGGGATGCTCCATGTGTCTGGCCATGAATGCTGACAAGCTTGGGCCGCATGAACGCTGTGCTTCAACCTCAAATCGCAATTTTGAAGGTCGGCAGGGGCCAAAGGGCCGCACCCATCTGATGTCACCCGCTATGGCGGCGGCGGCGGCCCTGACCGGTCACTTAACCGATATAAGGGAGCTTTGATCATGGATAAATTCACGAAATTGAGCGCGGTGGCGGCTCCCCTGCCCATGCCAAATATTGATACGGATATGATTATTCCGCAGAAACATCTGAAAA
>DAOWHQ010000073.1:0-5032 GCA_030641355.1 Alphaproteobacteria bacterium
GGGATCATGCCACTATCACAATAAGCAAAATCCCGGAAATAATGGTGGGCGCTCATTTCCCCGCCGTAAACAGCATCTTCCGCCCGCATCCGTTCTTTAATGAAGGCATGACCAGTTTTTGACATGATAGCTTTACCACCGGATGCCTCAACCAGATCAACTGTATTCCATGTCAGTCTGGGATCATGGATAATGCTTGCTCCGGGCGTTTTTTGGAGGAAAGCTTCCGCTAGCAGCCCAACAATATAATACCCTTCAATGAATTCACCATTTTCATCAAACAGGAAACATCGGTCAAAATCCCCGTCCCATGCGATACCCATATCAGCCCCGTGGGCCAAGACCGCATCTGATGTATCGGCACGGTTCTCCATCAAAAGAGGGTTAGGAATACCGTTGGGGAAATTACCATCGGCCTCATGATGAATTTTGATAAACTCTATAGGTACATTGGCCTTTGCAAAAGCACCTTCAAGGGCGTCAACCACATGACCTGCTGCCCCATTACCCGAATTCACCACAAGCTTCAGGGGTTTGATATTTGACGGATCAATATAGGTCATCAAATGATCTACATAGGCCTCAAGCGTTGATTTTTTTGTCAACCTGCCGCGCTCGGCAACCTCAGAGAAATCATTATTCTCGGCAAGGCGTTGTATGTCAAAAAGACCGGTATCTCCGCTGATTGGTCTGGCCTCTTGCCTGACCAGCTTCATGCCATTGTAATCCATAGGGTTATGACTGGCCGTAACCTCTATCCCACCATCAACACCAAGGTATTTTGTGGCAAAATATATCTCTTCCGTGCCCGTCATGCCAATGTCAATCACATCAACACCGGAATCCAGCAAACCATTGCTTACCGCCACTTTCAGTTCTTCCGAGGTGAGGCGGATATCCCCGCCTACTACGATAGTTTTGGGTTTTAGGAATTCACCAAATGCCCGGCCTATCCGGTAAGCAATATCAGCATCTAATTCCGTGCCAAGCTGGCCCCTGATATCATAGGCTTTAAAACAGGTAATCGCTTTTTTCTCTGACATAATATTGTCCCCTTTTATCCAATAGCCCCGATATGCGCCGAAACTGCCTGTGAAATTTTTCTTATCTGATTATAGATTATTTCGATCTCATCAAATATCTGCTTATTTTCATACTTATAACCGTGGGTATCATCGCTGGAGAAACTTATCGCTTCCGGATTATCCAGGTCAATTTCATAATCACCTTCCAGTGGAAAAATTTCACGCAGTAACAACAGTGTTGGCGAAATTTGAAACCGCAAAATCCGCAGAATAAGGTCATCAACACTCAGCCCTTTATGATCACGGAACCGTGGAATTCGTGTAATCAGCAGGAAAATCCGCTGAATCAGAGCCATGCGCACCACATGAAGCAGGATATAATTGCTGCGTTCTTCTGCGCTGAGGCTATAAGGCGCGGCTTCAACTTCTCGCGTTTTCATACTGTCTTTGAGATACATTAAGTCCTGCCGCAGGGTAAACTCAACACGGTTTAATCCCTCAAATACGCCATGTTTTTTCAACATCTTGGCAAGTCTTAGCATGCGGTCGTGGTCGTGGCTTTCGTCCTCATAGCTGGCCGAATGCATCCAGTAGCGGGGCCGGAATAATGACGTATAAGCTCCAAGAAAATCTTCTTCTGTCACATCAACCGCCGCAATGACCAATTTCATAATATGGCGCAGGCGGGTCGAGCTATCATACATTTTCCAGAAACCATAACCATCTTGCGCTATGGCCGTCCCTACGCCACCTAAACTATTGGCAAAATAGCCCAGTTGATGCAGGAGCATATTATTGGGAATAGCCCTGATTTGGGATAGTTTTTCCAATGGACGGCTCACCACGCCTTCGTCCTGACGAAGTGTCATGCGAGAACCGGACGGGTAAGAAATATCCGTACCCAGAATGGAGATCAACTTCATAAAGTCCGAGCCCTCAGCAACCGCGCTGTTATAGGTCTTGACGGTGATGAAAAAATCCAGTGACCAATCAATATTCTTATAAAATGGGTCCGGTGTCTCGTCCACCGGCGACAATAGGTTTTCCATAACCCGACTTAGGGTAGCAAAGGCAAGGTCTGGCGTATGCAGCCACAGATAACCGTCTCCGCCCTGCAAGCTGAACTCCTGTTTATAGGCTATATTATGTTTTTTCACCAAGCGGCGGGCTTCCGGCGTATGCATATAATCAAGCCGACCACCAAAGCCATCCGGATGCGCCCCGCGCCCGACACTTTCCCCGCCCGTGTCAAAAATCACCAGTTCCACATCACTCAGATCAAATTTGCGCCATAGTTTGGCAACCTTTATCCGCAGACGTTCAATGGCGAGACCCGCCGCAACCTGTCCCAGATAGCGGCCCGCATCGGAATATCCCGCCTGTATGCATAACCGCCCCCGTTTTTTGACATAGGCAAAATAATGGGGATTTTCCAGCAATTCCTCAATTACCTCTGCGCCGCGCACCAAGGCCTGATCGGTCTCGAACAGGGGCGAGATATCAACATTATCCTCCACCCCGAACAACTTGGCATAGCATAATGCCGCCAGCACCGTAAACGGCGTATCAGATTCCGCTATCAGGAACCGTATGGGGGTGTTTGGGTCAATATATTTAAGGAACTGAGCCACGATCATAAACAACCTTTTGGCTGTGGTCTGCTCATGCAGAATCGTCTCATAACCGATGGTTTCGGACGATATATGATCGAGTAATTTGCTGGCCGCTGTCATATAACGCCGACGACTTGTGGCATCATCGGGGTCTTTTTCCATCGCAACCATTGGCCGGATCGCATTATGCAGCTGCACCGCATTCAGGCGAAAATGCACATGAGAGAAGCCGGAACGGAAATTAGCAAAAATAGCCCGAAAGATAATCAGTTCACTAACATCATCATCTTTGGCATTGGTGATCAGTTGATCTAACTCATCCAAAATCTGGGAAGGTATATCAGCCCTGCTATTAGCCATGTGGCGGGCAAGTTTCCGTACTGCTGGCACATCATGAGCATCATCGGGGATATGGTTGAGGTCACTGGCAAACATATCTTTAAGCTGTTGTAGCAAATCATGAACTTTACCTTCACTCTGCCAGCGCGACAGATAAACCTCACATTGGCGGTGGGCCATAAGGATACGGTATTTGACGCTATCCATCCATGTGATATCGTCGCGCCCGTCCACATCAAAGCCAACCCAGCTGGCCGTTGTGACCAGCTTTAAATCAAGCGACTTCCAGTCTTCAGGATAGACCGTACGCGCAACATTAAGCGCCACTTCATACAGACTTGCTATGGCCTGTTGCAGATTAAGCAAAGCCTTTTCCGACTGTTCAAATTCATAATTAAGGGTCAGTCCATCATCAGGGCGGCCCTTACAGGTTTTGATCTTTATCGCGGCCTGTTTTTCGGTCATGGAGCCATCAATCAGACCGGCCAATATATCATACTGCGAGCGGCTAAAGCCGAAAGTAGGATGACCTGTTATGACAATACCCACCAGTTCGCGCTGTATTATTTCCTGAAATTCGGCGAAAGACTTGCCCTTGCATATTAGCAGGAAGCAATCGCCAAGACGTTTCTTATTTTTCTGGCGATCCGTTTCCTTCAAATAGGTCCGCGCCCGCCTGCCCCGGCTTAAAAAACCCTGAGCAGAAAGCTCCTCCACAATATTATCAATATCTTCAGATGGCATCTGCCCCTTTTTCATCTGTTTCAACAGATGGTATGACATCTGCTGATAGGGGTTAACCAGAGGTGTTTCTTCCGACAGAAGACGACATTTTTCCAACTCGCTTGATAGCTCAGCTAAAAGCGTTGAGGATTGATCAGACATAAATAATTACCGTAGTTTAAGGTTGTGACCCCATCCCTATAGCATGATACATGACGTTAAAAATATAATTTTGTTCAACCACGCCACGAATTAGGTAAGCAGACGGCCCCCTGGCATAAATAGCCACATCCTCCCCCCCATGTGTTTCGCTCACCAAAGGAGCAAGGGCTTGTTGTTGAAAGTTTTTCACCGTTGTATCCACATCGGAAAGGTCTGCCCGCGGATGTTCAGCCTCGGCACTCGTGCCTGAATAATAACCTAATGTTGTATAGGGTTTGCCATCGGTCCCCCGATCGAAAGCATCTTTCGCTACCCCGCCTTTATCATTTTTAAGGACTTTACCCAAAATAGGATTGCCCCTTGTCGAATATCCGCCCATGGTAAATACATGGGAATGATCCGCCGTGACAATGATAAGCGTGTCTTGCGCGTCAGTCATTTCCACAGCTTTCTGCACTGCTTCTGCTAGTGCGACGGCATCACTCAATGCCCGGTAAGCATTGTTGCCATGATGGGCATGGTCAACCCGCCCGCCTTCAACAAACAAAAAATATCCCTCTTCTTTTTTCTGAAGAATATTTAGAGCCTTTTCTGTCATTTTGGCAATCGATGGTTCGCCGCCCTTGTCATCAGCACGATCAGCTTCAAACTGCATATGGTTGGGGTTAAAGAGACCAAGAACGGGGCCAGTTTTTGAGGGGTCAATATTATCAAACATTTTTTCATTCCAGATATACTGACCTGTAGGATTTTTTTCCTGCCATTCGGAAACAAGGTTTCTGTTATCTTTTCTTTTGCCCTTTTTTCCTTCGGGGCCAGTTACCGTTTCAGGCAGAAAGTTTTTCCTCCCCCCACCAAAAGTCACTTCAATTCCATTGCCGCGTGAAAATTCGACAAATTGAAGAGCTATATCCTTGCATCCTGCAGCTTTCTCAGCTTCGGGCATTTTAGCATCATTTTCCCAGCCCCTTTCCGGGACATGAGCATAGGCCGTAGCCGGTGTGGCGTGGGTTATCCCAGCGGTGGAGATAATTCCCGTGGCCATTCCACGCATCTCCGCAAGCTCCAGAAAACTTGTCGCATGATGATTATCAGAAGATGCGCAATCACCCCGAACGATAGACTGATCAACAGATATAACCCCGGCCTTTGATTTAATTCCCGTCATAA
>DAOWHQ010000054.1:0-6066 GCA_030641355.1 Alphaproteobacteria bacterium
CTTACGAGTACCGGACTTGATAATATCAATAGCCGGGAAGACACGCTTGTCACTGACCTTGCGATCAAGGACAATTTCAGAGTTACCAGTACCCTTAAATTCTTCAAAAATCACTTCGTCCATGCGGCTGCCGGTGTCAATCAAAGCGGTTGCTACAATCGATAGTGAGCCGCCCTCTTCAATATTACGGGCCGCACCGAAAAATCTTTTTGGTTTTTGCAGGGCGTTGGCATCCACACCACCGGTCAGAACCTTACCGGAACTGGGAATAACTGTGTTATAGGCACGGGCCAGGCGGGTGATACTGTCCAGCAGGATCACCACATCGCGCTTATGCTCCACCAACCGTTTGGCTTTTTGAATGACCATTTCAGCAACCTGCACGTGGCGGGTTGCCGGCTCATCAAAAGTGGAGCTAATCACTTCACCATTTACAGAACGGCGCATATCCGTTACTTCTTCCGGCCGCTCATCAATCAACAGCACAATCAGATATACATCAGGGTGATTTTCCGTAATCGCATGGGCAATATTTTGCAACAACACGGTTTTACCGGTGCGCGGCGGTGCCACAATCACGGCCCGCTGTCCCTTACCAATAGGCGCTACCAGATCAATAACCCGAGCTGAATTATCTTTAACGCCTTCTTCTTCCCGGTCAAGCTTGAATTTATCATCGGGATGCAGTGGTGTCAGGCTGTCAAAATGAATTTTATGGCGGCCCGCCTCCGGATCCTCAAAATTAATCAGCGATACTTTCAGCAGGGCAAAATATCGCTCGCCTTCTTTTGGTCCCCTGATCTGACCTTCTACCGTATCTCCGGTACGCAGACCAAAACGGCGGATCTGACTTGGGCTCACATAAATATCATCTGGCCCCGGCAGGTAATTTGCTTCCGGTGAACGCAGAAAACCAAAACCATCCTGCAAAACCTCTATGGTTCCACCGCCGGTAATCTCTTCACCCTTGCTGGCCAGTTCCTTCAATATGGCAAACATAATATCCTGCTTGCGCATATTGCTAGCATTTTCCACATTTTGCTCTTCTGCCAATAACAGCAGATCGCTCGGGGCTTTCTTTTTAAGTTCCAGAAGATTCATATGATATGTCCAGATAGGATGATTAAGAGAATTGATACAGATGATACTGCAAAAAATATTGAAAATTTAGTCCAGAGATGTGAGTCAAACAATAAAAAGAATATATGAATAACTTTATGTCGGCATGATAACGTAAAAACATTCCTAAAGAAAGACTGTTTTCTAATTTCCTCACCCCCCCCCGTCAAACCCTAAGATGGTTTCATAATAACAAGAAAGACTATAATGATCATAAGAATTGTGGGGATTTCATTAACCCGGCGAAAAAACTTTTCATCATGGCTGTTTTCATCACTGGCAAATTGTCGGCGCCAGCGTGAAAGATAACCGTGAAAACTGCTCATTAAAATCACCAGAATAAACTTAACCTGAAACCAGTGGCTGCCCCATAAGTCCTGACCAAAAGCCATGCATAACCCAAATACCCACGCCAGTATCATGGCAGGATTGATGATTATGCGGATAAGCTTACGTTCCATCTCCTTAAACATTTCCGAAGCCTCGGTACCTGCCGTCAGACGGGTGTGATAAACAAACAGCCGCGGCATATAAAACATACCCGCCATCCAGCTGATTACCGCAATGATATGAAGGCTTAAAAACACGCGATAATATTCCGCAAAAAAAGCTGTCATTTGAAAGCCCCTCTGGTCAGTTTTGCCAATTCGGAAATATAGCTTTCATGGCATCCGATGGCGGCGATCCTGATATAATCTTTTACCCCCGCCTCATCAGCCAGTTCTTTATATTCCATATCAAGTTCCACCAGCGTTTCTGAATGTTCCGAGACAAAAGATATAGGCACTACTATGAGGGATTTACCCTCTTCGCCCGCGCGGTTTATTTCATCATCAGTAAAAGGTTCAATCCATTTTAACGGGCCGACCCGACTTTGAAAGCAAACCACATGATCCGGATTACCAAGCCTTTCCTGAATAGCTTTACAGCTCTGTTCAATCTGGAGGCGGTAAGGATCTCCCGTTTCAATGATTTTTTCCGGCAATCCGTGAGCCGAATATAAAATACGGTAATCTTCCGGCTGATCTACTTTTTTCAAGGCATCCTGCAATAAATCCACATGAGCCTCAATATATCCGTCCGCAACAGGATAATCCCTGATCACCCGCAGAGGTATATTCAGTCCCGTTTTTTTCGCACGCTGGCTCCAGTCTATGATAGATGACCCAACAGTCGTGATGGAATAATGAGGATAAAGCGGCAGTAAAACTATCCGGTCCGGATTATATTTTTTAACTTGGCTCACCACCTCTTTGGAAAATGGATGCCAATAACGCATGGATACAAAACATTTATGCTCTGTTTCTCCACACTGATTTAAATGCTGTTCCAGGGCCGTGGCCTGATCGCGCGACATTTCGAGCAGTGGTGATTTACCGCCGATCTTCTTATAAATTTCCCGGGCAACCTTGGCGCGCTTTCCCGACAGAAATTTAGCCGCCAGCCAGCGCAAAGGATTATTCAGGGCGATGATGGCAGGATCATAAAATAAATTAAATAAAAACGGTTTAACGGCTTTGAGTGAATCCGGCCCGCCCATATTCAACAGAACCACCGCCACCTTTTCTTTTTGAGATGCCTCTGCCATTATTTTATCTGATATTCCCGGATAATTTCAGAAAGACGCGCCACGTTTTCTGGTGGCGTCTGCGGCACAATACCATGACCCAGATTAAAGATAAACGGTCCGCCACTAAGACAATCAAGAATTTCCCTTGCCCGTGTCTCCAGCCGGTCACCACCAGCCACCAGCAGCAGGGGGTCTAAATTGCCCTGCACAGAACACAAAGGTTGAATATGATCCCGTACCCATTCCAAAGGCATTGTGGTATCAATAGACACTGCTGTGACGCCTGTAGCCCATATATATTCCGGATAGCGGCATCCTGCCCCCCTTGGAAAGCCAATAATCGGAATATCAGCATATTTAGCCCGAATGTTCTCAACAATTTTTGCCATAGGCTCAATAGCCCATTTACGAAACTGGTCATCGGGTAAATTTCCCGCCCAGGTATCAAAAAGCTGTATCACTTCTGCGCCCTGCTCAATCTGTCTGATCAGATATTCAGATGTGGACTTAATCAACAGATCAATCATCCCCTGAAAAACATCTTCCTGCTGAAAAGCTAATGACCTTGCCGCGGCCTGATCCGGTGATCCATGCCCCTGTACCATGTAAGTGGCTACTGTCCATGGCGCTCCGGCAAAACCAATTAAAGCAGTTTCCTTCGGTATAGCCTGACTTAATTTATTTACCGTTTCATAAACAGGTGCCAGATGCTCATGAAAGCCTTCCATGCCAAGCTTATTTATTTTATCAGCCGTATCAACCGGCGTTAGAACCGGTCCTTCGCCCTGTCGGAATTCCAGATGTTGACCCAAGGCTTGTGGTACAACCAGAATATCCGAAAATAATATGGCCGCATCCATATGATACCGTTGAAGAGGTTGCAAGGTTACTTCAACAGCAAAGTCCGGTGAGAAGCAAAGATCTAGAAAGGAGCCAGCAGTTTTGCGGCGTTCCATATATTCAGGTAAATAGCGACCAGCTTGGCGCATATACCAGAAAGGGACTCTATCGGTTGTTTCACCTTTAAGAGCCTGAAGAAAATTTTTATTTTTTGTCATATGGTTTAAGGCCAAAGTTATACACTGAATAGAAAACTACTATATTATTTATATATAAATAAAAGGTAGTTGTTGTAGTGGATGCCTGTGAATCACGGGGATTAAAAGTTACCCCCAGAAATATGAACAGAAAGAACCACCATATAAGTTTTTTATCACATAGCGGGTTTATGGGAATAAGTCTATGGATAAGGCCTAAAGATAAAGAATTTAATCATGGGAATAACGGGGATATCTTTTTTGAGGTAAAAAAATGGCTGATTCCCACAGGGCAAAAAATAAATTATCCTCATGGGTATAAAAGCAGCTATAAAAAAACAATAGGGTGTATGAAATAACGGTTTTTGTAAAAAAAGGCTAGTTATCCCCATAATTCAGATTGTACGGTAGTTATATGAAAAAAATTCATCTTCATCTGGTCTCGGACGCAACCGGCGATACTTTGGAACAGGTTGCTAAAGCGGCGTTGGCTCAATTTCCCGATGTGGTTGCCAATAAACATTACTGGCCGATGATAAGAACTGCCCGTCATATGGAAAGACTGATTCCTGAAATTTCCGAAAAGCCGGGAATCGTTATGTTTACTTTGGTTAATCAGGATATTGAAGATGTGTTGGTCGCGGCCTGTGAAAAAAACAACTGGCCGTATATTTCGGTGCTTCATGGTATAATCCGGGAACTTGGCCGCCATCTGGGGCAGAAAAGTATTGCCAGCCCCGGCTTGCAACATCAAATGAATGATGAATATTTTGAGCGTATAGATGCGATGCAATATACTTTGATGCATGATGATGGCCAATGTCTTGATGGGTTGAAAGACGCGGATATTGTTTTGGTTGGCATTTCCCGAACATCCAAAACCCCGACCAGCATCTATTTAGCCAACAAAGGTATGAAAACGGCTAATGTGCCTATCGTGCCAAACCAACCCCTGCCCAGAGAATTTGATAATCTTGGCGATAAATTTGTAGTGGGCCTGATTAATAGTGTGGACCGCTTGGTTCATATCAGGCGTAACAGGTTGTTGTCTTTAAAAGAAGATAAACAGACCACCTATGTGGATCAACACGCCATTAAAGAAGAAGTGCAACAGGCGCAACGCCTAATTTCCAACCGGGGATGGCCGGTGATTAATGTTACCCGCAGATCCATCGAGGAAACGGCAGGTGCTATTATGAAGCTAAAATATAAATATGATGCTGACAGAGAAAAAAAAGCCAGTGAGTAAACCAAATAGCCCGGAACTTATTTTGGCGTCTGCAAGTCAAGCCCGCCGTGCTTTGCTGGAAAAAGCCTCTATTGCGTTTTCAATAGTAGCGGCAGATATTGACGAGGATTATTTAAAAGCAAAAATGAACGAACAGGGCGTAAAGCCAGAGGCCTTTTCAATAGAACTGGCGTTGAGTAAGGCGCGGGCAATAAGTCAACAACATCCGGATAAAGTTATTTTAGGGGCGGATCAATTATTAATTTGTCAAGACAGGTCATTTGATAAAGCAAAAAACCTTCAGGAAGCGGAACAGCACCTGCGTTTTTTGCGGGGAAAAACACACCATTTATATACCTCTTATGCATTGATGAAAAATCAAGAAATTATTGTTGCAGAGACAATATGCCCCAGCTTAACCATGCGAAATTTTAGCGACATATTTTTAGAGAATTATTTGCAAAAATCGGGTTCAATAATTTTGAATTCAGTGGGTTGTTATATGTTGGAAGACTTAGGTTCACAGCTTTTTTCTGAAATTAAAGGGGATTATTTTGCTATTCTTGGGCTGCCATTATTAAATGTTATGGAAAATTTGAGAAAACTGAATATTTTAAAGTCATGATAAATATATTGAAAACAGGTGTTGTCGGCTGGCCGATCAGCCACTCTTTATCGCCAAGACTGCATAGTTTCTGGTTACAGAAATATGGCATTAGCGGTGAATATGAGGCCTATCCCGTAAAACCAGAGGATTTGGAAGCCTTCCTGAGAACGCTGGCGGAAAAAAATATTGTCGGGCTTAACCTGACTGTACCCCATAAAGAAATCGCCTTTCCTTTTTTGGATGAGGTGGATGATCTGGCACTGAAAATAGGTGCGGTAAATGTGGTAACGGTTCGGGAGGGTAGGTTATATGGCTCTAATACAGACGGATATGGTTTTTTAACCAACCTCAAAGAAAGCGCACCCACATGGTCACCGGAAAATGGCGCTGCGGTAATTCTTGGTGCCGGTGGTGCGGCGCGGGCGGCCATTGTCAGCCTGCTGGATGATGGCGTTTCCGAAATCCGGCTGTTGAACCGCACAAAGCAGAGGGCAGAAAAGCTGGC
>DAOWHQ010000212.1:0-3008 GCA_030641355.1 Alphaproteobacteria bacterium
CTATTAACCCGATAGTCAGAAGGGGCGACCGGATGGCAGGTTTCCTGACTTATGCCATAGTGGCAATTACAGTTGCGGGTACAGTCTCGGTATCATCACCGTGTTCCCTATTATCCTCTCATCGAGGCACCATCGTTGGCACAGCTATAATCAATAAGAGATAGGCTTGCAAGGGGATTTCTAATTTTCCTGTTTTAGGTTTAACTTCTGATATAAATAGCCAAGGCCAATCAACGCCCCGCCCAGTCCCATGAAGGACATGGCGCGGGCCAGCCCTTCCAGTTGGCTCATATCAACAAGGAAAACTTTCACCACCACGATACCCAGTACGGCAAGACCCGCTTTTCTGATATTCGCCTGATTATATCTCAATCCGACCAGAAGCAATGCTACGGCATATGACAGCCAGACCAGAGAATAGGCATACCATTCCCAGTTTGTCGTTTGACCGGAAACACCTGCGGGATGGAAATAGTTATAAACCTCAGCTGAGGCCCAGAACCAAAGGATAAGGAAAGCAATGCCGCCATAAAGTTTCAGGCTTTTTGTCTTTCCGGCATATTGGGCGATGTAGGCCTTGAAAGCATAGAGCAGAGCAGGGATGAAAAATTGCAAAAATTGAAGATTAAAGATTGGGGTTGTGCCCACATCAACTTTTCTGAAAAAGACATTATTCAAAAGCCCGCCGCCAACAATAAGCCCAAATAGACTTACAAAAGTCATGAAACGTCTTAATTGACCCAATAGCTGATCGTTATTTTTGACCTCATACCAGAAAAGAATACAGGTCGCCGCACCCCAGTTTATGGTTTGCAGTGCAGATTCAAGAACGGTTGGTTCTGAATATAACGTGTGGCCTTTGCTGAAAAGAACCCGCATTTCCAGTGTGATAAAAGTAATCCCCAACATGATGGCGCCCGCCTTTAGCACAGACATCAGACGGTCTTCCTGTTGATCGGGTTGTTTGAATATGCGCGCAGCATAGGCAAAGCAGGCCGCCGTTAAGGCATAGCCATAAAATAACCAGTTAAAGATAGGTATTGCCCCATGGCCGCCATAATCAAATATAGAACCGTTCATGAATAGCCTTACAAGCACGACGGAAGCTAAGATCAGCGCTAATGTTCGTAGTCCTTTGACCATTGTCATGCGCCAAATATGGGCGAGGGCGGCGATTTGCAAGGCAAAGGCAAAGCTTAACCAGGCATCCCGCAGAACCATAGAAATTCCAAGTGAAATAGCTGTGGTCGCACCTGCGGCATAGGCCGCTATGGGAACCATATTATCCTTGCTGTTGGAGCTGAGCCTGTTCACGGCTAATACAAAGAAACAGGCCAGAATAAGGGCGGCAAAAGCAAAATTCAGACTTGTTCCCCAGTCTTCTATGCGCCAGTAGGTGATGATCAGCATCATGATCGGCACGATACTGCCCATGGAGGCCCACATATTTTTACGCATCAGGGAGTTTAGGCGGGAAAAAATGACCCCTCCCGTGACAGTCGTGAAAATCAGGACGGCAGCAATAAATTTATCCAGACCGGGCGGCGATGTAGGCGCCCATGCCGTATTCAGCTGATCAAAGGGAAGTAAGGCTGCTTTGAATTGCATCAGATTGGGGATATGCCATGTGGCAAAGAGGAACAGAATCCCCGACAGAGCTAATACACCGCCCATATCAGCCGCAGGAGAGCGGTTAATCGCATAGCCCTGCGTCAGAAGTCCTATGGCTATGATCACAAAGCCTGTCGTGCTGTAATGATCTATGCGGACGATACTTGCAATAAGAATGACGATGGTTAGCATCACCAGATCTGAAATTACGGTAATGACGTTGCCTTTTATCATGCCTTTCACGGTTTCATCGCTTAGCCTTTCTGGATTTGCCCCACTTAATAGCAGCGTGTTCAGGCCCCCAAGTAACAGCAAATAAATTCCCACAGGAATAATATCACCCATCGCCCAGTTGGTCGGTATCCAGATGAATACCCACAGCAGACCCAGTACAAATGTGGTAGCGGCCACGTCAACCCATGCTTTTTGTCGGGACACCCAAAGGCTGGCGGTTATAATCACCAAGAGATAAGGGAATAGTCCCCACGCGCTTGGATGCCCTGTGGAAACAAGGGCGGGTACGATAATACCACCGATCAAACCCAGATAAGCGAAAAATTTGCCCTGATAATAGGCAAGCCCGCTCGCCACAAAAGACAATAGGGCAAGGGCAATGAACGCCCCAAGAGACGGCAGAAGGTCATAGAGCGCATATGAGGCATAAATGGCGGCAAAGGCCGAGAATAATCCAGCGGCTGATATAGCACTGGGCAGATAATCCGGCGACCCCTCAAGCCATTTCAGATTGACCCGCCTCTGGCGTAAAACTTCACCACCAATCGTAAGGGTAACGCCTATGATGAACCCAAGGATCACCCTGACTGCAGGGCTTAGTAATCCGGCATCAATGGAATATTTAACCAGAAATAGACCGCCCAATGCTATGGCAAGCCCACCAACCCACACCATCCAGCGGGAAGACAGGCTCTCTTCAAAGTTTTTGAGCTTATTTTTTAGGGGTTGGAGCGTTTCCGGTTTTATGAGTTCTTCTACGGCTACGGATTCTTTTTTCGGACTGACAGGCTTTTCGACAGATGATTCTGTTTCAGGCTGTTTTTGTTCTTCTGGCGGAGCTGATTCAGGTGATTGTCTGAGATATTTGATCAATTTGTTTTCGAGATCATAAATCCTTCTTTCAAGCTTTTTATTTTTGCCAAAAAGTTCATAGACAAAAAAAACGAGGACAATATTGAACAAAAACCAGAGTAAACTCATATTTCCTATCCCTATTATAAAAAATTATGGCTGTGACTATTCATACCATAATATTACCAAAAAGAAAGAATGGCAGATTTTTCTATAATCTTCGCTTGACGACACAGGATTCATCCCTATGTTCATCGGCGGGCTATCCCTCCCCAACGGGGGACGTCTATTCTGCAAGGAGTAGGAGATAA
>DAOWHQ010000067.1:0-2672 GCA_030641355.1 Alphaproteobacteria bacterium
ATAAGGTGGGCTGCATCACTAGTCGTTAGCATCGGGTTGATATCTTCATGTTCTTCCATATTATGCTTCCTCTTTTGAGCTAACTAAAGCTTACCTATCCTAATCATAGTTTGTACCACCTACACAGACAATAACTCATATGGACTAATTGGAATAGCACTTTGGTAGGAGAGAAGTATCCACTACAAAGGAACCTTAATCGAGGCAAAGATACACATGCAGATACACCTTCGCCAAAAACTATTTACTCAACGGTGGTGACCTTTTCAATTTTCAGACATGTATTCTTACCTATCAAAATAGTGATAGATAAGCCAGCAAAGGATTTTTTCCATACGCCTTAGAAGCTCACGCTTTGAACGATGCCGCCCGTGGGGTCTATAGGCGTAGTACGAACGACAAAAGGAGGTACATTGATGGGATCGCAAAACCGGGTAAGCTCAATACCGCCCTGAAAAATATTAGGGACAACAAACCGGAAATTGACCGCTCTGATATTCAAACCGCCGTAACAGAAGGCGCGTTAATGCGGCTCAGGCCATTACTTATGACGGTCGTGACCATCTTTGCCGGATTGTTACCCATTATGCTGGGAAGTGGCACAGGATCAGAGGTCATGCAACGTATCGCCGCCCCCATGGTCGGCGGCATGGCAAGTGCTACCCTGCTAACACTGATCGTTATTCCGGCGATATTTTATCTATGGCACGGAAGAGGTGTTAAGGCTTAACTAGATTTTTTGACGAACTGGGTCAGGATGACAATCTGCTGTCCGCTAACGCGGCCTTCGATCTGTTCCGCATTATCATGGACCAGTGAGATGTTACGGACAGCCGTCCCCCGTTTGGCGGTAAAATTGGCCCCTTTAACATTCAGGTCTTTGATGAGGGTTACGGTGTCGCCCGCTTGTAACAACGCACCGTTGCTGTCCAGATGTTTAACTTCGTCATCATCGCTCTGAGTTTCTGCCCCGGATTGAGCCCATGCCATGACATCTTCTTCCAGATAGAGCATATCCAGCAAGTCTTGTGGCCATCCCTCACCACGCAAGCGGTCAAGCATACGCCACGCCACGCCATGACATGTACTGCCGGAACGGGGGTCCACATGCTGTCATTCAAACAGCGCCAGTGATTAGCGTCAACCTTGGCGGGGTCCTCAATCTGAGAACGGCAAGTACTACAGATAAGCACCGCCTGATCCGCCGTGCCATTGGATGTCGGCGGCACATCATAAACTGCCAAACTGCCTTCCGCTCCACATAATTCACATTTGGATTCAGCTCGTGCCTGTAGTTCCTGTTCAACGCTCATCGATCTTCTCTCATATATTAAATTTACGCCTTTACATCGGATTTTGCCAAGGGATGTAAGTATTTTTGGTTGATTCAGGAATGGCAAATAAGTGTCAAAATCATAAATATTGATATTCTTGCTCTAGATTTTAACATTTAAATTACCACTAAAATTGAATACCGTTACAACTGACATGTTGGGTGTTGCCGTAAGGTAAAGAGTGGTGCCCCCAGTCGGAATCGAACCGACACGTCCAAAGGACACTGGATTTTGAATCCAGCGCGTCTACCAATTCCGCCACAGGGGCCCTGTATAGATGCTTAGCAAAAGCACCGGGAAAGGTGAGCTGCATAATAGCGGCGACTTTCGCAGGGTCAAGTGTCAAGATGACAAAAAATCAAATTACCGATAAATAGTTTTTTCTAGCTCAAGAAATACTGTATTGATGCATACATAATTATAAATTGAGGGAATGATGTTAAGAAGCCTGTATGACTGGACGCTGAAAAAAGCAGAACACCCGAGTGCACTTTGGATATTGGCGGCATTATCATTCGCTGAAAGCTCTTTCTTCCCCATTCCGCCAGATGTTCTTCTGATTCCCATGGTTCTTGCGGCCCCCACACGGGCATGGCGTATTGCGTTCGTCTGTTCGGTAGCATCCGTATTTGGCGGCATATTTGGCTATTACATCGGCTATGCCCTGTTCGATGCGGTGGGCCAGCCGATCATTGACTTTTACGGTATGCAGGAAAAATTCATCTGGTTTCAGGCCAAATATAACGAATGGGGCGCATGGATCGTAAGTCTGGCGGGGTTCTCCCCCATACCCTACAAGGTATTCACCATTGCCAGCGGCATGACGGAAATGTCTCTGAGCACTTTCATCATTGCAAGTGCGCTGTCCCGAACCGCACGTTTCTTTCTTGTGGCGGCACTGCTCTGGAAATTTGGCGCACCGATCCGCGACTTTATCGAAAAAAGACTGGGCCTTCTGACGTTGCTGTTTTTTGCCCTGTTATTTGGAAGTTTCCTTGCCCTGAAGTATATCTAGGGATATTCTGACTTAAAATATTAACGGCGATATATTTATGCAAAAAAACACCAACCTACTTGTCCTATTGATTTGTTATTTCTGGAAAAATCCTCTGGTTCTGGCATTTTTGATGTCTGCGTCACTGATCGCGGGGGCATATGGATTTCAGTATATCGGCGGAATGGACCCTTGTGATCTATGTTGGACACAGCGTTATGCCCATTTTGCGATCCTCGGCCTATCCGGCATTGGGTTGTTGATAAAAAGCACTGCAAACATTATGGGATGGGCCACAACACTGGCCATTGATGTGAGCCTCATCGCCGCTGGTTATCATGCCG
>DAOWHQ010000108.1:0-5060 GCA_030641355.1 Alphaproteobacteria bacterium
CTAAGGTACAAACCACAAAGGATACGGATAAGCATTATGAAAGCTAGCAACCTAACCCCTATGAGATATGCCGATGCATCACGCTCTGTGCGTCACGTTTTTATTCGTGATCTGGTGCTGGACAGCTATATCGGGGTTTATGATCATGAGAAAAGTAGCGCCCAGAAAATACGGGTTAATGTGGACCTGTCGGTTATTGAAAAATCCCATAGTCTTGATGATAATATTGATAATGTGGTTTGCTATGAAAAAATTGCCAGCGCGATAGAAACCATCGTCAAATCCGGCCATGTGCATCTTGTGGAAACACTAGCAGAAAACATCGCAGAAATGAGCCTTCAAGACGCTAGAATTTCGTGCGTACGGGTTTGTGTCGAAAAACTTGAGGCTATCAAAAATACGACTAGTGTTGGCATTGAGATAGAACGACACCGTAAATGAATGTTATTTTATTCTTATATTTAAATATCTCTTTCCTCTAGAAAAAAACCTTGAATTATCAATGTTTAGCTGATTCTCAGCGCTTACTTGTACACACAAGAACTTAATTAATTAATTTCACTTGCGAAACAACCGGACTTACAAATAGTTTTCTTCTTATAACCAACTTGACTTTATAATTATCTATATATTTCAATGCATTATAGAATATGCCTATTTTTTAGGCAAAAAGCTAAAACCCCAATGTTCCTGCCCTTAAACATAAGAGACACAAAAGTTATTCACTGACTTATCCACAGGATTCGTGGATAGTTTTTTTTCGAAACCAATGCATCTGCTTTAGCCGTTGATTTCTAACGACTTTAACTTTTTATTATCCCCATTGGCATTTAAATTATGGCATTGGAAAAATCCTGAATTTAATTTTTTTTAGTATTTATCGTTGAAAAATCTGTTATTTTTTCTCCATGCTGATTCTGCTGGATTTATGACTGGAATAAACGTGACTGAAGGCGTAAAGATCATAAAAAAATATGTGATAAATTTACCCAGTAAACCGGGGGTTTATCGCATGATGGATGCAAACGACAAAGTGCTTTATGTGGGCAAAGCCAAAAGCCTGAAAAGCAGAGTTTCCAACTATACGAATATCACCAGTCAACCCTACCGAATAGCGCGAATGGTCACGGAAACTCGCTCAATGGAATTTGTGACTACCCATACAGAGGTGGAGGCGCTGCTCCTAGAAGCCAATATGATCAAGCGCCTAAAACCGCTCTATAATATTCTGCTACGTGATGACAAATCCTTTCCCTATATTCTGATAGATACCACCCACCCTGCCCCACAGGTTAAAAAGCATCGTGGTGCCAAAAATCGAGAAGGGCATTATTTTGGCCCCTTCGCTTCAGTAAGGGCCGTTAATCATAGTCTTCATATTTTACAGAAGGCCTTTCTGCTTAGAACCTGTTCAGACAGTGTTTATAATGCCCGTACCCGTCCCTGCCTGCTTTATCAAATCAACCGCTGTGCCGGACCGTGTGTGGAAAAGATCTCCCTTACTGAATATAAAAAGCTGGTACAGTCGGCCCATGATTTCCTTAGCGGGAAAAGTCAGGCCATTAAACAAAACCTGACCCTCAAGATGGAAAAGGCCAGTGAGGATACCGCCTATGAGATGGCCGCACTTTACCGGGACCGGCTCAAGGCGCTGGCCACTGTGCAGTCCCGACAGGATACTGGTCAGGGACATGTTGAGGAGGCCGATATTATCGCCGGTTATCAGCAAGGCGGTCAAAGCTGTATTCAGGTGTTTTTCTTTCGGGCAGGACAGAATTGGGGAAATAAGGCTTATTTTCCCCGCCATCACAAAGACCAGAAGATGGATGACATATTGCCGGCATTTATATCACAATTCTATGACAATAAGCCCCCGCCCCGCCTTATATTGGTCAATGGAGACCTTTCTCAAAGAGCTTTGCTACAGGAAGCCCTGAGTATTAAGGCAAAGCATAAAGTTGACATCGCTATTCCTAAACGTGGTGATAAGCTGGATTTGATCCGCATGGTCGAAAAAAATGCCAAAGAAGCGTTGGAAAGACGCCTAGCAGAAAAATCATCCCAGAAGAAATTATTAGAAGCGGTCGCAGAAAAATTTAATCTGGATAGCACGCCAGACCGTATTGAAATTTATGATAACAGCCATATTTCAGGAACCAATGCCCTTGGCGCCATGGTGGTTTCCGGGCCAGAGGGCTTTGACAAAGGCAGCTATCGGAAATTCAACAT
The DNA here is from genome assembly GCA_030641355.1 of Alphaproteobacteria bacterium. GTDB lineage: Bacteria > Pseudomonadota > Alphaproteobacteria > Sphingomonadales > Emcibacteraceae > Paremcibacter. The sequence goes on from DAOWHQ010000108.1 coordinate 2,230, forward strand.
CAAATCCACAGACATAACGCCCGGCGATGATTATGGCATGATGCGGGAGGTTATGACCCGGCGGTTCAAGCGGCAATTAAAAGAAGATCCGGACAGATCAAGCCCGACCTGGCCGGACCTTCTGATCATAGACGGTGGCAAAGGGCAACTATCCGCCGCGCAACAGGTCATGGGTGATCTTGGGCTTGAGGATATTCCGCTTGTCGCCATTGCCAAAGGGCCGGACCGCAATGCGGGGCGGGAAGATTTCTATCTACCCGAACAGGCACCCTTCAAGATGCCCATCAACGACCCGGCCCTTTATTTCCTGCAAAGACTACGGGATGAAGCGCATCATTTTGCCATAAGCAGCCATCGGCAGAGAAGAGCCAAGAATATGCATAAATCCATATTGGATGATCTGCCCGGTATTGGCCCGTCCCGCAAAAAGGCCCTGCTGTTGCATTTTGGTTCCGCCAAGGCGGTGGAAGGCGCAGCCCTATCTGATCTTGAAGCAGTAAGTGGTATCAGTCGGGTTCTGGCAAAAAATATCTATGATTATTTTCACGAGAATGAATAACTATTGGCATGACAGACTTGATGGCCTATAACAGTTTCTAGAAAAATTTCCTGCTATTGTAAGTTTCAAAAAATGTACAATTTTGCTAATTTATTGACCTTCTCCCGCATCCTGATGATCCCCCTGATCGTTGGATCATTCTATCTTGAGGGCGACAAGTCAAACTGGATAGGCTTTGCCATCTTCAGCATTGCCGGTATTACTGACTTTTTCGATGGTTATATCGCACGAAAATATAACATGATGTCCGCTTTGGGTAAATTTATGGACCCCATTGCCGATAAACTTCTCATTGCCGCCGCCTTGCTTATGATGGTGGCTTTTCACAGGATAGACGGACTGGCCGTTATCGCGGCTGTGGTTATTCTGTGTCGTGAATTTGTGGTTTCGGGCCTGCGGGAATTTCTGGCGGAATTAAAGGTTAGCGTCCCGGTATCTCTCCTTGCCAAATGGAAAACAACTCTCCAGATCGTTGCTCTTGGGTTTTTACTGATTGGTGATGCTTCTCCGGATGTCATTGATGCTGTTTTGATCGGCACGGTCTGTTTGTGGGTTGCGGCCCTTCTTACCCTATATACTGGCTATGATTACCTGAAAGCCGGTCTACGTCATATGATGGAGTGATAATCATGGAGATATTTTATTTTGCACGGATTCGGGAAGATATCGGTCATTCATCTGAAACAGTCAATTTACCGGAAAATATTTCCATCGTGAATGGTCTGATCGAATATTTATGTGAACGGGGTGAAAATTACCAAACTGCCTTTAAAAATGATGCCGCCATCCGGGTTGCTGTTAATCAGACCTATGTGAATTTTGACCATCCTGTGCAAGACGGCGATGAAGTGGCCTTTTTCCCCCCTATGACCGGAGGATAACCTAAAACATGAAAGTTCTGGTTCAGGATCAAGATTTTGACATTGCCGCAGAAATAAATGAACTCTGCGGCGGGCGCACGGATATTGGTGCGATTGTCACCTTCACCGGACTGGTTCGTGATTTTCATGGCGACAATAAAATCCGGCAAATGACTTTGGAGCATTTTCCCGGCATGGCGGAAAAACAGCTCGAAGCTATCTGTAAAACGGCAAGCGAACGCTGGCCTTTGCAGGGTGGAACCGTCATTCACCGTTACGGCCCCCTAGACCCCGGCAATCAGATTGTCCTGGTCATTACCCTGTCGGCTCACCGGGAAGCCGCATTCGAGGCCGCAGAATTTATTATGGACTGGCTGAAAACAGATGCCCCCTTCTGGAAAAAAGAACAAACAGCCGAAGGGACACATTGGGTAGAGGCCAAAACAGAGGATGACCAGCGCAAAGACCGCTGGAAAATATAACAAACCAAAAAGGGATAATAATGAAACATTCAATAAAATTATTTTTAGCCGCCGTATCAACCACGGCACTGATTACTTTGTCCGGTTGCGATAAGCCGGCGCAGGAAACAGCAAAGCCCTCAATATGGGCCTCTGAAGCCGCTCAGAAACGCGCCTCAATCTATACCGATTACACCCTGACCACGGATATAAGTCACCTTAGCGACAATCAAAAGCAGATGGTCAGCCTGTTGATTGACGCATCGGTTATTATGGATGACCTCTATTGGCAACAGGCCTACGGCGATAAAGACAAGCTACTGTCCTCTATCTCAGATGAAGAGGCCTTGGGCTTTGTTCAGAAGAATTATGGCCCGTGGGACCGTCTGGATGGTGACAAGCCTTTCCTGAGTGGGGTACCTGAAAAGCCCTTGGGCGCGAACCTTTATCCGGCAGATATTACCAAGGAGGAGTTCGAAGCCTTTGAAAATCCGGAAAAGATAGGCCTTTATTCAGTTTTGCGCCGCGATGATGCCGGACAGCTAACCATTGTGCCTTATCATAAACTTTATAGCGAAGAATTGGCCAAGGCCGCAGATCTGTTACGGCAAGCCGCTGTTTTTGCAGATAATGAAGAATTCAAAGCTTATCTTACTTTAAGAGCCGAAGCGCTCACCTCTGATGATTATCAGCCCAGCGATTTTGCGTGGATGGATATGAAAACCAATCCGGTGGAACTGGTGATTGGTGCCATTGAAACCTATGAAGACCTGCTTTATGGCTACCGGGCCGCTTATGAAGCCTATGTGCTTATTAAAGACCCTGTTTGGAGCGATAAATTAGCGAAATTCGCCGCCTTCCTACCTGAATTACAAAGCGGTTTGCCGGTGGATGAGGCTTATAAGGCTGAGGTTCCCGGAACGGACTCTGATCTTAATGCCTATGATGTCA
>DAOWHQ010000151.1:0-2691 GCA_030641355.1 Alphaproteobacteria bacterium
TCCTGTTGATCAACCTTGTGAATTTTCAGAGAATTAATGAGAGCTTTGGCTATGAACTTGGCGATGAAATAATCAAAGAAGTCGCCAATAAATTAGAGCGTCATTTACCCAAAAATTCCATACTGGCCCGATTTGATGGCGATAAATTCGCCATATTGATGAGGGATGATGATGCCGGAACCATGAAGTGCGAAGCACAGGCCCTTGCCCTCTCAATTCACCATGCTATGACCAGGGCGATCTTCACAAATGAACAAAAGATTTATCTAACGCTTACCATTGGTATCGCCGTAGGCTCAACACCTTTAAATGATAGTAGTAAACTTATTCAGGATGCTCACATCGCATTGCAACGGCTAAACATCACAAGTCAGGAAAAAACGCTCGTCTACCAACCGGAACTTCAGACACATGCCAATTCGCAAATGAATTTGGAACATGATCTGCGTGAGGCATTGCGAAATAAAGATTTTAGCCTTAAATATCAACCTATTGTAAGCCTTCAAAATGGGGAACTCATTGGGTTTGAAGCTCTAAGCCGCTGGAATCATCCCACCCGGGGAATAATATCACCCATTGAATTCATACCCCTTGCCGAGAAAACAGGACTAATCATTCCCCTGGGCAACTGGGTACTACGGGAAGCATGTAAAAGCCTGAAGGCATGGGTAGATAAATACCCAAATTGTTCAAATTTAGTGATGAACGTGAATGTCTCTGGTCTACAGCTCTTACAAGATGGTTTTGTAGCGACAACACAGGAATCCTTGTTTAATGCTGGTCTGCGCGGGAGCCAGCTAGCCCTTGAAATTACCGAAACCACATTGGCCGAAAACGCCGAAATTGTCCGGGGCATACTTCTTGATCTCAAGTCACTTGACATTGGTTTGGCCATTGATGATTTTGGAACAGGGTATTCTTCCCTGAGTTATTTAAACCAGTTTCCAGTCGATACCCTGAAAATTGATAAAAGTTTTGTCAATAGAATGAACTCCACAGAAGACAGTTATAAAATCATTAGCATTATATCCACTTTGGCCCAGACACTGGGGTTAAATTTGGTGGCAGAGGGTATTGAGATAGAAGAGCATCTGGTAGGTCTAAAAAACCTTGGCTGTCAGAATGGGCAGGGGTTTTTATTTTCCAAACCGTTGTCACTCGAAGAAGCAGAAAAATATATCTGCTTAGAGCCAACATCCCTTGTCTAGGCATACAATAGTATGATATAGTCCTATTCTAATTATTAAGATGGCCTTGGATAACAAATGGATTATAAAAGATATTATGTCAGATTAAGACAAAAGCTCGAACATCTCATCCGCACAAGTTCCCATGATGATTATGCTTCTATCTCGGCATTAATTGGCAGGAATCATGCCTATATGCAACAGTTCATCAAACGCGGTGTTCCCAAATGTCTCAGGGATGATGATATGAAAAAAATCATCCAGCATTTCAATATTTCATTGGATTATTTTGGTACTCCGGATGATTTCCCTAACCCCGGTCAGGGACATTCTGATAACCTTGATAACGAATTTGATGAAGAATATATCCGGGTAAATGTCTATAATATTGAGGCCGCCGCAGGGGCGGGTTCGGTAGTGGAAAACAATGAAATAGCCAATAAGCTGGCCTTTAAAAAAAGCTGGATCAGAAGCAGTTCCAACGCCATGGCAGATGATTTGGCCGTAATTACGGTATCGGGTGATTCTATGAATCCCACATTATATGACGGCGACCATATTCTGGTGGATATGACCCTGACAACCCTCAAAAATGATGGCATTTATGTACTCCGAAATGACGATATGATTTTGGTAAAACGCATATCCCTTAACCCAGTAAGTAAATTATGCACCATCAAAAGTGATAACAACTACTATGAAAGTTGGGAGGGCTGCCAGCCCGCCGATCTGGATATATTAGGCAGGGTTATCTGGATGGGTAGAAATATATAATCCTTAAAATAATGGACTTAGCATGAATAAACCCAAGAGTTATAGTGGACGACAACCTTCCGTCAGGACCATCCCCATGCATGCTGACCTAAATGCCAACGGGCATATTTTTGGCGGCTGGATACTTTCCCAAATGGATCTGGCTGGCGGTGGCGAGGCCATTCGCTATTGCAACGGCCCAGTGGCTACGGTCGCCATAGAGGGGTTAAATTTCCATGAGCCGGTTCTGACCGGAGACTGGCTGAGTGTTTATGTTGATATTGCAAAAATTGGCACCACCTCTATCACCTTTCATATTGAGGTGACGGTACTCCGGCGCGGTCATGATAATGAAATCAAAGTGACAGAGGGCGACTTTGTATTTGTTGCTCTGGATGAGAACCATAGACCAAAGAAAATTGATAGTGATTAATGTCTTTGGTGAGCCCGACTGGGTTCGAACCAGTGACAAGCTGATTAAGAGTCAGCTGCTCTACCAACTGAGCTACGGGCCCCCATATTAGGACAGGTGAAACATATAGGCCCGTTGGTATTTGGTCAATATGAATATGCAGATACAGAAAAACCGTCTTGCCAGTTTGACAAAACGGTTTTTTCTTAATCTTTTGGTGAGCCCGACGGGGTTCGAACCTGTGACCTACTGATTAAAAGTCAGTTGCTCTACCAGCTGAGCTACGGGCCCTCTCCGAAAAGATGAGCGGAACATAGTGTTCTATTGGCACTTGGTCAA
>DAOWHQ010000220.1:0-2281 GCA_030641355.1 Alphaproteobacteria bacterium
CATATTGCTTGTCTGTAATGGCAACAATTTGGACCGAACCATATTCTGGTAAGTTTTCACGGATACGTCTCTCCATGGTTTGGCCACTATCCTTGCCCGATACCATACGATAATAGACCGAATATTGGGCCATGGCAAACCCTTGATCCAGTAAAAAATTCCTGAACCGAGTCGCGGCCTTACGGTCTGATTTCTCAACCACAGGCAAATCAAACATCACTAACATCCACAAAATATTATATCCACTAAGCCAGAATTCTTGATCGCGAATCATGTTTAAAGCAACTTTCCCGCCCGTTTTAATATGGGAAATTCAATCTTGTTTTCTTTCATATGTAAACTGGCAACAAATGTTTGTGCCAAACGGTGAAGACTGTTCATCACCGTTGAAACGCCTTTTTCAAGCTGTACGTCAATATCCAGAATCTTCGTCAGGTCTCTTTTTATCTCAGGTGTGAGGATTTCATGTGCCAGCCCGCCATCATCAATGATTTCCCGTACCGTCATATCCACCAAGGGGCGATAGGGTTCCATTAGATCATCCACAAGAGCAAAAGGATTTTTGCGGTTATGATGATGAATACCGAGGGCCGGAGTTAAACCCGCACCACATACTGCACGCGCCGTTGCCGCCCGCAAAATACTATAGCCATAATTCAGCAGAGAATTTTCAGACCCCGTTTGGCGGTCACGGCGAAAATCCTTTCCCAACAAGGCGGTCCAATAATGGCGTGCGGCCTGAGCCTCCATATTCTCAGGGTCGCCGGATTTTACCCGTTTTGCTAATATGGCTAATTCCTTCAACGCCGGTGATGTGGTTTCAAAATATTCCAGCACCACCCGTTGGTTGGTAATTTTCTCTACCACCACCGACTGCCAAATACGTTTTGCCAAGGGCTGGCTACACTCAATTTGTGCCCATAGAATGCCCGTCTGGTCAAAATGAGTGTCATAGGGTAGGGAAAAAGCCAGTGGGTGATGGTTTTTGCCACAGGTCATGATAGGCACTTTGCGTATCGCCAGATCAACCATCAGAGCTTTTGACAAGGTAATCTGGTGAGCGGACAAAATAAGGACCGTTATATCATCAAGAGGCACACGAGCCACTTCAACCCTCTCCCGTTTAATGGTCATAAACCCCCTATATTTGGATAGGTGATTGCCATCTTCTGCTATTTCAACAACCTGCGTGACCATTGCCTAGCCCCTTTGTTGTCCGTCTTCATTAATATGCAATTTTTTTCTGAAATTGTTTTTCAAAATATTAATAGAAATAAATTGTCTCTTTCCATCAGTATCAAACTGTGGACGAAGATCAATCAAGTTATTTGTTGTGCTAAATCCTCCAACGCGCATGATCTTTATTTCACCGTTATATTCCAATTCAACCATGTCATTTTTAAACAAGCGAGTGATGAATTTAGCTGCCGGATGGATGAGATTATCATCTATCTTTCCATCATTCTTATTCGGGATTTTCCCCTTACAATCAGCATATGACCAATAAGATCCTTTCCACTCAAATTCTCCCTTTTTCCATTTTCCGGCCTTGCCTTTGGGCAGTTGCCATATGTCGACACATACGTAAGAATCCGGTGCATAGGCCTTAAACGGGGCGGAGGGGATGATTGTTGCCGACTGATTAGACACCAATATGCGAATGGTTTTGATGTTATTATCCCATCCAAAGTCAGCAAGAGCTTTGTCCAGCTTGATCCCTGCGGCTTTGGCTTCGTAAATATGCTGTTCAATTAGACTACGCCAACCGGGATTGCGAATGGCCTTTATTTCCTTTTCGGTGAGTGCCGTCAGTTTCTTCCGTGTCACCAGATTGTAGCCCTTCAGGTCAGCATCCTGTTTTTCAGGCAACACAATACCGTATGCGGTTTCTTTATACATTTTACCGTTTATGCCGTGATCTGGTTTGAAAGAAATAATCATGTTGTCCAGTTTTTCACGAAGCTGATTACGCAAGGGCGTAATATCGGGCAGGTTAATATGTTCAAGACCGTCAGCCCCGCGTTTTGTGTTGTCAGCCACACGCTTTAACATTCCTCTATCGGTTAACCCCACCACAAAGGCATCAATGGCGTGATGGCGGTGATCGTTCCGTTCTTTATAATTGTGATCGCCGAGCAAGCTATTCAGATGCCACTTCCCCCGCATCATGGCGGTCAGGCCGCCGGGAATGGTCGCAATTTTATTCTGGTCACAAATATGGCTCAGGTAGCGTTTGGTCAGCTTTGAAATATAGGCATTGTCGGTTAACTGACGGGCAAGG
>DAOWHQ010000135.1:0-3148 GCA_030641355.1 Alphaproteobacteria bacterium
AAAGGAAGATGAAGGGGCAGAACAAAGCCGCCCTGCAGACCATCTTTGTCGAAGTCGTCACCGCTTTGATCAAGGATGAACCCCTCGCACCGGCGCGATATGATCATGCCCTGTCAGGAGACTGGGCGGATCAGCGGGATTGTCATATCAAACCGGACCTGATCCTGATTTACCGCAAGCCGGACGATGAAGTTTTGCAGTTGGTCCGTATTGGCTCTCATAGTGAACTGGGTTGGTAAAGGGTCTGTCCGACAAGACCGCTATGGGAAAGTCATTCCCACATCCCCAAACTTACCTTACATAACGTTACCTATACGTAGGAGAATCCATCCCCGTTATATCAGGCGAGGACAGGTTTCTGTTCACCGTCACCTCACAAACGGAAGACATTTGTGCCTTCTATGATGCCCTCAGCACCTTCTTAAGCATGACTGAACTTCCTTTGCCTTATTGCCTTCGCCTGAAATTATTCTGTATCTCACGCCTTGTTCCCCTCACTGCTCCAAAAGTACTAGGAACCCGAGGCAGATTGGTAAAGCCAGCGGCTTGTAGAATACCAGTAGCAAATCTATGCGAGCAGGTATTTCTCAGATAATGCCCTGATCTTCAAAGTCTTTTATGGCATTTTCTGTCATGCCAAGCAATTCTCTATATATTTCCTCATTATGCTGCCCGAGGGTGGGGCCGGCCCATTTGATTTGTCCGGGGGTGTCGGAAAGCTTGGGGACAACATTCTGCATGGCCAATTTCTTGAACAATGGATGGTTGACCTTGACAATAGCTTCCCGCGCCTGAAAATGCGGGTCTTCTAGCATATCTGGTGCCCGGTAGATCTTGCCTTGGGGAATTCCAAATTCATCAAGTTTGGCTTGAAGGTTATCAGTGGTGAGAGTTACCGTCCATGTGGTGATTAAATCATCAAGTTCCTTCTGCCGTTCGCCGCGCGCATGATGGGTTGCATAACGTGGATCATCAAACAGCTCTGGTTGGCCCATAGCGGCACAGAGCCGTTTGAAAACGGTGTTTTGATTGGCGGCGATCAGTACCATCATATTATCTTTTGTTGGATAAACATTGGATGGTGCCACATTGGCCAATACGGCGCCGCTACGTTCACGAATATATTTTGTCTCAACATATTCTGTAATCAGAGATTCCATCATGGCGAGTACAGCTTCATAAATAGCCGAATCAACCATCTGGCCCATGCCAGTTTTTTCTCGATTATAAAGTGCCATCAAAGCACCTATGCAGGCAAATACAGCGGCCAGTTCGTCACCAATGCTAATGCCCATACGGCTGGGGGGTGTTTCAGGGTCGCCAACTACATAGCGCAAACCGCCCATAGCCTCGCCAATGGAGCCATAGCCAGGCTTTGAGGCATAGGGGCCGGTTTGTCCGTAACCAGACACGCGAACCATGATCAGCCCAGGGTTGATTTTCTTCAGTTCTTCATAACTCAAGCCCCATTTTTCCAAAGTTCCGGGGCGAAAGTTTTCGATTAGAATATCGGCTTTCTTAATGAGGTCTTTGACAATATCTTGGCCTTCCTTGGTCCGTAAATTCAAAGTGATGGATTTTTTATTACGGGCGACAACAGGCCACCATAAGGATTGGCCATCAACAACTTGTTGTCCCCACTGACGAAGGGGGTCTCCTGAGCCAGGTTGTTCTACTTTAATAACTTCAGCCCCAAAATCTCCCATCAATTGGCCGCAAAAAGGGCCTGCTAAAAGTTGGCCTAGTTCGATAACACGGACATTCTTTAAGGGGCCAAATAAATCATCTTTTTGTTGTGTCATGGTGTTATCTTTCATTTAGCTAAGGCTATATAACTCTATTTTATTAACAGCGAATATTACGTCATCTCTTATCATTTTTGTATACATACTTTTTACCATAAAGCAAGAATATTTATGTGATACATTAAGTTTTTGCACCCTGCAATGAATAACATAAGCCATATGTTCTGCTAGGGTGATGCTCTTTAAGGGGGGGCGCATAAGAAAATACCAACTTTGTGAAAATTATTATTTTGTATACAAGTGATAAAGAATCATATAACAATTTAGGGGGAGCAATAAGGCTAGCAAAATCTTTCTGGCCAATAGCCAGCGGTTTCAGGATGGTATTTAATTTGAATAAAATATGGGAATAAAAATGACTGAATCAGCAGAAGACAATTATAAAAATGTATGGGGCAATAAACTTGGTTTTGGTAAAAAGCCTGTTTTATTGGTGATTGATTTCCTGAAGGGCTATACCACAGAAGGATCGCCACTTTTTGCTCCAGGCGTTATTGGGGCCGTGCAGAAATCTGTTGATCTAATAGCTGCCGCCAGACGGCATGGTATTCCTGTTATCCATACTAAGGTTCGGTACCATCCTCAAACTTTTGCAGATGGAGGTCTTTGGGTCAAGAAGGCTCCGGTTTTAGAATGTCTGATTGAGGGTAATGAACTGGCGAACTTTTGCGATGAAGTCTTACCGTTAGAATCAGAAACTGTTATCACCAAACAATATGCTTCCGCTTTCTTCGGCACTAGCCTGATAGCCACCCTGAATGCCCTAAATATTGATACTGTTTTGATGGCAGGTTGTACTACCAGCGGCTGTATCCGCGCTACGGCAGTTGATTGTATTCAATATGGTTTCCGCCCGATCGTGGTTGAAGAATGTGTCGGCGATCGTCACCCTGACCCGCATAATGCTAATCTATTTGATATTAGCAATAAGTACGGCGATGTGGTCACGCGTCAGGAAGTAATTGGTTATCTGGATAAATTATTCGGCTAACAGCGTAAAAGTCAAAAAATATAAATCAAAATAGATATGCAAAATATAGAAGGTGTTAATATGACTGAACTTACCCTGTCGAAGAATTATGATTATGTTCCAATTATTGATCGTCCGCCATTGAAATTACCAAATGGTGCTCGTGTGGCGGTTGTTCCCTATATTAATATTGAGCATTTTCCAGAGAATGTTCCCGGAACTGCTATTATCCCCGGTACTCAGCAGTTTGAACCGGATGCTCTGAATTATGGCTGGCGGGATTACGGTAATCGTGTGGGTCTTTGGCGCATGATGGAGATTATGGATAACTGCGGCATGCGCGGCACAGTTTGTTTAAATTCTGATATTATTC
>DAOWHQ010000119.1:0-5530 GCA_030641355.1 Alphaproteobacteria bacterium
GTCAATCACATCGCGTAGAGGGATATCTTCTTCTTCCAGCATTACCGACCATTCAACCAATGCCCGAAAGGTTAGCGGGCTTTCGCACAGGCCCGCGATCATGGTTTCACGACCGGCCTCAATACGTTTGGCTATGGCAATTTCGCCTTCGCGGGATAATAGCTCAACGCTACCCATTTCCCGAAGGTACATCCGAACCGGGTCATCGGTGCGGTCAGCAACCGCCTTGGCGGGTTTTGCCGCTGCTTTATCTTTATCAGGTTTGGCCTTGGTTTCTTTTTCCGGGGTTTCCTCGGTTTCTTCGCTGTCCGCCTCTTCAACTACATTGACGCCCATCTCGGACAGCATGGTCATTATGTCTTCAATTTTTTCAGAGGACATTTCTCCCTGAGGTAAAGCCTTGTTCAGGGCGTCATAGGTGATATAGCCCCGTTCCTTGGCATCGGTGAGCATTTGTTTCACACTACTTTCAGAAGAATCAATCAGAGGACTATCTGTTGTGTCTTCCTGTTTTGATGTTGTTTTATCTTCTGTCCCAGCCACTTTATCAGCCATATAAAAACCTCAAATCCCATTAGTTCGCTTAATGATCCTTATTAAGCGGCGTTGCACTCAGGAAAGATTATCTCTTCCCGAGGCAGTTCCATACCCATCTATACTGGCTTCGTTCCCTTTGGCTTGCTCAAGCTCCGTTTTCAATGCTAGAAAACGGGCATAAACCTCTTCCGTCATATTTTCAGCCAGTTCTATTTCTGCCGCTTTCAGATCTTTTTCCAAGTCTGAAACACGACGATACCGATTGACCACATGGAACCATCCCTGCTCCACATCTTCTGGAGCAGCATCCGGCCATGCGAACCATTCGGCTTGTAGTTCACCTTGTTTGAGAATGACTTCCAATGCCTTGCCATACCCTGTTTTTAACAGATAGGCGTAAAGGCTTTTATTTTCAAGGTCCGATTCGCGAATTGATACATCTATTATCTCGCACCGTAGCTTGTCAAGCTCCGCTGATTCGAAAATAATGGTGGCAAATTCCTCATGATGCTTTTTTAACAGCCACGGATGGTTCAAAACCGTTAGTATCAGTAGCCTTTCACGCTTAATGCCCGCTGTAACCTGCCCCTTAAAAATACCTGTCTCACTGAGATTTTTTACCCCCGGCAGGGTCTCGTTCCAGCCCGACTTTTTCTTTTTGTCATAAGCTTTTGGTGAATAATCAAAGTGATTCTTTTTAATAACTCTTTTTTCCAGAGAATGATCCGCAATAAATGCGCCGCCAAGAAGCGTTGATAATCGTTCCTGAAATGCCTTGTCGTAATAGCCGCGAATAGTTTTATCTCTGATATCCGACAGGGTTTCTGACAGGGATTGTTCAAGACCCGCACGTTGCTCAGGCGTATCCGCCTGAACCGAGCCGGTTTTCATTTTCCAAAGGATATCGACCAAAGGCTGAGCCTGTTCCAGTAGGTCATGGAAAGCCTGCGCCCCCTGACCACTGATATAGCTGTCCGGGTCTTCGCCGGTGGGCAAATGGACAAAACGCAGAGAATATCCGGCCTTAAGCAAGGGTAATGATTTTTCAGCAACCTTATTGGCGGCACGAATACCCGCTTTATCACCGTCAAAACACATGAGAGGTTCGGGGGCGAGCCGCCATAATTCTTTGATCTGATCCTCGGTCACTGCGGTGCCAAGCGGGGCCACCGCGTTGGTAAAACCGGCCTGTGCCATGACGATCACATCCATATAACCTTCCGCCACCAGAACACGGCCCTTGTCATAGGATGATTTTCTGGCTCCGGCTAGGTTATATAACAACCGTCCCTTATGAAATAAGGGCGTTTCCGGTGAATTGAGGTATTTGGCCTTGGCATCTGAGCTGAGCGCCCGTCCGCCAAAAGCGACCACACGTCCCTGACGGTCTGTGATCGGGAACATGACCCGATGGCGAAAACGGTCATAGCTGGGCCGTTGTCCGCCACCATCGTCTTCCGGCCTGATGAGCAACCCCGCCTCCACCATCATGTCTTCTGTGATGCCGTTCCGGCTGAGTAGGGCGTCCTTCAGGGCCGTGCGCCCTTCGGGAGAAAACCCAAGACGGAATTGTTTCAGTGTCGCTTTGTTTAGTCCCCGGCGGGTTAAATAGTCCAAGCCCTGTTTGCCATCCTGTGCGACAAGCTGGGTTTCATACCATTTGGACGCGGCCTCCATCACATCATAGAGCGATTTGCGCTGTTGTGACCTTTGTGCGTCTTGTGGCGAATATTCCGGCATGGCAAGCCCCGCCAGTCCGGCCAGACGTTCCACAGTCTCAGGAAAGCTTAACCCTTCTGTTTCCGTAACGAATTTAATAACATCACCCTTGGCCTGACAGCCAAAACAATAGTAGAAACCCTTGAGGTCATTGACGGTGAATGATGCGGTTTTTTCATTATGGAAGGGACAAAGGCCTGTATGTTCATGGCCCTTGCGCGTTAGTTTGACACGCCTGCCAACCACTTCGCTGACCGGAATCCGGTTTCTTATTTCATCCAGAAAATCAGGCGTAAACCCCATGAATTCTCATAACTCCGTAAAAGAAAAATCAGGTGAAATTTAAGAAAGTTCGGACCGGGCAATGGCACTGGCCTTGGAAAAATCCATTTGCCCGGCATATTTACCTTTAAGAAGCGCCATGATCTTACCAATATCCTTTAGTCCGGATGCTCCCGTTTCTTCAATAGCCTGTTTGACGACGCCGCCTATTTCATCGTCCGGCATCTGCCGTGGCTGAAATTCCGAGATGATTTCCATCTCAAGCTGTTCCTGCTCTGCAAGTTCCAGACGACCCGCTTCTTCGTAAACAATGAAGCTTTCTTTGCGCTGCTTGATCATCTTGGACAGGATTTCAAGAATAACTGTATCTTCATCCCGTGCGGCTTTTTTCTCTGTACGGGCGGCAATATCCCGGTCTTTTATGGCGGCTAAGATGAGTCGGATTGTCGTCAGGCGACGTTTGTCCTTATCTCTCATCGCTTGTTTCATGGCATCGGTAAGCTGATCACGCAACATATTGTTATCACATCCTTTTTCATAAAAATACTGACCATATGACCTGATTGTCCATAGCCGTTACTTTTAGGAAGCAGAGACTCTACCGTAAAAGCGGGTAGATTGCAATAGATAATTATCCTATAAGTGGTTGATATTAAACAATTTTATTTCTCAAAGATTCACTTGACCTGAGCCGGAGCTTCACTTATGTTCCGCACAATTTACGTCTGGGGTTAGGGCTAGTATAGTCCCTAGTTTATGCGCCTAATAGTGAAAAAATATTATGATTGAAAAAAATATCGACCACACCCCGCCACACAAAGACATCACAGCTGCTTTGGTCCTTGCCGATGGCAGTGTTTTTTGGGGATATGGTGTCGGTGCCGCCGAAGATATTGTCGGCGAAGTCTGTTTTAATACCTCCATTACCGGTTATCAGGAAATATTAACTGATCCTTCTTATGCGGGGCAGATCATCACCTTCACATTTCCACATATCGGAAATGTGGGTGTTAATATGCAAGACATGGAAAGCACAAAGACTGCGGCACGTGGCCTTGTGATCCGTGAGGATATCACCGCACCATCAAATTACCGTAGCGAAAGTCACCTTAATGACTGGTGTCTGGAGCAGGGGTTGGTTGGAATATGCGGTGTCGATACCAGACGGCTGACCCGTTACATTCGCGATAATGGCGCACCAAACGGGGTGATCAGTCATAACCCTGATGGAAAATTCGATATACCAGTCCTCATAGAAAAAGCCAAAAACTGGCAGGGACTGGAAGGTACGGATCTTGCCAAAGAAGTCTCCTGCACCGAAACATACACTTGGGACGAAGTTCGCTGGACTTTAGAAGAAGGTTATAGAAAACTGGATGCGCCGAAGGCTCATGTGGTTGCGGTTGATTATGGTATCAAGCGGAATATCCTCAGGTGCCTTGCCTCCACAGGGGTCAGAATTACCGTCGTTCCGGCAGTAACTACGGCAGAAGAAATTCTGTCCCATAAGCCGGACGGTATTTTTCTATCCAACGGGCCGGGTGATCCGGCGGCAACGGGGCAATATGCCATTCCGGTCATTCAGGATCTGTTGAAAACAAACATTCCCCTGTTCGGGATTTGTCTGGGCTATCAGATGCTGGCACTAGCTATCGGGGCCAAAACGCAAAAAATGCATCAGGGCCATCGGGGTGCCAACCATCCGGTGATGGATTATAATACGAATAAAGTTGAGATTACCTCAATGAACCACGGCTTTATGGTCGATAAAGACAGTCTGCCGGTGGGGGCAAAAATAAGCCATATCTCACTGTTTGACCAGACGCTTTGTGGGTTTGAGCTAGAGGGCAAGCCGGTATTTTCGGTTCAGCATCATCCCGAAGCCAGCCCCGGACCACAAGACAGCCACTATCTTTTTGACCGCTTTATGGAAATGATTGAGAAAAATGCCTAAACGTACAGATATACAATCCATTCTCATCATCGGCGCTGGTCCGATCATCATCGGTCAGGCCTGTGAATTTGATTATTCCGGTACTCAGGCCTGCAAAGCCCTGAAAGAAGAAGGGTATCGGGTGATATTGGTCAACAGCAACCCCGCGACCATCATGACCGACCCCGATGTTGCCGACGCGACCTATGTGGAACCTATCACAGCGGAATTTGTTGAAAAAATCATTGCCAAAGAACGGCCAGACGCAATATTGCCGACCATGGGCGGTCAGACGGGCCTGAATACGGCACTGGAGCTGTCAAAACAGGGTATATTGAAAAAATATAATGTTGAGTTGATCGGCGCCGATGAGGAAGCCATAAATAAGGCCGAAGACAGGCTTCTGTTTCGGGATGCCATGGACAGGCTCGGCCTTGGTACACCACGCAGTCAGGTGGTAAAGACTCTGGAAGAAGCGCTTGAAGCTCTGGACTATATCCAGTTGCCCAGCATCATCCGGCCCAGCTTTACAATGGGCGGTACTGGCGGCGGCATTGCCTATAACCGGGAAGAATTTGAGCAGATAGTTCTGGGTGGTATTGATGCCTCTCCCGTGGGTGAAGTTCTGGTGGAACAATCCGTACTTGGCTGGAAAGAATATGAAATGGAAGTTGTCCGCGACACGGCTGACAATTGCATCATTATTTGTTCCATTGAAAATCTGGACCCTATGGGTATCCATACCGGCGACAGCATCACCGTGGCGCCAGCCCTTACGCTGACTGACAAAGAATATCAGATCATGCGTAATGCCTCTATCGCGGTATTGCGTGAAATTGGCGTGGAAACCGGCGGGTCAAACGTGCAATTTGCCGTTAATCCGGAAAATGGCGAGCTTATTGTTATCGAGATGAACCCTCGCGTCAGCCGTTCTTCTGCTCTGGCTTCCAAAGCCACAGGCTTCCCCATCGCCAGCGATCGGCCCTCTTGAGAAGTTCCGCCCGCAAGGCGTTCCGCTCGACGTATCCCAGGACGGTCCAAAGCGGGTCGGCACAGCGA
>DAOWHQ010000025.1:0-21477 GCA_030641355.1 Alphaproteobacteria bacterium
ATAAATGTATACAAAGTATAAAATAATATGGGGGCAGGATTCCCTTGATTTTGAATATAGGCTTTTCCAAATATAGCATCCATAAGGCAGAACTGCCGTATATTTTGGCCGATCAGATTATGGGCTTGTCATTATATTGTATTCATAGATTATGCTTAAAAAATTAATTGTATTCAAAGAAGGGGTCTCTTTGGGGGCTTTTTCGGGGTATTTTGGTAGGTTCGCCTTTAAAAATAAGTAAAATCATGCGCAAACTTAAAGAGGATAACGCATTTAATCTTTGATATAAAATGATTATTTTAGATTTTGGCATTTAAGAAAAAAACTCTTGCTAAATATTGCCGTTTGAGGTTATTGTATACAAATCCTATTGGCACTTCGGTTTTTTTTACCATATGTGTACAATGGCTGAGGAGTGATGTGTTGCTTTATGATTGTAAAGTGGTGCGGCAAAAGGCTGGGCAGAAGATAATCTTTAATATAATCAATCAGCCATAGCATCACAATTGCACCTGAGAGGTGTTAGTTCATAATTTTATAAAGGGAATGACTATGAAACGTTCGTTGTTATTAATATCAACCGCACTCGGGTTTACGGCATCTGCTTTGACAGTGTCGGCGACGGCTGCGGCAGCTGAAGAAAAAGCCAGTTCGATGCAGCTGGAAGAAATCGTTGTGGTTTCTCGGCGTCGTGAGGAAAGATTTCAGGATCTTCCGGCCAGTGTGACTGTTCTTTCTGCTAGTACAATTGAAAACGCGGGCATTGCGCGGGCTGAGGACTTTATTGCCCTGACACCGGGCGTTACCATGGTAAACGCCATTGAAGCAGGCGATACACAGGTCAGTATCCGTGGCATTAACGGGGCGCGTGATGCGGAAGCCAGCTTCGGTTTTATCGTTGATGGTATTTTAATGACCAACCCCTCTGCCCTTAATCGTGAATTCAGTGACCTTCAGCAGATCGAAATTCTTAAAGGCCCGCAAGGTGCTATTTATGGTCGTAATGCGGCAGCTGGTGCGATCATCATTTCAACACGCAAACCTGGCAATGAGCTGGAAGGGGAAGTAAAATTCACCGCTGGTAATAATAACAGTTATTTCATTTCTGGCACTGTTGGCGGGCCGATTGTAGAAGATAAAGTGGCCTACCGCGTTCATGCCAACTATCGTTCCACAGACGGTTTCTTCCGTAATAGTTTTCAAGATGACAGCAAAATAGTTGATGACTTTAAAAACTATAATATCAATGGTCGTGTGGTCATTGAGGTTAATGAAAATACCTCTCTTGATCTGAAGGCCAGATATGGTGAGGTGGAGGCCGCGTCTATTACCTTTAACGCCGTCTTTAATCTGCCGGATTTTGATGCGGCTGTTCCGGGTATTAATCTGTTTGAAGATGTTAATGAGCATGAATTTGTCTTTCAGCCCAATATTGATCCTTTCAATAACCAGCGTACCATTGAACTATCTGCCAAAATAGATCAGGATTATGATTGGGGTAGCTTGACGGCCTGGGCACTTTACAGCGATATTGATCAGGATTTTGGAGCTGATGGCACCAGTGGCGCTTTTGGTTTCTTTAACAATGAACCGACCTGCCGTGATACAGTAGCCGCCTTGACGGGGGTTGTTGATCTGCCGCTCCCCACTTTTTTTGGTGGTGTACCGGAATTTTCTTTTCTCGGCCCATATACACCATCAACCTGTGACGGCACTCAGTATCAGGTGCGGAATCAGAAAGATGTAAGTTTTGAGCTGCGTTTGGCTTCCCCCGGAGATCAGCGGTTGCGTTGGTCAGTTGGCGCTTATTATCTGGACCTTGAACGTGAAGTTGGTATTAACCTTGCGATTGATACTGGTAATGGCATTATACGGAACTTGTTTAATCCCATTGGATCAACCAACCCCACTGAACAGCTTGTTCATGACCAGTTTGACAGTACCGTATTCGCCATATTCGGCCAATTGGCTTATGATGTCACCGAAGAAATAGAATTTTCATTAGCTCTGCGTTATGACAATGAAAACCGAAAAGTTAAAAATCTGGTTCCCGTTGATGCCCGTTCACAATATGTGGACTTCGATAATGATGGATCCTTTGATGGTGGTGCGCCGCTTAATCCGGGTCTTGACCCTACCGTTAATCCGGGCGGCGTTCTTCCTGATCAGCAGGAAACTTTTCAGGAGCTTCAGCCTAAAGTATCTCTGACTTGGGACGTTTCCAACGACACAACCCTGTTTACAAGCTGGGGCGTGGGTTTCAAGAGTGGCGGTTTTAACAGTCAGGGAAGTAAGGCCACGGTTGACCTTTTCTTCAACGATCTTCTGGGGGCTAATGTCCTTATCGAAGACAGCTATAAAAAAGAGACTTCAAGTGCTTTTGAGGCAGGCTTCAAGAGTCGTCTGTTTGATGGCCGCGTGACTTTGGATGGTGCTGGTTATATCACCAACACAACTGATATGCAGTTTTTTGAATTCTTCGTGGGTTCCTTTGGGCTTGCGCGAATAGTTTCCAACATTGATAAAGTGCAGATCAAGGGTGCTGAAGTCGCCATGACCGTCAAGGCGACAGATAGCCTTAACCTGTTCTTTGGCGGTAGTGTCATTGATAGTGAGATTAAAGAAAATAGTGCGCGGCCGAATACGGTTGGTAATAAGTCACCAAATACGGCTGACTATAACCTGAACTTTGGTGCTGATTACCGCTTTGCCGTTACAGATGTGGTTGATTTCTTTACCCGCGCCGATTATGTGGTTGTTGGTCCAATGTGGTTCCATACGGTTCAGAATAATACCAGACCAACGACCTTTGGTTTGGCTGATCTGAGTAAAACTAGGAGGAATGCCTTCGGCGTTCTTAATCTGCGTGCCGGTTTTCAGGGGGATAACTGGTCTGTGATGGGCTATGCCAGAAACTTGACCAATAACGTTCATATTGAAGAGGTGATCAATGCCCCTGAATTTGGCGGTGTGTTTGTTCATCCCGGTCAGCCAAGAAGTTATGGTATAGAATTGTCTTACAAGTTCTAGGCCTTAAGTTTAAATCAAATTATTATTTGGCTGGCAGTGAAGACTGCCAGCTATTTTTTTTGCAAACGCGGCCCGTTATTTGATGAAAAAAGCTTGGCTAATTTATTGATTTGTATACACTATAGAAAATAAGGTTGGGCATTTTATATAATCATATAAAATCTCGCATTATTTATCTCGAATTAAGAATAGCAGTAACGATTAGAGGGTGCTCAATGTCTAAGGCCAGTAAAAAAGCATATACTATTATTCGATTACGGATATTGTCTGGTGATTTCCCTCCTAAGACACACCTGAAGGAAGAAGAGCTTACCACACTATGTGATGTTAGCCGTACGCCAATTCGGGAAGCACTGCGTAGCCTTGCCGCAGATTATTATGTTGAAATAATACCAAATCGGGGGACTTTTGTCACCGATTGGTCGGATGATGATGTTGAAGATATTTTTAATATGCGGATGCTGCTTGAGGGCTATGCAGCACAACAAGCTGTTTTGAAGGCGACACCTGAGGATATTGAAGAATTAACCACTTATTGCACTAATATTGACCTGTTATTGTCACAAGACGGCCCCATTGACGTTGAAGATTTTTTGGTTGAGAACCGTGCGTTCCATCGAAAATTGTGGCAGGCCTCTGGCAGTAGACGCCTTTCGGCATTATTATTGCGTTTGGTTGCTCAGCCCGTTGTTGCCCGTACTGTTATGGCCTATAGCCGCGAAGATATTAGGCGAAAAAATGAACATCACAAAGAGATCGTAGAAGCGATCAAGGCAAAAGACAGTGTTTGGGCCCGTTCTATTATGTCCAGTCATATTCTGGCCGCCCGTCATGTTTACGCGCAGAAAGCCTCAGTTAAAGCAGAGGCTTTATATTGAAATTGTCAGCTTGCCAAAATGCTTACCTCTATCAATGTCACCTAGTGCTGTGGCCGCAGATTCGAAGGGATAGTTTTTTTCGATTACGGGCGTAATTTTATGTTTGCTAACAAACGCCATCATGGCTTCAAAATCATCCCGATTGCCCACAGAGATACCGTGCAGGTGGGCGTTGGTCATGATAAGCTCATAAACCAGTATTTCCATTTGCGCCCCGGCCAATGCCCCAATGATAGCGATATGTCCGCCACGTCGTATGGCTTTGAATGATTGAGCCAGAGTTCCTGTGCCGCCTATTTCGACAACGGTATTGACACCTTCGCCGTTGGTTAATGTCTTGGCTGCCTCGCCCCATTCAGGGGTGGTAATATAATTGATGATGTGGTCGGCTCCCAATGCCTTTGCCTGTGCGAGTTTATCATCGCTGCTTGAGGTAATAATGACCGTGGCCCCCAGAGCTTTGGCAAACTGCAGTGCAAATATAGCGACACCGCCAGTGCCGAGTACTAATATGGTATCACCCGCTTTGATCGCAGACGTCGTGACCAGCGCATTCCATGCGGTTAAACCTGCGCAAGGAAAGCATGCTGCCTGTTCAGCGTCTAAATGGTCGGCAACTTTGACGACCGATTTTTCATCGAAACTGCCATACTTACGCAGGCATCCAGGGGCCTCAAGGCCTGTTGATACGGCGCGTTCAGTCCCAAGCGCATCGCCGGAAAACCACTGTGGGAAAAATAGTGGTGTGACTAGGTCGCCAACGGCTACACGCGTCACACCATCACCTATTGCGACAACTTCACCTGCGCCGTCAGATAAAGGGATGATTGGCAGATTTTCCTGTGGGGCAAACAAACCTTCGGCGATCATGAAGTCCCTGTAGTTAATCGATGCGGCTTTGAATTTGATAAGGACTTGGCCAGTTACAGGGCCAGACTTAAGTGCCTGTTCATCAAGCTCAATAGTATGAAGGTTATCAATACCAAATTTAGGTAATTCAAAAGCCAGCATGGTTATTCTCCTCTTAGCAGATAACTTTGATTGGTTCAGTTCCATAAAAGTGCGGAGTGTATGCAGTAGTCAAGTCTTAATTTAATCTATTTTCTTTGCAATATGGAAAATGGCTTGCCCCGTTTAATAGAGAGCACTTCTCTTTCAATCTTGCTAGAAATGTACCATTGGCGTGAGTATAGTTTGAGTTCAATTTCTGACCTTGAAGTAGGAAGTATTTGCTACATCATTTTTTGAGTGTGGGTTCATGCAATCAAAAAGACGTCAGTACATCAGGTGGTACGCTAGTGGCACGCAACATATGCGCAACCCCTCGGTTCCCTGCGTACTCAAGCCTACGAATGCGGGACAATTCATGCTCAAGACATTGATATTACTCACCTTCACTTTCGTTGTCATCGAGGAGGTCACAAGTTCAAATCTTGTATCGCCCACCATCCAGCACCCAAATCACCCGCACTTAATATCCCCAAATCCGCCGCCGGTCGGGGTGCGGATATTGATTATATCGCCGGGGTGGACATCGGTCTGCGCACAGCCGCCCAAATCCTCGACCTGACCATCTTGACGCGTTATCCAGTTCTTTCCCATCCTTCCTGACTGACCGCCCTCTAGCCCAAATGGCGGGGTTAGTCTGTGCCCGGAAAGAATAGAACATTCCATATCATCAAGAAATCTGATGCTTCGGATTATGCCGTCACCCGCATTCCATTTACCCTTTCCACCTGATGCTCTTTCGATGGTGAAGTTTTGCAGCATGACAGGATAACGGTTTTCCATAATTTCGGGGTCGGTTAATCGGGTATTAGTCATATGTGTATGGACGGCTGCAACACCGTTAAACCCACGACCTGCTGGGCTTCCCGAGCATATTGTCTCATAATATTGATATTTGTCATTGCCAAATGTAAGGTTATTCATTGTGCCCTGACTAGCCGCCAGAACTCCCAATGCACCAAATAAGGCATTGGTGACAGCCTGGCTGGTTTCCACGTTACCTGCAACCACAGCCGCGGGCGGCATGGGATTAAGCATAGACCCTTCGGCAACTTTTATGGTTAGAGGTTTCAGACAGCCCGCATTGAGGGGAATATCATCATCAACAAGGCATCTGAAAACATATAAAACGGCGGCATGGGTGACAGTCACGGGGGCATTGAAATTATTAGGCAATTGTGCGCTGGTTCCCGTGAAATCAATAGTTGCTTCCCGTTTTTCCTTATCAATGGAAATCTTCAGGTCAACATGAGTGCCGCCATCGAGATTATATTTAAATTCAGTATCGCTCATTTTTGCGATAGCCTTTCGAACTGTCTCCTCGGCATTATCCTGAATGTAACCCATGTAGGCATTCACCCTATCAAACCCGTAATTTGAGACAAGTTTCTGTAGCTCGTTTGCACCGGTTTTATTAGCGGCAACCTGTGCCAAAAGATCGGCGATATTCTGGTCGATGTTACGGGCGGGATAGGGGGCAGCGCCCAGTCTCTGTTCGATCATCTCGGTCAGGAAAACCCCCCGGTCAATTAATTTGACGCAATCAAGAACGATGCCTTCTTCATCAAAGCTTTTCCCGCGCGGTGACATGGAACCGGGTGCAATGCCGCCAACATCTTCGTGATGCGCCCGACTGGCGACAAAGAACAGGATATTATCTTTCATTTCATCAAAAATGGGGGAAATTATGGTAATATCCGGCAGATGAGATCCGCCATTATAAGGGTTGTTATGGACGAATACATCGCCCGGATTTATATCCTGCCCGCTCTGAATCAGAACCTTGATGGTCGAATCCATCGAGCCAAGGTGGACGGGGACATGGGGGGCGTTGGCGATTAAACTGCCCTCATGGTCGAAAATAGCGCAGGAGAAATCAAGCCGTTCCTTAACATTGACCGATTGTGAGGTATTCTGCAGGACGATCCCCATTTGCTGTGCAATGGACATGAACAGGTTATTCAAGATTTCCAATGTTACCGGATCATATGCTGTCGAAGACTTTGCCATTGTGCCTGAGGATGAGTTTTTTTCCAGAATGACATGGCGATAGTTATTCAGACGGCCGCCCCAGTTTTTTTCAATTACGATTGTACCAGTAGGTTCAATCACAATCGCTGGCCCTTGCAGCTTTTGACCAAATTCCAGTGTCTCAATTAAATATACCGGCGCGTTGTGCCAGTCCCCCCTAGAGTAGATTTTCCGAATTGTCTCAGGAGTTGGTGCAGTAGCGGATATATTCTCCGTATGTTGTTCCTGATGTTCATCCCGACCGCCAAAAGATTCCACTATGATAACCTCAATGATGATCTTTTTCTCCGTGGTGATGAAGCCATATTGCCTTTTGTGGCTATACTCAAAATCAAGGCGCATCTGCGGCGCGTCTGTGATGGGTACCCTGATCGTAGTATCTGTGCCTTTGTATCTGAGCAACGCTGATGCTATGTGGGTTATTTCCGTCCCGTTAACGCCCTGTTCCACCAGATCTGTAATGTTAAGCGCGGTTAAGTCTTCTATATTATCTTTAATATCTTTAAGCAGGGAAGGGGTTAAGGCCTGATCGAATACATACTGACGCTCAGTTCTGATATCTGCCAGACCCATACCGTAAGCCGACAGAACACCAGACAGGGGATGGATAAAAATTTTATTGATTCCCAGCCTGTCCGCTACAAGACAGGCGTGCTGACCACCCGCACCACCGAAACAATTCAGGGCATAATCCTTGATGTCATAGCCCCGCGAGACAGAGATTTTTTTGATGGCCTGAACCATATGCTCCACTGCAATTTCAAGAAACCCCTCTGCCACATCTTCTGCGGAACGATTATCGCCAATCTGTTCGGAGATTTTTTGAAAAGCAGTTACGGCGGCTTTGTGGTCCAGATGTTGATCCTGCTCAGGGCCAAATATAGCCGGAAAATAATCCGGTTGAATCTTTCCCAGACAGACATTGATATCTGTAACCGCAAGATTGCCGCCGCGACGGTAACAGACAGGGCCGGGATTAGCGCCAGCGGATTTGGGGCCGACCCGGAAGCGGCCATCTTCGAATTTCAGCAGTGATCCACCACCTGCTGCGATCGTATGAATATTCATCATGGGCACGCGCATACGCACACCCGCTACCTCGGTTTCATAAACCTTCTCAAATTCGCCAGCGTAATGGGTAACATCGGTTGATGTCCCGCCCATGTCGAAGCCGATAATTTTATCAAAGCCCGCCAGTTTGGCCGTATGGACCGCGCCGACAATACCGCCCGCAGGCCCGGATAATATTGCATCTCTACCGCGGAATTTATGGGCATCTACCAGCCCGCCGGAAGATTGCATGAATAGTAGTTTTCCCGGCGAATAATCATCATTAATGGCTGATGAGATGCCGTCAATATAGCGTTTAAGGACTGGTGTCAGATAAGCATCCACTATGGTTGTTTCGCCGCGCGGGACTATTTTAGCCAGTGGGCTGACTTCATGGCTGGCTGAAACTTGGCTGAAACCGATTTCTCCTGCAAGTCGGGCCAGTTTTTTCTCATGCTCGGGATATTTATAAGCATGCATAAGGACAATGGCAATTGAGCGATATCCATCTGCAAAAGCTTGCTTTAAAGAATCTTTCGCTGCGACAAGGTCAAGGGGTGTTTCAACGTCACCGGATGCAAGAACCCGTTCTTCTGCCTCTAAAACTCTGCCATATAATAGGTTAGACTTTTTAATATTCAGCGCAAATATATCGGGTCGTGCCTGATGGCCAATTTCGATGATGTCCTTAAGGCCCTGAGTAATAATTAATACGGTGTCCTCTCCTTTTTTTTCAAGGAGGGCATTTGTGGCGATAGTCGTTCCCATTTTAACGGTTTTAATTGTCTCACACGGGATCGGATCAATCTTTCCCAGATCAAGAAAATGTCGGATACCGTGAAGGGCCGCATCGTCATAAGCTTCAGGGTTCTCTGATAGCAGTTTTTTGGTATGCAATTTACCATTTGGCGTTTTTGCAACAATATCAGTGAAAGTACCGCCACGATCGACCCAAAACTGCCATTGAGCTTTTGTTTCCAGCTGTTCTTTTCCTGTAGTCATTGATTTCCCATTAAACTTTTTAAAATTGCATATCAGATATACAATATTTAAATAATCAATTTATCTGCGTTATGGCAATGTGTAGTCGTTAAGTGAGAAGTATAGTATTTATATGGTCACTGTAGCAATGACGAGTGTAGTGAATACACAAGAAGAGGTGACAGCTTTCTTCAGGATATGATTGAACTTGCTGTCATGTCTGGTAAGTTGTGTGTGAATAGGTCGTAAGCCTAGGGATTGGGATAAAAAATAATGAATCACGATACGCTCATACTTGTGGCGGATATTGGCGGGACCAATGCCCGTTTCGCCATTGCTCAGGCTGGAAGTAGAATTACACTGGAGCGTTTGAAAATTGTCCCCACGGCTGATTATGACAGTTTGCAGTCTGCGGTTTCAGGCTACCTTGGGGATATTTCAGGCCCGCTTCCAAAAGTCGCGTCTATAGCTGTGGCTGGCCCGGTTGTCAGTGATCTGGTTAAATTGACCAATTGCCCATGGACTTTCAATCGCTCATCTCTCGCCAATGATCTTGGTATGGAGCAGGTAACGGTCCTTAATGATTTTGAAGCCATTGCAAGTGCCTTGCCCTATATAGATAGCAATGATCTGTTAAAAATTGGATCGGGTGAGATGAAGGCGGGTGGCAATAAGATAGTTATTGGCCCCGGTACAGGCATCGGTGTCGCCGCGATTACCCCTATTGGTGATGGCTGGAAAGTTCTTACCAGCGAGGGCGGCCATGTGGGTTTCTCCCCTGCCGATGATCTTGAACGTCAGATACTCAAAACCGTCAAATATAAATACCCCCGCGTTTCAGTGGAAAGGGTGATTTCGGGACAGGGGTTCACGACCCTGCATCAGGCATTAGCAACCCTGCGTGGCGAGGAAGTGGAAATGTTAACGCCGTCCGTAATCACCAAACGCGCCATTGAAAATCCGGAGGGTAACTGCGGTCAGGTCGTAAATATTTTCTGTAGCATCCTTGGCTCATTTGCGGGCGATATGGCGATGACATTCAATGCCACCGGCGGGGTTTATCTGGCGGGGGGTATCTTGCCCAGAATTCAGGAATTTTTTCTGGACAGCCCTTTTCGCGAACGCTTTGGGAACAAAGGCCGGCTATCCTATGTGAAGGATATTCCAACCCTGCAAATTATGGAAAAGCAACCGGCCCTTGTCGGGGCGGCTGCCCGCATCCACGGTAATTTCTATTAGATATTTTCTTATCCGGCAATTTTATTGCGGCCAATAACCGGATATTGTTCAATTTCATAAACCGAACCCGTGACAGGTGCCGATAAATCAGACAGCCAGAAAGTGACATGATTGGCAATCTCATGGGGTTGTAATAATTGCCCACTGGGGGCCGCAATGGAGGGGATATTTTCATGCCAGTCATCGGGCGCGCCGAGCGATTTTTGCATGGCCTTTTCGCCATCAGTTAACGTCCAGCCCACATTGAGCTGGTTAATGCGGATATTTTCCTCTGATAGTGCATCACCCAGATTACGGGTCATGGTCATCAGGGCGCCTTTTGACATGGAATAAACCAGCAGGTCATTACCACCGCACCAAGCATTTATGGATCCAATATTGACGATAGAACCGGGAGCCTTGCGGGTACGGCAATTTGCCACAAAATGCTTGGCTAACATCAAAGGAGCGCGGGTGTTAATATGAAAAATACGGTCAAAATCGCCATCTTCGGCGGTGTCGATTGTGCTGCGTGGAAAAATGCCTGCATTATTGACCAGCCCGTCAATTCCGCCAAAGGCATCAAGACAGGCCTGAACCATTTCTTCTGGTGCCTTGGGATCAGATAAATCGGCGGCAATCCAACGGGTCTTGTCGCCCAGATCAACGGCGACCTCTTTTAATTTGTCTGCACCGGAGCCGTGAAGCATAACATTTGCCCCTGCGGCAAGAGCCGCTTTGGCGATAGCGTAACCAATGCCGGAGGAGGAACCGGTAACCAATATGGTTTTATTTTCGAGAATATTGCTCATGATGATCCTTCAGTGTTGGTGGTGCAGCCAAAGCGGAAAATTGTCTGACTGAAAAAAATATCCCCGGTTTCTAAAATTGCCGATGGGAAATTTGGATGATTAGGGGCGTCAGGAAAATTCTGGGTTTCCAGACAAACTGCCTGATGCGGCCCATAATGAACGCCACCTTTACCCATAATCTCATTGGTTAAATTATAAGCCGTATAGAGCTGTAGCGCAGGCTGATCGGTCATGACTTCCATCGTTCGACCAGAAGGGGGATGGCTAAGACAGGCGGCCAATTGTATTTTTTCAGACGGTTGTTCAGATAAAATATATGTGGGGTCATATTGTCCCACAATTTTTCGGGCTGTGCGGAAATCCAAATTTGTATTTTGCACATCGTTAAATTCCCCTGTGGGGATCAGGTCTTTATCACATTCCAGAACCTGCTCTGCGGGTATGGTGAGAAAATGATCATCAACAGGGGATGCGGCATTGGCAGAAAGATTAAAATAACTATGTTGGGTCAGGTTGATAAATGTGGTTTTACTTGTGGTGGCCCGAAAGCTGACATGAAGGCTGTCATCGTCATATAGTTTATAGGTTACGGTAACCTCAAGCTCTCCGGGATAGCCTTCGTCACCGTCAGGGCTGACCACGTTAAACTTTACCCCGCTATGGTCTTTGCCGGTGAAGGCCTCTGCTTGCCATAGTTTTTTATTAAAGCCTAAATGCCCACCATGCAGGTGTGTTTTGCCGTGGTTCTGGCTGAGGTTTAACTGTACGCCCTTGAGGGTGCATCGGCCGTTGGCAATGCGGCCTGCATATCTTCCGGCAACAGCCCCCATATGTGATGTGTCCTGATAATAGGCATCTGCGGTATCATAACCCAATACAATATTACCATGTTTTCCGTGCCGATCAGGGGTGTGAAGCTCCGTTATGATGGCACCGAGATCGGTTACCGCCAATTCAATGCCGTTGATGTTTTTCAGGCGGAAAAGCTTTGCCATCTGATCGCCGCAAAAACGGCCAAAATTGCTATGGTCAATTGTATTCAAGATAAGCTGCCCTTGAATAAAGGCGCCGGAAGGCCGTTTGCTCCCACCTGATAAATGAATAGATTACCGGCCTGTGGCTGATCCTTCAGGGCATCATCGCCCAGATTTTCCTGTGCCGTGGTAACACATAGAAGATCAAGGTCGGGGCCACCGAACGCAACACAGGTTGGTTGGGTGACAGGCATTTTAAGGATGAAATCAATAGTGCCGTCCGGTGCATAGCGCACTACCTGAGCACCGTCCCACTGGGCATTCCACAGAAAGCCTTTTGCATCGGTTACTGACCCGTCCGGGGCCGTGGTGCCATTAGTTGTGGCAAATACCTCCGGCTTGGAACAAGTACCTGCTACCATGTCAAAATCATAGCGGTGGATTTTCTGTTTGGGTGAATCTGTAAAATACATATTTTTACCATCGGGGCTCCAGCACAGGCTATTGGCAATATGAATATTGGAAATATGCTCGGAAACCTGCAAACTTTCATTGAGGCAATAAAGCTTGCTCTTCTCAATGGTTTCCGTCTTGCCGTCTTCGGCCATAGTCCCGCACCAGAACCGCCCCGCCGGATCAACACGCCCATCATTAAACCGCAGACCTTCGATATCTTCAAAAGGTTTGGCAATCCAGCGAACGTCACCTGTTTCCGGTCGGAAATAGGCAAAGCCGCTCTCAAAGGCAGCGATTAACAGACCTTCTTCGTCCGTGAAACCGAATGCGCACAAGCGTTCGGGTGTTTGAAATCTAGCAAGTTTCTCATTCTTCAGCGTGAAGCGATACAGCTTGCAATTCTGAATGTCCGTCCACCAAAAGGCGCCACTTCGCTTGTCCCATAACACACCCTCGCCGAGTGTATTCTGTATCGGCACGACATATTTCAATTCTGTTTTCATAGATTTTCCATTTCGAATAAAAATAAACACAAATTGACAGCGCTGTCAATATATGTTTATTCTCTGGGTAAATTCTGCGCAGAAAAATGGATTTTTTTGCTGATGATCTGTTAAGGTGACGATGTATGACCAATAAGAAAAAAATATCCGAAGAAGATTTAAGAAGCCGTGAGTGGTTTAATGACCCATCAGACCCCGGTATGACGGCGCTGTATCTGGAGCGTTATTTGAACTTTGGTCTGACCGCAGAAGAATTGCAATCTAACAGGCCCATCATTGGCATAGCCCAGACCGGCTCTGATCTTGCGCCTTGTAATCGTCATCATATGGTTCTGGCGGATCGTGTAAAAGATGGTATCCGTGACGGCGGCGGAATCCCGCTGGAATTTCCCATTCATCCCATTCAGGAAACCGGACGCCGGCCCACCGCCGCCATTGACCGCAATCTGCAATGCATCAGTTTGACTGAGATTTTGCATGGCTACCCCATTGACGGGGTCGTGCTGACCACGGGATGTGATAAGACCACGCCGGCTCAAATTATGGCGGCCTCAAGTGTTGATCTTCCGGCTATTGCGCTGTCGGTCGGCCCTATGCTCAATGGTAATTATCTGGGCCAATGTGTGGGCTCCGGTTCTGTTATCTGGGAAGCGCGGCAAAAGCTGGCAAAGGGCGAGATTGACTATCAGGAATTTATGAATATGGCGGCGGAAAGCGCGCCCTCCGCCGGACATTGCAACACCATGGGCACGGCGCTGTCGATGAATTGCATTGCTGAGGCTTTGGGCATGAGCCTGCCGGGTAATGCCTCTATTCCCGCCCCCTACCGCGAGCGTCAGCAGATGGCCTATGCTACCGGACGCCGCATCGTGGATATGGTATGGGAGGATCTGAAACCATCGGATATTATCACCCGTGATGCCATTGAAAATGCGATTATTACCTGTGGTGCGGTGGGCGGTTCCACCAATGCGCCGGTTCATATCAATGCCATAGCGGCCCATGCAGGGGTTGAAGTGAGCATGGATGACTGGCAGGACATCGGTCATCCGGTGCCGCAGATCGTCAATTGTCAGCCTGTGGGCGAATATCTGTCGGAAGATTTCCACCGGGCAGGCGGGGTTCCCGCTGTGCTGAGTGAGCTGATGAAGGGCGGATATATTCGCGAGGGGGCCATGACGGCAAATGGTAAAACCATTGGTGAAAATTGTGCGAACAAGGTGGTTATAAACACTGACGTCATTAAAACGACGGCTAGCCCATTGGCACAAAACGCAGGCTTCATGGTGCTATCGGGTAATATGTTCACATCTGCCCTGATGAAAGTTTCCGCCATCAGTGATGATTTTCGGGCGCGGTATTTGTCTGATCCTGAACATCCCAATGCCTTTGTGGCGAAGGCTGTGGTTTTTGATGGCCCCGAGCAATATCACAGCACCATCGAAGACCCGGCCTTAAACATCACCGAAAACAGTATTCTGGTTATGCGGGGTGCGGGGCCAGTGGGCTATCCCGGCTCCGCAGAGGTGGTGAATATGCAGGCGCCGGCATATTTGCTGAAGCGTGGCATTGCTGATCTGCCGACCATGGGCGATGGTCGTCAAAGCGGTACATCTTCCGCGCCATCCATCCTGAATATATCGCCGGAAGCGGCCGTGGGTGGCGGCTTGGGGTTGCTAAAATCCGGTGATAAAATCAGTGTAGACCTGAATAATCGCACGGTTAACATCTTGCTGTCAGACAGTGAAATGGAAGCCCGTCGCACTGAGCCGCCCTATGAAATTCCTGAGGCACAAACATGGTGGCAGCAGGAATATCGGGACAAGGTTTCGGGGTTGGACAAGGGCGCTGTGTTTGAGGATATGGTTGAGTATCGGGACATTGTAAAAAAGACACCGCGACATTCTCACTAGGATAAGGGCAAAAACATATATGCGTAACATTCGCCTCGAAGATGTGGCCCAAAAAGCGGGTGTGTCTATGAAAACCGTCTCGCGGGTTGTTAATGGAGAGCCGAATGTTCGTGCAAGTACACAAGAAAAAGTCCTCGAAGCCATCAAAGCAATGAACTACCGCCCCAATGCCTCTGCCCGCTCTCTCGCGGGGAACAGGTCATATCTGATCGGGCTGTTATACGGCAATGTTTCTCCGGCCTATCTTTTTGAAGTTCAGAATGGTGCATTGAAAGCGGGTAATATGGCCCATTATGGTCTGGTGCTGCATCCGTGCGAGACAGCAGAGGATGACGTCCCCGAAGATGTGCGCGGTTTCCTTAAGCAGTCCCGTGTTGATGGGCTGATTTTAACTCCGCCAATATCGGATAATGTTAGGCTTTTGCATCAATTGGATGGGGAAAATATACCTTACGTGCGTCTATCACCCATGGATAGTGATGTGGGTTCGACAGTGTCCATAGATGAAAAACAAGCCGCTGGGGCAATGATGCAGCCTCTGTTGGATCTTGGACATAAGCGCATCGGTTTTATCAAGGGGCCGATGGCTCATGGGGCCAGCCGCTGGCGTTATGAAAGCTATAAATCATCCCTGGAAGACGCCGGAATTAGATTTGACCCTGCGTTAGTGACAGACGGTGATTTCAGCTTTGACAGTGGTAAAGCAGCAGCGGAAAAATTGTTTGCAGGGGAAAATCCGCCAACGGCTATTTTTGCCTGTAATGATAATATGGCGGCAGGAGTCATTCATGCGGCCTTTGAAAAGGGTATGAAGATACCCGATGATCTGTCGGTTGCGGGGTTCGATGATGTCCCGCTCGCCCGACAATTATGGCCCTCCCTGACCACCATCCATCAGCCCATGCGCGGCATGGGTCATATGGCCATGCAGCAGCTTTTGATGATGATCCGTGGCGAGGATAACCCTGAGCAATCAATTTTGAATTATCAATTGATCGTCAGGGCTTCGACATCTAGCGTTGGACGCGGCCTGAGCCGTCCCCCTGCATAAGTTTTACCACTTCATCACGGCTGACCCGGTTAAAGTCACCGGAGATTGTGTGTTTCAGCGCACTTGCAGCCACGGCGAAATTCAGGGAATCTGCGCGGTCAGAATAGAGATTTAATCCCGCAATCAGTCCAGAGGCAAAACTGTCACCGCCGCCTACCCGATCCACAATATCGGTTAGCTGATAATGTTTTGACAGATGAAAACCATTTTCATCACGCAGGCAGGCAGACCAGCCGTTACGGTCCGCACTATGGCTTTCCCGCAAGGTAATCGCCATTACGGAAAGATTGGGGAATATCTCCATCATGCGTTTCGATAAGGCTTCATATTTAGCCGTATCCAGTTCGCCGATTTCCACGTCAACATCGGCGGAAATATTCAGGGATTTCTGGCAGTCTTCTTCATTAGCGATGCCCACATCGACATATTTCACCAGCTCGTTCATAACTTCAGGGGCCGTCTTGCCGTATTTCCATAATTTGCCACGGAAATTAAAGTCACAGGATACCGTAACCCCATGTTCCTTGGCGGCCTTCACCGCTTCCAGAGACATATCGGCCGCACTTTGGCTAAGCGCTGGTGTAATGCCGGTAATATGAAGCCATTTGGCGCCTTTATAAATTTCATCCCAGTTAAAATCCCCCGCTCCACATTGGGCGATAGAGCTTTCTGCGCGGTCATAAATCACTTTACTAGGGCGCTGATTAGATCCGGTTTCCAGAAAATAAATACCGACCCGGTCGCCGGAACGGCGGATCATGCTGGTATCAACGCCAAAGCTGCGTATCTCGCGGATACAGGCTTCACCGATGTCATTGTCGGGCAGGGCGGTGACAAAGGCGGCATCAAGGCCATAATTTGCCAACGCCACCGCCACATTGGCTTCGCCGCCGCCAAAGGTGGCTTCAAGGGCAGGGCTTTGGAAAAAGCGTTCATGGGCAGTGGTTTTCAGGCGTAACATAATTTCGCCAAGGGTAATAAAATCGGCCATGAGTGGTTCCTTATCTTAAAAAAATGGTTATTTGGATCTTGCTTTTTGTGCAATATTTGCGGCCTCATGGGCCAATTTTGTTACGGCATCGTAATTACCTGCAGCAATGGCACCTGCCGGTGTGATCCAGCTACCACCACAGGCAAGGACGGATGGCACAGCCAGAAAATCGGGCAGGTTCGCCGCCGATACGCCGCCCGTTGGCATGAAGCGCATATCACGGAATACCGATGACAACGCCTTTAACATGGGGATGCCGCCCGCCAGAGACGCGGGGAAGAATTTGACCGCTGTCAGGCCTAGGTTATGAGCGCGCTGCACTTCCGTTGCTGTTGAAACGCCCGCATATATAGGAAGGTTAGAGTCCTTGGCGACGGCAACGACGCCCTCATCAAGTCCGGGGGAAACAATGAATTTTGCCCCGGCTTCTACCACAGCTTCGGCCTGTGTGGCAGTTAGAACAGTTCCCGCCCCTGCGATAACCTCATTCACCTCAGCGGCGATAGCCCGTAGACATTCGAGGGCTGCTGGGGTGCGCAGGACAACCTCAACTACTTTCAAGCCACCCTTAGCAAGAGCACGGGCGATCTTAACGGCTTCTGCGGGATCGTTGGCCTGAATCAAAGGCACAACCGGAGTTGTCTCTAAGAGGGTAGATATTTCTGAGGTCATTTCAGTTTCCCTGTTGGATTTCTTTAAATAACGCTTGATTAGTTTCATATTTGGAACTAAGTTTACATAATGGATATTAATATGCTTGACCTCCATCAGAGTCAAGTGTTTCTTAAGGGAATCTCTTCATGGCATCTGTGACAAAAGCATTCACTATTTTATCTCATGTGAGCGGCTCCGGCTTGCAGGGCTTGTCTTACGCTGAGATTGTGCGCCTGACCGGGCTACCGAAAGCCTCTGCTCATAGACTGCTTAAGGAAATGGTTGAAATTGGAGCCTTAATCTTCGACATACCGACAAAATCCTACCGTTGCGGTCTGTTACTCGCCCGTCTTGGCGCGGGAGTTACGGCGGGATATGATATACGCACCATAGTACGGCCCCACCTTGAGAATTTGCAGAAAATTACGGGTCAGGTGGCTACCCTTGGTATCTTAAACGGCACTGAGGGCGTCTATATTGATAAGGTTGAGGGCAGTGATTTTGGAATTCGGTTGCATTCAGAAATTGGCAAGGCCTTTCCACTGCATGCGACGGCCATGGGCAAAATTTTACTGGCCTACGGTGATACGGCTATCCATGACGCTAAACTTACCGCATTCACGGATAAGACTATAACTGACCGCGCTATGCTAAAAGCAGAATGTCAAAAAGTTCGTGCGCAGGGCTTTGCCATTGATAACGAGGAAATCACCCGGGGGCTGGTCTGTATTGCGGCGCCGGTGTTCGGTGTGGATGGCAGATGCGCCGGGGCGATCAGCTGCACCTCACAGAGCTACATATTGGACGACGACACCGCTGACACTATAAAAACCGTTGTTATAGAACAGGCGGCAAAAGCCTCTCTATAAATTTCATGTAGCTCAGAAGCAGGCGCTGTTTGTCGGCCTTACAGCAGGTAAACTTCTCAAATAGGTGTGTTTTTGTGATGAATACGTATGTGGGAGCTTGTGTTCATCCGTAACAGGCTTCTATTATTATATTAATTAAAAAGATAGGTAATATTTTGGGAGTAACTAATATGACAACTAAACCTCGATTAAGTTTTTGGCAAATCTGGAATATGTCTTTTGGGTTCCTCGGAATTCAGTTCGGTTTCGCTTTGCAGAATTCAAACGTCAGCCGTATATTCCAAACGCTGGGTGCGGAAATAGATGAAATTGCCATATTGTGGATCGCTGCCCCCCTAACGGGTTTAATCGTTCAGCCCATTGTCGGATATATGAGCGACAACACATGGACGAAGCGGGGCGGCAGACGGCGGCCCTATTTTACCTACGGCGCCATTTTCACCACCCTTGCCATCTTTATCATGCCAAATTCCCCCGCATTGTGGATTGCAGCAGGTATGCTATGGATAATGGATGCCTCAATTAATGTTTCCATGGAACCCTTCCGCGCCTTTGTCGGTGATATGCTGGATGATGAGCAAAGTACAACGGCCTTTGCCATGCAGAGTTTTTTCATTGGGGTTGGCGGCGTTGTGGCCTCATCCCTGCCGTGGCTGATGACCAACTGGATGGGGATCAGCAATGTGGCCGCCGAAGGTGTCGTGCCGCAATCGGTACTTTATTCCTTTTATATCGGGGGAACGGTATTATTTCTGGCGGTGATGTGGACGGTATTCTCCACCAAGGAATATTCACCTGAGCAACTGGAAGAGTTTAACAAAACTGCAGATAAAGATCTGGGTCATGATTTCACAGAAGATCAGATTGTAAAAACTGCTTCTGATTACCGCAAAGGCGGTGTCGTCTGGATAATTTTGGGGCTGATTACCACTGGGATTATATACAGCCAGACCTTTGACAAGCAACTTTATATCCTCACCATGGGCAGCATTGCTTTCGGCATTATTCAGATAATAGGCGCCACCTTAAAGGATAAGGGCCACACGAATAATGGGTTTTATGAGGTATTGGATGATTTGTTTCATATGCCCAAAACCATGAAACAACTGGGTTTTGCCCAGTTCCTCACATGGTTCTCATTATTCACCATGTGGATCTATACCACGCCAGCGGTGGCCGATTATCATTATGGCACTACGGACGTCACATCGGCCCTTTATAATGATGCGGCGGACTATGTCGGTATATTGTTTGCCTCTTATAGTGGCTTTGCCGCTCTGGCCGCCTTTACCATTCCGGTCTTTGTTCGCAAGACCAACCGTAAATTTGCTCATATGATTAATATGTTCATTGGCGGCGCGGGGCTAATATCCTTCCTGATTGTGAAAGATCCCGCATGGCTGGTTTTGTCTATGGCGTGCGTTGGTTTTGCATGGGCATCGGTTTTGTCTATTCCTTATGCCATTCTTATTGCAGCGGTACCGTCCAAGAAGATCGGGGTTTATATGGGAATTTTCAATTTCTTCATCGTGCTACCCCAAATTCTTGCGGCCAGTATCTTAGGCGTATTATTGCGGACTATATTTGATGGTCAGCCGATTTATGCGGTGACATTCGCCGGATTCTGTATGTTCGTTTCGGGTCTTATGATGATGCGGGTTGATGATGTTGCTGACCGTAAGGCTAAGGCATGAGAATAGTATGGCTCATAATATTTCTGGGTTTGCTTGGCTCTTGTGGTAAAGAGCAAAATCTTCATGTGGAATCACCGGAATGGCGGGATCAGATCATCTATTTTCTGATGACTGACCGGTTTAATGACGGGGATCCGAGCAACAATGATCAGGGGGCCAATGTTTATGACCCGTCCAAGGAAAGTTATTATAACGGCGGTGATCTGCAAGGGGTCATTGATAAACTGGACTATATCAAGGGGCTTGGAACCACCGCCGTCTGGATAACGCCGCCAGTTGCAAATCTCTGGTATAATCCTGTCATTGGGCATAGCGGTTATCACGGTTATTGGGCCAGAAATTTTAAGGCAGTGGATGAACATTACGGTGATCTCGAAACCTATAAGGCGCTTTCCCATAACATCCACGAAAATGGTATGTATCTGATACAGGATATTGTCATCAACCATACGAGCCGTTTTTTCCATTACGAGGGGCAATATAACCCGCAGAATACGGCGGAGAATTTTGCTCTGATTTCAGGTAGCCTGCCATCAGCGGCACCGACACAGCCTCCGTTCAATATGATTGATCGCAACAATCCCGATCATGTGGCGGCGGATATCTATCACTGGACGCCGGAAATCAATAATTATTCCGATAATAATCAGGAATTTTCTTATCAGTTATCCGGCCTGAATGATGTGAATACAGGCAACCCTGTTGTGCGCAAGGCCATGAAAGATACTTATTCATATTGGATTGATGAAGTTGGCGTTGATGCTTATCGTCTGGATAGTGCAAAGTATCTTGAACATGAATTTTTGCATGATTTCATGTTTGCCGAGGATGGTATTAATAATGCCGCTGCAAGAACAGGCCGCAACAGTTTCCCTATCTTTGGGGAAATATTTGAAACATCCACCCCCATGAATGATCAGGGTGAACATAAAATATCCACGTTTCAGGGCACGGCAGACAAACCGCAACTACCCTCCGCAATTGCTTTCCCGCTTTATGAGGAAATGACGCGGGTTTTCGCACAGGGCCGCCCAACCAGCAACCTTACTTATCGCCTGAACAAGCATATGGAGGTCTATCGTGATCCCTACATCATGCTTAACTTTGTTGATAACCATGATGTTCAGCGGTTCCTGAAAAAGGGTAGCCTTGCCGCCTTTAAACAGGCACTAGCCATGATAATGACTGTACCGGGTATCCCTGCGATTTATCAGGGGGATGAGCAGGCCCTAATCGAAACAAGACAGTCCATGTTTGCAGGCGGATTTGCAAATGACAAAGATCAATTTGATACCAGCTCTGAAATGTATCTCTATATCAAGAAGCTGGCAGCCCTTCGTACCAACAATAGGATTTTTAGTCGG
>DAOWHQ010000009.1:0-6012 GCA_030641355.1 Alphaproteobacteria bacterium
ACATGGGGCGAAAATGTCTAAATCAAAGGGAAATGTCATCGACCCACTGGAGCTTGCCGACAAATTCGGTGCCGATGCCCTGCGGTTTACGCTGGCGTCTATGGAAGCACAGGGCAGGGACATTAAAATGTCCGAAAAACGTGTCGTAGGCTACCGTAACTTTGGCACGAAACTTTGGAATGCGGCACGTTTCTGCGATATGAACGGCTGCTTTGATAATCTTGATCCGGATTTTGATCCGGCCAATGTATCTCTTGCCGTGAACCAATGGATCATCGGAGAGATGGTCAAGGCCACGGCAGATGTGACCAAATCACTGGAAGCCTTCCGTTATAATGACGCCACGGCCGCAATTTATCATTTCACATGGGGAACTTTCTGCGACTGGTATGTGGAATTGATCAAGCCGCAATTCTTCGGTGACGATGAGCAGGCCAAGATCGAAACCCGTAATACCGCTGCATGGATCATGGATCAGATTTTGAAAAGCCTGCATCCCTTCATGCCGTTCATTACCGAGGAAATATGGGGAAGTCTTCGGGACGACCGGGATACGGACCTTATCATAGCCAATTGGCCGACGCAGGATACCGCGCTGATCAAACCTCGTGCCTCACAGGAAATAAACTGGGTTATTCAGTTAATCTCGGATATTCGCACTGCCCGTGCGGAAATGAATGTTCCGGCAGGGGCGAAGCTCGAAATGCTGGTGCAGGGTGCGTCAACTGAGACACAGCAATCTTTGGAGGCCCAAGCCGCTGTAATCAAGCGTATGGCCCGCCTTGAAAATATCAATAGCCATGAGGCGCAAGCCCCAAAAGGTGCGCTTCAGGTCGTGGTGGGTGAAGCAACTTACTTTCTGCCCCTAGCTGGTATCATTGATATTGCGGCGGAGAAAGCCAGATTACAGAAAAACCTCGATAAGCTGACCAAAGAAATAGGTGGCATTTCAGGTCGCCTGAATAATGAGGCCTTCATGGCGAAAGCCCCGGATAATGTGGTTGCGGATAATCGCAAAAATCTAGAGCAGGCCGAACAAAAAGCTGATAAGATAAGGGAAGGGATTAACCGACTTAATGCTATGGATTAGATATGTATAAAATCTTTCTTTCCATTGTTTCATTGATTTTCGTAGCAAACATAAGCTATGCGGTGGAAGGTCGGCCCTCTCAGGACATCAAACTTACCTACAAGGCCTATTTTGGTGGTTTTGTCATATCGGAATTATTTTCGGTAGGACATATGGACGCCACTGATTATCAGGCGGAAATATCCTATCACGTCACCGGCTTGGGAAAAATCTTCAGTAACATGAAGAACAAAGTTACCGTAAAGGGAAAATTTGCCCCTGATGGTAGTCTTAAACCGCTTGTTTTTGAAAATCAGGGAAGCTGGAGCCGTTATAGTTTCAGTAACCGGACAGAATTTCAAAAAGATGACAGCAAAATAATTTCTCATGATTATGAATTTAAATTCAAGGAGAAAGTCAAATATATCCCCATCAAGGACGAGCTTAAATATGGCCCCGATATGGTCAGCTTCTTCCTTGGGTTGACGTTGAGTGATGAGGCCATGAAAATTGGTGCAGAAGTGAAGCACCAGAATATATTTGGTGGTTTCTTCCTGATGGATATTGCCTACCGATGCACTGAAAACAAACAGCTAACAAGCAAGCGCTCTATTTATAATGGCGAAGTTCTGGTCTGTAATTTTAAAGACAAGGTCATTGATGGTGCCTTTACGCGGATAAAAAAAAAGAAAAAAAGCAAAAAAAAAAAAAACACCGACACAATGGAACCGGTCCCCATGAAAATCTGGTACGCCAAGCTACGCGATCTGGATCAGATGATCCCGGTCTATAGCGAATTTCCCATGGGGTGGGGTAAGGTGCGGGTTTATCTTACTAACATTGAGGTGACGACGAATTAGAACATGGAATTTCATGATCAGGGCATAATTATTTCTCTTCGGAAATATGGCGAATTTGATGCGGTTATAGATGTATTAACCGCAGAGCATGGCCGTCATGCGGGGCTGGTCAAGGGCGGCATGGGACGACGGCAACGCGGCACGTTACAGCCCGGCAACGAAGTCACACTCAATTGGCGCGGACGACTGGAAAGTCAGCTCGGTACTTATAGAGCAGAACTTCGCAACGCCCGTTCGGCCTCCTTTCTGGATTATCCCTCTAAACTTGGCGTATTAAACAGCGTCTGTGCCATTTTGTCGGTTTCCTTGGCTGAGCGGGAACAGCACCGCGCCCTTTATGACGGGCTTCAGGTGCTGTTGGATACGTTGGAACGTGTCGATCAGGAGCCGGAACATTGGGGTGCTTTACTAGTTCGCTGGGAAATTGGATTATTAGCTGAACTGGGTTTTGGCCTTGATCTGAGCTGTTGTGCAGCAACGGGGGTTACAGATGATTTAATCTATGTATCGCCAAAATCGGGCCGGGCCGTAAGCCGGGATGCGGGACAGCCCTATCATGATAAGTTATTAGCCTTGCCTTCGTTCCTGCTTGGTGGCGGTGAAGTATCATCGAATGATGTTCGTGACGGTCTTTATTTGAGCGAATTCTTTCTGGAACGTCATGTGCTTTATCCCCATAATAAAAAAATCCCACAGGCAAGGCGTATGTTGATGGACTTTCTAGGCTAAGATAGACTATATAGCAGCATATACGAATACAGGAATAGATCATGGTTACCAGACCGGAACGCTCAGAACTCTTAATGCCCGCAGGCGATCTTCAGAAACTGAAGATGGCAGTACTTTACGGTGCGGATGCCATTTATCTGGGCACGCCGGATTTATCGCTTCGGACAAAATCAGCCTTCACATTGGAAGATGTGGTCGAGGGCGTGAAATTCGCCCACAGCCACGGCAAGCGGGTTTACCTGACCCTCAATCTATTTTCCCACAATAAAGACATTCCAAAATTGGAAAAATATGTGGAGACTGTGCGGAAAGTAAAGCCGGATGGCGTTATTATTGCCGACCCCGGTGTATTCCAATATGTCAAGGAAATGGCCCCCGATCTGGAGCTCCATGTCTCTACACAGGCTAATATCTGTAGCTGGTTAAGCGTTAAATTCTGGCAAGAGCAAGGGGCGAGCCTTGCGGTTCTGGCGCGGGAAGTTTCCTTTCCGGAGCTAGTCGAAATTCGTGAAAAATGCCCGGATATAAAACTTGAAGCCTTTGTCCACGGGGCCATGTGCATGACCTATAGCGGGCGTTGTCTGCTCAGCAATTATATGTCAGAACGCGGGGCCAATCAGGGAAACTGCGCCAATAGCTGTAGGTGGAATTACAAAGTTCATATGCGGTTGAAAGACGGTACTATCAAAGAGCTTGAGCTCAACGAACATACCCGCGATATGTTTGAATTTCTGCTGGAAGAGGGCGCGCGAGAAGGCGAATTGATGCCGATCGAAGAAGATGAGCGCGGCTCCTATATCCTAAATTCCAAAGACCTGTGCCTGATGCCGAAACTGGATGATTATCTGAAGCTCGGCGTTGACAGCCTGAAGGTGGAAGGCCGCAACAAAAGCCAATATTATGTCGCACTGGTGGCGCGGGCTTACCGCATGGCCATTGATGACTGGTACGCGGACCCTGAGGGCTGGTCAGCGGATAAATATATGGCGGAACTGGATACCGTGCAAAGTCGTGGCTATACATTGGCCTTTCATGAAGGGCGGCTGACCAACCACGCTCATAATTATGAAAGTACTTCAACCATGGCCGAATGGGAATTTGCAGGACTTATTAAAACGGTCGAGGATGATGCCTTCATCGTGCAGGTGAAGAACCGTATCGAGGCCGGAGATGTGCTTGAATTTGTACCCCCCACAAGCCGCGAGACTATATTCCTGCGTATCTATGAATTTATTGATTCTACAACCGGCGATGTGACCGATGTGGTCAATGCGGGGCAGAAACCTATCATCCGCGTGCCTTTCTCATGGTTTAATCAAGAAGATTTAGAGCAGTTACGTACTTCCTATCCGGAAATGAGTATCATCCGCAAAGAACGCCCCTTAACACGCGACCAATGGGATCGCCTTAAATTTGATAAAGCAGCCAGCAATATTGAATTGGGGCAGGGCTCAGAAAAACTCTATGAAGAACGGCGCGATGCCTTGGTCACGAGCCTTGAAGATGCCAATAAAGAACGGAAATTCAAAACCCCGCGCCTTGGGGTTGAGGGCTGTTGCGGAAGGGGATGCAACGGCTGCCTGATCTTCTGGCAAGACCCAGCTTACGAAAAAGCCCGTCAATTGATGGTTGATAAGAAACAGGGTGAAATGCTTGACCGAAATTCTCGTGGTAAAGGCGTGCTTGCAGAGACGGCTTGATGTGATCAGGAATAGCCATTTCCGCTTTCTCTATTTTCATTTCGCCAGATAACCCATGAATAAACCACAGGGATAATAGTTGCTGGTAAAAGGGTTGCCATGAGAATTATAGGCATATGTACCGGACTAAAGAAGAATGGGGTGATCGAAATGATAAAGCCTTCAATCATTAATAGCCTTCCCCCCACCCGATGAGTTTTTTTCCAGACAAAATCACTGGAAAGTGTCCAGGGTGTTCTTATACCAATGAAGAAACCGGACCGCACCTTTGTCATATAATTACCTGTTATGATAAATAAAATACCCAAACCTGAGA
Source organism: Alphaproteobacteria bacterium (assembly GCA_030641355.1). Taxonomy (GTDB): domain Bacteria; phylum Pseudomonadota; class Alphaproteobacteria; order Sphingomonadales; family Emcibacteraceae; genus Paremcibacter. Next base: position 4,675 of record DAOWHQ010000009.1, read on the forward strand.
AGATTAATCTAGGGCCTATTATATGCTGACCCAGAGATTCACCGATAATTATGATTTGAACCAATAGAAATAGGGCGATAATACCTGTCACCATGGCACGAATAGCCGGAATGGATTTTTCGATATTCTTTCGCCGAGGTTCAATGAATTTGATTGCTAAAAAAAAACTTAATAGCAGAATTTGTAAAGCTGGAATTAGAAATAATGTAATATGTGCGCGCGCCGTACCGTCTACTTCCCCATTAATATCCCAATGAATAGGCAATTCTACATCAGGAGAAACCTGAAAATAAGTAACCAGCCCCGCAAATAAAGTTACTAATGTCAATGCCCATGACCATTTTAAATGTTTCAGCATATTCATTCCTTTTCATCTTTGTTTGAGAGTAACCCTACAAGATTTGCCAGCAGTTCATCGACCACAGTAGTGTTGAGGCTGTATGTAATGGTGGTTCCCTGCCTTTCGGTGATTACAAGGTCCGCGGCTTTCAGGATATTCAAATGACCGGAGAGTGTCGGTTTTGTCACCGTCAGTTTATCTGCTATTTCCCCCGCCGTCATATCGCATTCTTTGAGCATGGATAGAATGTCTCTGCGGACGGACGAGGCTAATGTGGTAAATATGTCTGACATAATTATCTTAATTTGTTATTTCGCTAATTACCAAAATATATAGAATAATATTAATTGTCAAGGCGCTTAAATTTCGGAGGATATATTTAACAACTTGACATCAAGGTGATATATTTTGAAGATGTTTTTCTTGCAAATTAACAGGGAGCTTCAAATGCTGGCAATTACAGCTTTATATACCTCTATTTTAGCACTGATTATGATCGTATTAGCCTACAATACTTCGGCCCGCAGGAAAGAGGCGAAAATAAACCTTGGCACCGGAAATGATGGGGTAATGGAAAGAAGAAGTCGGGCATTTGGTAATTTTACTGAATTTGTTCCCATGGTTATTTTACTCATGGCGATGATAGAAGTGCAGGGCTATGGGGCGGATTACGTTCATATATTGGGGATAATAACGGTTATTGCACGCGTCCTTCATGCCTTGGGTATGACCAATTCCATTAAAATTATCAACGGACGTTTTGTTGGGGCACTCCTGACTTATATATCACTTTTTGCGGCGGGTGCTTTTGTTCTCTATCAAACTGTGTCCCAAATGATGTAACCCACTTAAAAAAATTCAATAAGTCATCATAACTTGTGGTGCAGGAGATTTTTTTTGCTATAGTCTGGCCATGAGTGATAATCCAGATATTGTAGATAACGTACAAGACGTCGCCCTCAGTGATACACTGGGGGACCGTTACCTTTCATATGCCC
>DAOWHQ010000118.1:0-17086 GCA_030641355.1 Alphaproteobacteria bacterium
GCCGCAATCTCTATGAATTCTGGGGTGATCAGCTAACCGATGAGATTAACGGGATTATGAAAGACCAAAAGACAGATATTCTGGTCAATTGCGCTTCCAAAGAATATTTCAAGTCGGTCAATGAAGATAGGCTGGACGGGCGGATCATCACCCCGATCTTCAAGGAAGTGAAAGAGGGTCACGCAAGAGTGCTGAGTATGTTTGCCAAAAAAGCCCGTGGCATGATGACAAGATATATTATCCAGAACCGACTGGAAAAATTTGAAGACCTGAAAAATTTCGATCTGGGTGGTTATAAATTCCAGCCAACATTATCAGATCATAAAACATTGGAATTCCACAGGATGATGGGATAGCGCCTTATGGTGGATCCTTTCTGGTTTTTTTTACTGGCGGTTCCGGTCGTGCTGCTGACGGGCATATCCAAGGGGGGCTTTGCCGGGGGGCTTGGCACGTTGGCCGTCCCTCTCTTAACCCTGATGGTGGACCCGCGCATGGCGGCGGCGATCATGCTGCCAATTCTCTGCACGATGGATATATTCACCGTTTGGGAGTATCGGAAGGATTGGGATGTGAAATCCCTTAAAATCCTTCTGCCCGGCGCCATTGTGGGTATTGTAATTGGGGGGCTAACCTTCAGTATGATGAATGCGGATATGATCCGTATTATTGTCGGTGCGATGGCAATTTATTTTGTTGGCAACTATTGGTTTGTTCAGCGTAGAAAGCGCGATATGGAATCTCATGGTCATCACAGCCTGAAAGGCGGTATTTTGGGAGCGATTAGCGGTTTCACCAGCTTCATCGCTCATGCGGGCGGGCCGCCATTATCGCAATATCTTTTCCCGCTTAGGCTGGATAAGACAGTTATGGTGGCGACCTCGGTGATGTTCTTCATCACGGTGAATTACGTCAAGCTGATCCCTTATGCCTGGCTTGGGCAATTGTCTATGGATAACCTGAAGATGTCGCTCTACCTGATGCCCTTCGCGCCCATTGGGGTGTGGCTTGGCATTTGGATGCATAACCGCGTTTCCAACAGAATATTTTATATCATCTGTTACGGGCTGTTGTTACTTGTGGGCGTCAAGTTATTGGTAGAGGGGCTGATTGCCCTCCTGCAATAACCTAAAAAGGAATCCAGTCTCTTTTCTTGGTGATATGCATATAGCCCAGATTAACGCCCAGACGCAGGCCAACGCCGACGCGGATGGGGGCGATGATGATATCGCCGCGCTGTTGATAATTCATGCCGACACCTCCGATAAAATAGGCGCTGCCCTCAACCGCAGGAAATCGTTGATACAGCTCTTCCACATCATGCAGGTTATAGACAAGGGCGAATACGCGCGAGCCATTGGCGCCCACATCAAAACCGATGCTTGGACCTTTCCAGTAAACACGGGTGTCGCCTTCTATTTTATGGGTCAGTGTGCCATCGCCGTAACGGGCGCCGACGACCAATGCGCCGCTTACCTCAGTGCCGATGATATAGCCATTGGGCCGCCCAAGGTCTTTGAAGGCTTTTTCAATCACTTTGGCGATGGCTTCCGACCCACCACCAAGGAAATCAGAGGCCGCATTGACGATGCTTTTTTCGTCATAGGTATTGGCATAGTTGGTTTCATCCAGATTCTGCCGATGTTGGGTGGATTGTGACGGGGCAACGGTGCCATTGCCACTACAGCCCGCAAGGGTTAACCCGAATGTTATGATCAAGCATTGAAAGAATATTTTCATGGTTTCCTCTAATCCGTTTTGTTATTTTTTGGCCGATACCACCACCGGATAAATATCATGGTTGGAAATATCCAGCCAATACCCGCAATGGCATAAAAGGCAAATTCCAGGGCAATATGCATGGGAAACAAGGCATCACCAAGGCGGGCGACCAGACTAATATAAATCGACAGTCCGAACAGTCCCAGCATATATCCAAATAATTTTCGCATCACATTTACACTCTTTACAAATTCTCTACCGTTCGCACAACCCAGATCAGCATATGGATAAGCCCGTAAGCAGTCATACCGAAGAATAGCGCGATCAGGGCTACCCGCAGATGACCCTTTATGGACCGGGCTATCCGCCGTGACAGAGTTGGACTTTCATTGGTCATTCTTTAACTTTTCCACGGCAGCTAAAATAATTTTTTCCGTCTCAGACCATAGACTATATTCTGAAATTTGATCTATGGGAACCCATTTCGCCTGTCCCGCATCATCCCCTGCCATTAAAGTGCCGGAATGATAATTTGCTGCATAATCAATGAGGGTATAATGATGCTTCACGCGGCCTTCAGGGTCACGGTCAATAAGGTCGATAATATCCAGGAAATGCAGGTTTTCTATGGTGACAGCCGTTTCTTCTCTTACTTCGCGTATCGCAGCCTGTACCGTGGTTTCGCCAAGCTCCTGTGCGCCGCCCGGAATGCTCCAGCTTCCCGGAATAGGCGGCTTATTGCGCCGGATCAGCAGAATTTCATCACCCTTTATCACGACAACACCCACAGCAACGAGTGGGCGCGTGGGATAGTCCCGCTTCATTCCGCCAATTGATTGATAAACTCACCAATCTCATGCAGGCTGCTATCTTCGTTAAGGTCGGGGGTATGGGCGCGGTTGGCGATGGTAATCTTGGTGAAATTTGGATGCTCTTTTGCCATTTTATTCAAGGTCTTCTTGGATAAAATATCACTATTCTCCCCACGCAGGGTCAGGACGGGGATATGAGACAGGCCCTTGAACATATCCCATAAATCAACAGAATTCCCGTTTTCAGAAGATTCTCGCACAGCAGTCCCGATGGCCTGATCATAGTCGGCAATGATAGTGCCATCTTCATGCTGGCGGAAAGTGTTTCGGGTGAAGAGTTCCCAATCCTCCGCTTCATAGTCGGGGAATATTGTCTCTAACATTTCTCTCATGCTATTGATGGCCTGTTGCCAGCCTTCCATGACAGTACCGTTGCCTACATATCCAGAAATGCGCTTAATACCCTCTTTTTCTATATGCGGACCAATATCATTGAGAATGATAGCTTTGAATATATCCGGCATAGTGGCGCCAATAGCCATGGAGATCAATCCGCCCATTGATGTACCCACAGCAATTACTTTGTCGATCCCTTCGTGCTTGAGAAAAGTTATCACATCCTGAGCATAGACGGGGATCTGGTAATTATGGTAATTTGGGTCATAGTCTGACTTTCCCCGACCCCGAATATCCAAGCTTATCACACGGCGCTGCCACGAGAAATGACGGGCCAATTTGTTAAAATCCTTGGAATTGCGTGTAAGGCCATGGAGGCATAACAATGGGGTTTTATCTGAATCACTATGATCATAATCCCGGTAGTATAATTTCAGACCATCGTGGCTGGTATAGTATTTTTCCTGAAAAGACTGAGCTTGAAGCATATTATCCCCTGTTATTTTAATAATACCCCCGGATTCATGATGCTGTCCGGATCAATGGCATCCTTTATCTGTCGCATCATATCCAGTTCTGTTGTTGATTTATAGCGTATCATTTCTTTTGCCTTCATGCGGCCAATGCCATGTTCGGCACTGAAACTACCCTTATATTCTTTGACTATATCATAAATTTGCCTATTTAGCTCTTCCCATTTGTTCAGAAAGGCCTGTTTTTCCATATCAGGCGGCTGGCTGATATTATAATGCAGGTTGCCATCCCCTATGTGACCAAAGGGAACCGGACGGGCGCCAGGGATCAGATTTGTCACAATTACACCTGCCGCGAGCAGGAATGACGGGATGGCTGAAATTGGTACTGAAATATCATGTTTAATGCTGCCGCCCTCATGTTTTTGGGCTTCGGACAGATTTTCTCTTAAGTGCCACAGGTTGAGGCTTTCCGCCTCATTCTTGGCGATCACACCGTCCAAAATTAGCCCTTTGTTCATGGCCTTTGCCAGTATGCTTTCCATGACCTGCTCAAGGTCAAGAAATTCACGGCTCAAGGTCGACGTACATTCCAGTAGTACATACCAGTCATAAGATGACGTCATGGGGTCTCTGGTCTCGGGCATATGGCGGGTGACAATTTCGATGCCAAGGCGGGGCATAATTTCAAAAGCAGTGATACAATCGCCACAGATGTTGCGGGTCAGTTCGAGTAAGTCCACCGCCGCCTGTGGGTCAGGAACCGCGACTAATGCGGTTTGTTTTTCATGGGGATAGGGATATAATTTTAAAGTCGCGGCGGTGATAATTCCTAAAGTACCTTCCGCCCCGATGAAAAGCTGTTTCAGGTCATAGCCCGTGTTATCCTTGCGAAGACCACCCAGCCCGTCCCATACGTCCCCGTTTGGTAGCACGACCTCCAACCCCAGCACAAGGCTGCGCATATTGCCGTAATGAAGCACATTCACCCCGCCCGCATTGGTGGACAGATTTCCGCCGATCATACATGATCCCTCTGCGGCAAGGCTTAAGGGGAACAGGAAATCCATCTCCTTCGCCTGATCCTGAATATCGGACAGAATGCATCCGGCCTCAACCGTCAGGGTTTGATCATGGGAATTTTTTTCCCGAATCCGGTTAAGCCGCCTCATACTGAGAAGAATTTCATGGCCGGACGGGGTCGGGATGCTTCCGCCCACAAGGCCAGTATTGCCGCCCTGAGGGACGATAGAAATTTTATTCTGAGCGCAATATGTGACAATCCCGGCAACTTTCTCCGTCGTATCCGGTAACAGGACCAAGGGTGTTCTGCCGTGAAATTTATCACGCGGTTCAATGAGGAAAGCCTGCATGCTGTCCGGCTGATCAATCCAGCCATTCTGCCCAGAAATTTTTTTCAATTCAATCAGATGTTCTGGTGCGATAATCATGAGATTGTCACTCACTATGTGCGGCGGCGGCGCGGGTGAGCCGATCATTAATGGCAATGCCGAGCCCTCTGTCCGGAATAGGGCTGACGGCAATTGCCTCACATTCTATCTGGTCCAGTTCATGTAACATGGAAAACAGGTTTGCTGCCGCTTCTCTTAGAATACCCTTGGGGCTTAGGTTTAACAGGACCTTGGCGTCTTTGGGATAAATACTGCCAAAAGCCAGTAATGATTCCCCCGAATGTATAGTGGCTGCATTCAATCTGATGGGTGTATTTGGAGCATAGTGGCTGTTAAGCTGTCCGGGGGCTGTCGGGTTCTGAGCATCTTTGAAATAGGCAACCCGAAGGCCGGTAAGGTCTTCAATTTCCTTTTTGGTGACGCTGCCGGGACGCAACAGCCTGATTTCACTGCCGCTCACATGGGCAATGGTTGATTCAATACCATCCCGACAGGATGATCCTTCAAGTATCATGGTCACTTCGCCCCCAAAGGCATCGGCCACATGCTCCGGGCGTGTGGGGCTGAGCTTTCCGGAAATATTGGCGCTTGGGGCTGCAATGGGATAAGGGAATTCCTGCAACAATTTCTGTGCTACGGGATGTGCCGGCACACGGATAGCCACAGTATCAAGCCCCGCCGAAACAAGCATGGACAGGCCGCAGTCGGGCTTCTTTTTCAGAACAAGTGTGAAAGGGCCGGGCCAGAAAGCTTCGGCTAATTTGCGGGACACTATATCAAAATCAACATATTTCTCCGCTTCCTCCAGGGATGACAGGTGGATAATTAACGGATTAAAACTGGGTCTTTGTTTTGCCTCAAAAATGCTGGCCACTGCGGCGTCATTAGTAGCATCCGCGCCCAAACCATATACTGTTTCCGTGGGGAAAGAGACCAATTTGCCTTGGGTGAGAAATTTGGCAGCCAGAAGGAGATTTATCGGAGTGGCTTCCATAATTTTAGTGTTTGTGTCGCTGGGTTGCATTTTTTGTATTTGGCCCTGATCGAGAGGATTAATCGCTTGTCTTAATCTGGAAATTCATGTAAATTCTAATTTCAAACGACTGTTTTAATTTGTGTTATTATAAGCTGTTCATCCGTAATAATAATATAATATTCATAAATTTACGACCCTAAAAATAGAAATAATACAGGAGCCTGCCCGTGGCTGAATATATTGCCCCAACCCGTGAAATGAAATTTGTTTTGAAAGACGTGATCGGCATTTCTGAGGTTTCGGAACTTGAGAGATTTCAAGATGCCAGTGATGACATCATTGATGCCGTTCTGGAAGAAGCCGGGAAATTCTGTGGTGAAATTTTATCTCCCCTCAATGCGGTAGGCGATCAGGATGGGGCGCGTCTAACCGATGGCGGGGTTATATCTTCACCGGGGTTTAAGGAAGCCTACGTCTCCTATGCGGAAAATGGCTGGACCAGTGTCGCAGGTGATGTGGATTACGGCGGACAGGGTTTGCCTGTTCTGTTGGCCTCGGCGGTTTATGAATTTGTCGATGCGTCCAATATGGCCTTCAGCCTATGCTCTATGTTGACCACTGGTGCTGTTGAATCAATTGCGGCCCATGGTTCTGCGGAACAGAAGAATATTTATCTCGAAAAAATGATTTCCGGTGAGTGGACTGGTTCGATGAACCTGACGGAATCCCATGCCGGAACTGATGTGGGAGCGCTCAGAAGCAAGGCGGAGCCTGCAGAAGACGGTACTTACCGTATTAGCGGTCAGAAAATTTTCATTACCTGGGGCGATCATGATATGGCAGAAAATGTCATTCATCTTGTGCTTGCCAGAACACCGGGCAGCCCCGAAGGCACCAAGGGTATTTCACTCTTTATCGTGCCTAAATTTCTGGTCAATGATGATGGCTCGCTCGGGGCGCGCAATGATGCAAAATGTGTCTCGTTAGAGCATAAGCTCGGCATACACGGCAGCCCGACCTGCGTCATGGCCTTTGGCGATGAGGGAAATTGCATCGGCTATCTGCTGGGCGATGAGAATAAAGGCATGGCGGCCATGTTCACCATGATGAATAACGCGCGGCTTAATGTGGGAATTCAGGGTGTGGCCTGTGCCGAACGGGCGTGGCAGATGGCTGTGGAATATGCCAAGGAAAGAGTTCAGGGTAAGGCGATCGGAGCGACAAAACCGGGGCCAAGTGCCATCATTGAGCATGCCAATGTGCGCCGGATGCTTATGACCATAAAATCCACCACCGAGGCCGCCCGCGCCATAACCATGCTTAATGCCAAGGCGCTCGATTTGGGCGAACATCATCCCGATGCAGACATTCGGGAAGAATATAAGGGGCTAGGCGATCTGCTCACTCCGCTCTCGAAGGCCTATGGTTCCGATATGGGGTGCGAGAATTCTTCTCTTGCCCTGCAAGTGCATGGCGGCATGGGTTTCATTGAAGAAACCGGCATTGCTCAGATCTTCAGGGATTCACGTATTAACCCCATATATGAAGGCACTAATGGTGTGCAGGCAATGGACCTTGTCGGTCGCAAGCTATCCATGATGGGCGGTAAATACTGGCGCGGTTTTCTGGATGAAATTAGTTTATTTGGGGGCAATTTACCGGCTACGGATGAATTTTCCGGTTTGACTAAAAACCTTACAGACGCGGTGAAGGCCACAAGGGAATGTGCCGAATGGATATTGGCATGCCATGTGGATAATATGCGTTCAGCCCTCGCAGGCTCATCGCCATTCTTAAGGCTTTTCAGTGTAACCGTGGGCTGTTATCTTATGTCCAAAGGCGCATTGGCGGCACGGAACAGGCTGGATAATGGCGATCAGGACATAGAGTTTCTGGAAGCTAAAATAGTAACAGCCCGTTTTTACGCTGAACAAATTGTGCCCCAAACTATCGGCTTGAAGGAAACTATTATGGCAGGGGACGACCTGTTCTATGCCATAGCAACTGAGAATATGGGGTAAGATTATGGCTGAACATCCTTGGTTGGCGACCTACCCGAAACATGTGGAATGGGACCAGGAATTTGAGCCCAAACCGCTCTATGCTCTGGTTGAGGATACGGCGGCGGAATTTCCAGATGCCATTGCGTATGATTTTTTCGGCAAGCAGCTCAAATACGGTGACTTTCTGGATCAGGTGAACCGCATGGCCAAAGGCCTGCAGGGGCTTGGTGTGGGCAAAGGCGTTCATGTGGGTATTTTCCTGCCCAACTGTCCTCAGTTTGCTATCGCCTATTTTGGAATTTTGAAAGCTGGCGGCACGGTGGTTAACTACAGTCCGCTTTATTCCGTGCCGGAACTTATCGCGCAGGTGGAAGATTCTGAAACTGATATCATGGTAACGATGGGCCTGAAGGAACTTTATGATACAATCCACGAGGTCGTGGAGAAAAGCCGCCTGAAGCATTTGGTGGTTGAAGATTATGGTAATGCCCTTCCGTTGCCAAAAAAAATCCTGTTCAAACTTCTTAAAAGCAGTGTGATTGCCGATCTGGTCGACGATGAGTATCATGTGAATTATACCAGCCTTTTGAATAATGATGGTCTGCCGGTCCCGGTTGATATTGATGTGGATGAAGATGTGGCGGTAATTCAGTTTACCGGTGGCACAACAGGCATCCCCAAAGGGGCTATGCTGACCCATGCTAATATATATACCAATGTCCTTCAGCTTGGGGCATGGACTACAGATTTTGAACGGGGTAAAGAGGTTGTCATTGGCTCCCTGCCATTTTTCCATGTCTTTGCCATGACGGTAGTGATGGATTTAAGCATATATCTGGGTGCCAAGGTGGTCATTCAGCCAAAGTTTGAACTTGAGGCCGCGATCAAGATGATGAAGCGGGAAAAGCCGACCATTTTTGCCGGTGTGCCCACCATGTATACGGCCCTTCTGAACCATAAATCATCCCCCGATATCGGCATGGATAATGTCCGGATGTGTATGTCGGGCGGCGCACCGCTGCCTGTGGAATTGGGCGTGGCCTTTAAGAAAAAAATAGATATTACCATTTCCGAAGGTTATGGCCTGACGGAAACCTCACCCGTAAGCACGTCAAACCCTTACGATCGGGAAAGCCGTAAAGGGTCAATCGGTCTGCCGATGCCCGCCACGGAAGTTATCATTGTTGACCGGGAAGATCCGACAAAGATTATGCCTTTGGGCGAGAACGGGGAAATCTGCATTAAGGGTCCACAGGTTATGAAGGGCTATTGGAAGCGACCGGAGGCTACGGCAGAAGTTATTGTGGATGGCATGTTGCGCACTGGCGATGTGGGCTATATGGATGAAGAAGGTTTCACCTATATCATTGACCGGGACAAGGATTTGATATTGGTTGGCGGCTTCAATGTTTATCCTCGCGTTGTGGAAGAGGCAATCTATGAGCATCCTTCGGTACATGAGGCGACGGTTATTGGTATTCCTGATGATTATCTGGGCGAGCGGCCCAAGGCATTCGTCACCCTGAAAGACCCCGATGATAAGCTTACCGAGGCGGAACTGATGACATTTATCCGGGAGAGACTGGGCAAGCATGAGCGGCCCAAAGAAATAGAATTCCGGGCGGAACTGCCAAAAACCATGATCGGCAAATTGTCGAAGAAGGAATTGGTCGCTGAAGAAAAGGCCAAATATGAAGAGAGCCGGAAAGAAGTATCGTAAAATAAATAAAATGGCTCATTTCTGGTCTGAAGTATGGTAAAATAATCTGGAAAATATCGAGGGAGATAATCTTGCCGACCGGGTTACTGTATCATCCAGACTGTAAAGACCATATCACACCAGACGGCCACCCGGAGACGCGGGCGCGGCTATCGGTCATTCTTGACCGCCTGAATGGGCATGATTTCAGAGACTTAAAAAAAATAGAGGCCGAGATAGCATCGCTGGACAGGGTCGCGCTGGTTCATGGCGAAAAATATATTAGCCAAGTGATGGGTAATGTGCCGGAATCTGGCCATTATAGTATGGACGGGGATACCTATTTATCACCGGGATCGGTTAAGGCCGCATTGAAAGCGGCTGGTGGCGTCTGTCAGGCGATTGATCAGGTCATGGCTGGAAATCTGGATAATGCTTTTTGTGCTAGCCGCCCGCCGGGGCATCATGCGGAGCCGGATATGGCTATGGGGTTCTGTCTGTTCAATAATGTGGCTATTGGTGCGCTTTATGCCCGCCAGAAACATTTCCGGCATCGGGTGGCAATCATTGATTTCGACGTTCATCATGGCAATGGCAGCCAGGCGGTAGTTGCTCAGCATAAGGGCCTGTTTTATGGCTCTACCCATCAGTCACCGCTCTTTCCCGGCACAGGTCATCTGCATGATGAAGGGCAGGGGGTGATCGTAAATGCTCCCTTGGCTGCGGGCAGTGGCAGTCGGGCGTTTCGTAAATCCTACACGGATCGGATATTCCCTGCTTTGGAGGAATTTAATCCGGATTTCATTCTGATTTCTGCGGGTTTTGATGGTCATATCATGGACCCTTTGGCAGATTTAAAGCTTAACGAGGATGATTTTTTCTGGGTGACAAGTGAGATAAAACAGATCGCGGAAAAACATTGTAAGGGCAGGCTAGTATCTTGTCTCGAAGGCGGTTATAATCTTAATGTTCTGGGGGAAAGCGTTGCCAGTCATGTTTCAGCATTGATGCAGTAAGCCGCCTCCCGGTAAAATAATGATACATAATTCAGGAGCATATAGTGTCAGCCAATACCATACCGGATAATATTGCCGCAATGAATTTCGAAGATGCGCTCGGCGCGTTGGAGGAAATCGTCAAAAATCTGGAAAGCGGACAGGTTTCTCTGGAAGAATCCATCGACATATATACGCGCGGGACCGAGCTTCGACAGCATTGTGATAATAAACTGAAAGATGCGACGGCGCGGATAGAAAAAATTACATTGGCGCAGGATGGTGCGCTTGCCACAACCGATCTGGATGCGGGATAATAAATATATGAGAGATACCAATGAAGTTCTGGCGAAGTCTGCCCTAGAGGTTGCCGCTGCACAGGTTGAAGAAAAACTGCTTAAACTCATGCCGAAAGCCGTTGATCTGGAACAGCAGGTCATTGACGCTATGGAATATGCCCTCATGGCGGGGGGCAAGCGGGTCCGTCCCTTTCTAGTTATGGAAAGCGCAAAACTCTTTGGGGTTGGAGAAAGCTCCGCCCTGCGGGTGGCAGCGGCGGTGGAATGTGTTCATACCTATTCCCTGATACATGATGACCTGCCGTGCATGGATGATGACGATATGCGTCGTGGCCAGCCTTCGGTTCACAAGAAATTTGATGAGGCGACGGCGGTTCTGGCCGGAGATGCTTTGTTAACACTGGCGTTTGAAATATTATCCGATGAGAAAACCCATTCTAATGCGGCGGTGCGCTGCGAATTGATAACCTTTATGGCAAAGGCATTGGGGGTTAACGGCATGGTCGGCGGACAGATGTTTGACCTATTGGCGGAAAATCAGGATTTGGACAAGATTCGTATTACCCGCCTGCAAAGGATGAAAACTGGCGCCCTGATCGTCTTTTCCGGCGAGGCCGGGGCCATATTGGGTAAGGGCGAACCCCGTCGGCGTCATGCAATCAAGGGCTATGCTCATGATGTGGGGCTTGCGTTTCAGATCGCTGACGATTTACTGGATGAAGTGGGAACTTCGGAAGAAATTGGCAAAACCGCAGGCAAAGATGCTGCGGCGGGTAAAGCTACATTTGTATCGTTGGTGGGTGCAGATCAGGCCCGCACCAAGGCCGATATGTTGATAGAACAATCGGTGAAACATCTTGAGGTATTCGGGAGTAAAGCAGAAAACTTGCGTAATCTAGCGAAATTCATTATTAATCGGGCGAGTTAAATTTTAAGGTATGGTCGATTGAGTGGCAAGCCGATAACAACATTACTGGATCAGATTAAATCATCTGATGATGTAACAAATCTGAAATCAGACCAGCTTCAGCAACTGGCCGATGAAGTGCGGGCAGATATGATCCATACGGTCTCTCAGACCGGCGGGCATCTGGGCGCGGGTCTGGGTGTTGTGGAATTAACGGTCGCCCTTCATCATGTTTTTCATATGCCCCATGACAAGTTGATCTGGGATGTGGGCCATCAATGTTATCCCCATAAAATTCTGACCGGACGGCGTGACCGTATGAACACTATTCGTCAGGGCGGGGGCTTGGCTGGTTTCACAAAGCGCAAGGAAAGTGAATATGACCCCTTTGGCGCGGGACATAGTTCAACTTCTATTTCTGCCGGACTTGGTATGGCGGTAAGCCGTGACCTGCGTGGTAGTGATGAGAATATCATTGCCGTTATCGGCGATGGCTCCATGAGCGCGGGCATGGCTTATGAGGCGATGAATAATGCTGGCGCCTTAAAATCCCGTCTGATTGTGATTCTTAATGACAACGATATGTCCATAGCCCCGCCGGTAGGGGCCATGAGCGCCTATCTTGCGCGGTTGCTATCATCCCGGTCATTCCTCAATCTTCGGGAATTTGCCAAGAATATTGTTAAGCGGTTCCCGCGTACCATCAGCGAAAAAGCCAAACGGGCTGAGGAATATGCCCGTGGTATGGCAACGGGTGGCACGTTGTTTGAGGAACTGGGTTTTTATTATGTGGGTCCGGTTGATGGTCATAATATGGATCATCTGTTGCCGGTATTGGAAAATGTCCGCGATGCGGGACAGGGGCCGGTGTTGATTCATGTGGTGACAAAAAAAGGTAAAGGCTACCATCACGCTGAAAAAGCCAAGGATAAATATCACGGGGTGTCTAAATTCAATGTGGTGACGGGTGCCATGAGCAAGTCCACGCCGAAAGCCCCAAGCTACACCAATGTTTTTGCCAAGGCTCTGATTGAACAGGCCGGTAAAGATGACAAGGTTGTCGCCATTACCGCCGCCATGCCATCGGGTACTGGTCTTGATAAATTTGCCGAAGCCTTTCCGGACCGCTGTTTTGATGTGGGCATAGCCGAGCAACATGCGGTAACATTCGCGGCGGGCATGGCAGCAGAGGGCTACAAGCCGTTTGTCACCATCTATTCCACCTTCCTGCAGCGGGCCTATGATCAGGTCGTGCATGATGTGGCGGTACAAAACCTGCCGGTGAGATTTGCCATTGACCGCGCTGGGCTGGTGGGCGCGGATGGCCCGACCCACGCGGGGTCTTTTGATATTACCTACCTTGCCAGTCTGCCGAACTTTGTCGTTATGGCGGCCGCGGATGAGGTTGAACTGGTCAATATGGTGGCAACATCCGCAGACATTAATGACCGACCCTCTGCGGTACGTTACCCCCGCGGGGAAGGGGTTGGGCTGGACCTGCCAAAAGAAGGCAAGTTTCTTGAGATTGGTAAAGGGCGTATTATTCAAAAAGGCACCCATGTAGCCATATTATCGCTCGGTACTAGACTTAGCGAAGCCCTGAAGGCAGCGGAAGCCTTAAAGGCGCATGGCCTGACCACCACGGTGGCTGATGCCCGTTTTGCCAAACCGCTTGATCTGGAAATGATCCGTGATCTGGCTCTTAATCATGAGGTTTTGGTGACTATCGAGGAAGGGTCTATTGGCGGTTTTGGCAGTCATGTTCTGGATTATCTCAGCAATGAGGGCCTGCTGGAAAGCGGCCTGAAGGTCAGGACACTGAACCTGCCGGATATTTTTCAGGATCAGAATAATCCAGACACCATGTATAGCGAAGCGGGACTATGTGCCAGTGACATCATGGAAGTGTCACTGAAAGCCCTGCAACGCAATGACACCAGCTCATCATCTTTGGGATAAACTATGGCCAAGAAAAAGCGCGTTGACCAGCTTGTCGTTGAGCGGGGGCTTGCGGAAAGCCGAAGCAAGGCACAAGCCCTGATCATGGCGGGCGCTGTTTTTAGCGGTGAGAAAAAAATTGATAAAGCCGGTACTCAGCTAGGGGAAGATGCCCCACTTGAGGTGCGTGGCAAACCACACCCGTGGGTTAGTCGCGGCGGTCTGAAGCTGATACAGGCCATAGAAGAATTCTCTCTTGATATTACGGATAAAACAGTGATAGACGTGGGTGCGTCCACGGGCGGATTCACGGATGTTTGTCTGCATCATGGGGCGGCTAAGGTTTACGCGGTTGATGTGGGCCACGGTCAGCTGGCATGGAAATTACGCGGAGACGAGCGGGTTGTGGTGCTTGAGAAAACCAATGCCCGTTATCTGACGGCGCAAGAAATCCCTGATCCGGTGAATATGATTGTTTGCGATGCCAGCTTCATTGGTTTGCGGACTGTTTTACCAGCCCCCATGTCGCTCGCGGCGGATGGCTGTATTCTTGTGGCGTTGATTAAGCCACAGTTTGAGGTTGGCAAGGGTAATGTGGGCAAGGGCGGCGTGGTGCGTGATCCTGAACTTCACGCAGAAGTCTGCCAAAATATTGAAAATTGGATCACGGATGATATGGATGGATGGTCGGTGCTTGGCCTGACCACCAGCCCGATCAAAGGGCCGGAAGGCAATGTGGAATTTCTGATAATAGCGGAATATAAAGTATGACTATACGAGTAAAAATAGACCATATTGGCGCGCGCGGTGACGGGGTAGCGAACGGCCCTATTTATGTGCCTTTCTCCGTGGACGGCGATGACCTTGAGATTAAGATTCAGGGGCAGAAAGGCCGCATCAAGCATATTCACAAAGCGTCTCCTGACCGTATTGCGCCCATATGCAAACATTTTGGCCGTTGCGGCGGCTGTTCCCTGCAACATGTGTCAGAAGATTATTACGCAAGCTGGAAACAGGAACAGGTCAGGGTCGCGCTCAGCCATAGGGGGTTTGATGATATTATTATTCTAGACCCGCTGTTAAGTGATACAGGCAGCAGAAGGCGGGCGCGTATATCGGTCATGGGTCGGGGCAAGGGTGTTGCTATTGCGGGTTTCGCCGAGCGGGCGAGTCATAACATCATTGATATTACCGAATGTCCGGTTATGGCGCCGGAGATAGTGGCCTTCATAGAACCTTTACGGAAATTTCTTGGCGGGCAGTTGGATTTGCGTAAGAAAATGGCGGTTCAGATTAATTTGGCAGAGAACGGTCTGGATATTATTCTGGAAAGTACGGGTGAGCCGGACCTTGACCTGCGTATGGATATTGCCGCTTTTGCTGAGGGGCAGGATGTGGCGCGGATTTGCTGGCAGGATACCAGACCGAAAAATCCTTACCATGAAATCCTGTGTGAGCGGCGCAAACCCTATGTCACTTTTGATGGGCGGCAGGTCTATATCCCGCCGGGGTCTTTTCTACAGGCCACCAAGGACGGCGAGGCGGCACTGACCCACTTTATGAAGCAGGCCTTGGGCGATGCGGATAAGGTCGTTGATATTTTCGCCGGATGCGGCACATTTACCGTTGCCCTGATTGGCGATCATGCGGTTCATGCGGTTGAGGGTGATCAGGATATGGTAGATGCCCTGAAAAACAGCGCTTACCAAATGGGAACAATCCGCAACCTGACCACAGAGGTGAGGGATTTGTTCCTGCGGCCTCTTTTACCCCATGAATTGAACAAATTTGACGCGGTGGTCATCGATCCGCCACGGGCGGGCGCACGGGATCAGGTCGAGCAAATCGCCAAATCGGACATGAAAAATATTGTGATGATTTCATGCAATCCCGCGACCTTTGCCCGCGATGCCAGAACATTGGTCGACGCCGGATTTATCATGGGCGATATTCTGCCCGTGGATCAGTTCCTCTATTCTCCCCATCTTGAGGTCATTGCCGGATTCAGACGGGGCTGAGAAATATAAATATTATTTGCAATCGGATGCGGTAATCAGGATTGCGGACACTACTTTCTTGTCTGCGCCATAATAGATATAATCCGCGCTGATATTATTATCCTTGAAGCCGGACATATCCGCATTTTCACAGTAATTCTTCACAAGGCCGGGGCGCAAATTATCATTAAACACCGTTTCGGTGATCTGGTCGGCATTGTAATTAACCAAAGAATATTTATAAATTATGCGGTTGCTGGAAGCCTGAACATCAGTTGCTAGGGTTTCATCATCCAACTTTTTTGGCAGGTTCAGCTCTTTTTTAATAATGTCTACCGCACCCTGAATTTCTTTAATGGAAACCGTTTGTGCATAGGCCTGTGACAGATTAGTGGAAAACCCCAAAAGAATTAGTGTGATTATTGTTGTTGTTCGTTTTTTCATAATATTCCTTAATATATAAAAGCCGTTGTGATTATGTTAGGGGGCAGCCTTAAATCCGTCAAGCGATCTTGGGTATAAAAAATCACCATAAAATTTAAAATTATATACTTTATTCACGCTCCTTTAAGGCAATAGGCAATATAGTTTATCAAGGGGCAAAAGATACCCTATTTTAATGGTTAATGAAGTATGAATACTCTTTTATTAACAATATGTTAGGATTTAATGGCGGAATTCTGCCAAATTCAGAAAGGATATAATTGGCACACTATTTGCTTTTTATTAAAGGGCAATGAGGCAAAATAGATAATAGTGGAAGTAGTGTGATGATTATAAGTAAATTACAAATAGGGACAGGTGGATTATTTCGTCAGAATAACCTGAGCCCGACAGAACAGGATAATATGAGTACCCAGAAGCGAAGACCAGAAAATAAAGAGTCTTTAACATCTCAACAAACATCTCCCAAGGATAGCGTATCTACGTCTGGTGTATGGCTAAAAGTTGCCCGTGATATTGATGTAAAAAATGCCACGCCAAGGGAAATAATAGACCTGAGCAGTCAGCTATATAAAGCGGGTGTGATCAATTATGATGATCATATCAACCTGAGTTTCCAGCCGGAAGTTAATCTGGATTCCACTGAGGACAGCAAACCCTTCAGTCATGAACGAAAAGACTATATTGCCCTGTGGCAGAGCAAGCAGGAAAATGTGATCCGTTTTGGTGGCAATCGCGACCAGATCGAAGAAATTCACCGGATTCAGGCTATATTGACCTATGTGGGAGCTCTGAAGTAACTTACAGCTATCAGGCAGGGGAAGGGTTCCCAGATTTCTGTAAATAATTGAAAATTAACTTAGGCTAATTTCATCGATCAAGTTACTCTGACCCCCTTGATAGCACCTTGATAGCACCTTGATCGCCCTCTGATCCATTGATCCCCTTAATTCGGTTACTGTCACCGTAATCCACCGTAATTTCCCTGTCATTCCCGCGAAGGCGGGAATCCA
>DAOWHQ010000012.1:0-5479 GCA_030641355.1 Alphaproteobacteria bacterium
AGGATATTGCCACGATCACAGGCAAATTTGACAATCCTCAAAAGGTTATTCTGGCGAACCCTGAAACTGGGCCAGAAGTCTGTCCGGTCTTTGCCGGACGCACTATTCGCAACATCAAAAATGGACCAAGTCCCGAATGGCTGCAAAAGAAACTACGCGCCCTTGGCATGAAACCTATTTCTGCATTGGTCGATATTACCAACTTCCTGACCTATGATATGGCCCGTCCGCTTCATGTTTTTGATGCCGACAAGCTACAGGGTGATATTGTCGTTCGCCTGTCTAAAGCTGGTGAAACACTCACCGCGCTGGATGACGGGGAATATACCCTTGATGATGGGGTCTGCGTGATCACGGACGATAGCGGCGTTATTGGCCTTGGCGGTGTTATGGGCGGTGTCAGCACGGGCTGTCAGCCGGACACAACCAATGTATTTCTGGAAGCGGCGTGGTTTGATCCGATCACCATCGCCATGGCCGGACGGAAGCTGGGCATTGACAGTGACGCCCGTTACCGTTTTGAGCGCGGGGTTGATCCTGAAACCATGCTGCCGGGTATTGAGCTTGCCACAAAGCTGATCCTTGATATGTGCGGCGGTGAGCCTAGTGACGTGATTGTCTCCGGTGAAATTCCAACCATATCAAAAACCGTCACCCTGCGTCCCGGTCGCGTCAACCACCTTGGCGGTGTTGATGTGGCTACAACAGAGATTATTGAAATTTTGTCGCTTTTGGGTTTCCAAGTCACAAAGAATGATGACAAGCTTGATGTTGTCACCCCATCATGGCGTTGTGATATTGATGGCGAGGCCGATCTGGTAGAAGAAGTTCTGCGCATACACGGCTTTGAGCACATCCGCTCTGAGCCGCTACCTGTATCAAGTCGCGAAATCACCACGGGCCTCAATGCCATGCAGAAGCGCGTACGGCTGGCCAAACGCACCGCCGCTGGTCGGGGTATGCGCGAAGCTGTCACATGGTCCTTCCTGCCTTCTGTACAGGCAGAATTATTCGCCGACCTGAAGCCTGAACTTGTGCTGAGCAATCCGATCAGTTCTGATCTGGATGCCATGCGTCCGAACCTGTTGCCCAACCTGATAACGGCGGCGGGACGTAATATTGACCGGGGTTTCAAAAATATCGCCCTGTTTGAAAGCGGAAACCAATTTGCCAGCGATACACCGGACGGTCAGTCATTGGTCCTTGCCGGCGTCAGACGTGGTCAGGACAGCGCCAAACATTGGAACGGCAGCCCGGAAGATGTGAATGCCTTCACCGCAAAAGCAGATGCCGAAGCTATGCTTAGAGCCATCGGTGCTAAAATCGACAATGCACAGGTCGTCGCCGAAGCCCCCGCTTGGTATCATCCGGGCCGCAGTGGAGCAATCCGGCTTGGCCCAAAAAATATTCTGGCGTGGTTTGGAGAAATTCACCCGGCCATTGCCAAGGCGCTTGATGTGAAGGGCCCATTGGTTGGCTTTGAAATTCTGCTGGAAAATATTCCCTTCCCAAAAGCCAAATCCGGCAACAACCGCGGGCCGCTATCGGCGTCCGACTTACAGGCGGTGGAACGGGATTTTGCCTTTGTGGTTGATCTGGACACAACGGCGGCGGATTTGATCAGAGCCGTGCGCGGAGCTGACAAAAAACTCATCCGTGATGTCAACCTGTTTGATGTCTATGTGGGGGCTGGTATTGATGAAGATAAAAAATCTTTGGCGATCAGCGTTACATTGCAACCAGTGGATAAAACCTTGACCGATGAGGCAATCGAAGACTTCTCGTCAAAAGTAATCGCTAATGTGGAAAAAAGAACAGGCGGCGTCCTGCGTTAATCCGGTTGGGCTGGATAAAATAGAAAAAATATTAACACTATATAAATATCATACTAATAGTATTGCATGCGGTTAAATGATTGCTGAGATATATGGTAAATGGCTGAAAAAGCTAAAGATATTAAAGTCCCACTTAAATTAAGATTTAAAACCTGGTGGAATGGGTATGATCTTGACGATGTGAAAGCACGCTTAAAAGCTCTCGAAGATGTTGATGAGTTAGAAGGCGGCAATAGCACCGACGAAACTGCTGCGGCCGAAACTAAGGTCGCCAGCCTTCCGTGGGACAAACTTCGCGTGGAGATGACCCAGTTAATCTGGGGTAATGGCTATTGCGGTCCCGGCGGCAAAGAGCATATCGAAGGCATGTGCAAGCTGTTGACCATGAATTCTGAGATGAGTGCCATCGTCATCGGTGCTGGAATTGGTGGCCCGTCACGGGTATTAGCCGAAGGGTTTGGCGTGTGGATCACTGGATATGAGCTATCAAAGGACTTGGCCGAGCAGGGTATGCAGATGTCCAAGGATGCGGGATTAGGCTCAAAAGCCATCATTGAGCATATTGACCCGGAACAGAAAGATCCTTTTAGCCGGCAATTTGATCGGGCATTTTCCAAAGAAGCACTTTATTGCTTCCCCGATAAAGCTAAAATCCTAAAGGATACTTATGATACTCTGAAAAATAATGCTTTATTCCTGATTACGGACTATACTTTGACCGATATTTCGGTTTTGGAAAATCCTGATGTTCAGAAATGGTTAAAACAGGAAGCTACACAACCCTATCCCGTTACTGCGGACATGATGAAAACATCGCTGGAAGAAGCAGGATTTACCATCAGGGTCAACGAAGATATCTCCAGCGAATATATCGGGCTCATTGAACAGAGCTGGGCAAAAGCCGCAACAGTGGCACACCATCTGTCTGAAAAGGGGGACGATGGCGTAAAAGCAATTAAATCACTAATGGAAGAGGCAGAACATTGGGCATTGAGGGCAAAGTTATTGAAAGAAGGCCATATACATGTATGGCGCTTTCTAGCTAACAAACCAAGTAAAGAGATACGTTAGGATACGTATGCCATGGCTGCTGAACAAAAAAACATAACCAAAAAAATCCCTCTGAAATGGCGCATGATCGCCTGGTGGGAAGGCTATGATATAGCCGACATAGAAGAGAAAATGCGTCTGCGCAAGCAGGGAAAAAACGCCGGTAAAAATAAAGCTCCCGCCTCCACCGAAGAAAAAAGCAAGAAATTGTGGGATGAAGCCCAGATAAGGGTCACCCAAATGGTCTGGGGCGAGGGGTTTTGCGGGCCTGGGGGCAGACAAAATGTTATCGATATGTCAAAATTACTGGCCCTGTCACCAAAAATGAGCGCCATGGTTATTGGTGCCGGCCTCGGCGGACCATCACGGGTTCTGGCACAGGAATTCGGCGTCTGGATTAACGGCTATGAAACCAACGAGCTTCTGGCCAAAGAAGGCATGGAATTATCCACCGCCAAGGGGCTGGAGAAAAAAGCACCCATCATTCACATTGACCTGAATAACAACCCCTCATTCGACAGAACTTTTGATCGTGCCTTTTCAAAAGAATTCCTGTTCATAATAGAAAATAAAGGCCCGCTGATCAAAAGCATCTATGAGCAGCTAAAAGACGACAGCCTGTTTTTAATCAGCGATTATATTATTCGGGATGAAGCCTGCCTGTCTGACCCTGATGTGATTAAATGGATTAATCATGTGCCGACTAAACTTTTTTTGTTAACCTCCGGTGCCATGATGAAGTGCATCGAAGACTGCGGCTTCAACATTCGAATTCACGAGGACATCAGCGACCATTATCTGGAAATGATCAGCGAGGCATGGGGGAATACTGCTCTGACGATAAAGAAGGCTGGCGAGGACGATCAATCAGACCAGAACTATATGCTCGCAATTCAAAAAGAGGCCGAATTATGGACCAGCCTGACCAAAGTTCTGCGCGCCGGTAAAGTACAGCTCTTTCGTTATCTGGCCCATAAACCCCATGAAGCGAAGTTATAACGTATTTATCGGTTTACGGCCCCTTCAATGAATGATAAAAGCCCTGCATGACCGAGCTTAGCAAAATAAGAAATTTCTCCATCATCGCCCATATTGATCACGGGAAATCCACATTAGCCGACCGCATGATCCAACAATGCGACGGGCTGACCGACCGTGAAATGACCAATCAGGTATTGGACAGCATGGATATTGAGCGGGAACGCGGCATCACCATCAAGGCGCAGACCGTGCGCCTGACCTATACCGCCAATGATGGGGAGACCTATGTCCTCAACCTGATGGATACGCCAGGTCATGTGGATTTCGCCTATGAGGTCAGCCGCTGTCTTTATGCCTGCGAAGGCTCGCTTCTGGTGGTCGATGCCTCTCAGGGGGTTGAAGCTCAAACATTGGCCAATGTTTATCAGGCCATCGACAACAATCACGAAATCGTGCCCGTCCTCAATAAAATCGACCTGCCCGCCGCAGAGCCAGAGCAAGTCCGCGCCCAGATCGAAGATGTGATCGGCATTGATGCAAGCGGCGCCATAAAAGTATCCGCCAAAACCGGCGAAGGCATTGACGATCTGCTCAACAGTCTCGTTGAAACCCT
Source organism: Alphaproteobacteria bacterium (assembly GCA_030641355.1). Lineage (GTDB taxonomy): Bacteria > Pseudomonadota > Alphaproteobacteria > Sphingomonadales > Emcibacteraceae > Paremcibacter. The sequence goes on from DAOWHQ010000012.1 coordinate 4,480, forward strand.
GCCGCCACCCGAAGGTGACGCGGATGCCCCGCTAAAAGCCCTGTTGGTGGATAGCTGGTATGATACGTACCTCGGCGTTATGGTTTTGATCCGTGTTATTGACGGTAAAGTCAAAAAAGGCATGAAGATCAAAATGATGATCGCCGATACCGAACATACCCTTGACCGGGTCGGGGTGTTCACACCCAAGGAAGTTCTGGTAGACGAATTGGGACCGGGCGAAGTTGGTTTCTTCACCGCCTCCATCAAGGAAGTATCGCAAACCCATGTGGGCGATACCATCACCGAATTCAAGAATGAGACCGCAGAACCCCTGCCCGGCTTTAAACCCGTGCAGAGCGTTGTTTTCTGTGGTCTGTTCCCCGCCGATGCCGCCGATTTTGAAACCCTGCGCGAAAGTATGCATAAGCTGAAACTCAATGACGCGAGCTTTACATTTGAGACCGAAACTTCAACCGCGCTCGGTTATGGTTTCCGTTGTGGCTTCCTTGGTATGCTGCATCTTGAGATCATACAGGAACGGCTGACCCGTGAATTTGATCTGGACATCATCACCACATCACCCAGCGTGATTTATAAACTGAATCTGAATAATGGTGATGTGAAGGAACTGCATAATCCCGCCGACTTCCCCGATCCGGTCTATATCAGCCATATTGAGGAGCCGTGGATATTGGCGACTATTCTGGTGCCGGACGAACATCTGGGCGCGGTGCTGAAACTATGTCAGGACAAGCGCGGCGAGCAGGTTGAGCTGACCTATGCCGGAACACGCGCCATGCTGATTTATAAACTGCCACTCAATGAAGTGGTTTATGATTTCTATGACAAGCTGAAATCAATATCACGCGGCTATGCCAGTTTTGATTATCAGATGGACGGCTACCGCGAAGGCGATCTGGTGAAGCTGAGCATTCTGGTTAATGCGGAGCCGGTCGATGCGCTTGGCATGATGGTTCACCGTTCACAGGCAGATTTTCGGGGCCGTGCGCTCTGTGCC
>DAOWHQ010000086.1:0-7458 GCA_030641355.1 Alphaproteobacteria bacterium
TTACTTCCAACCGAAAAATTGAAGCAACAGAAACCGCCAATTAGGATTTTTCATATTTATTTACAAAGGGGATGCTCAGGCATCCCCTTTGTCGTGATGCATAATTTTGCCATTATTAAATAATATTGTCATATGAAGTCAAAGAAAGCTTGAATTCTCCCCACTATTCGTTAAAAGGTGGGGGATAAATGGGACAGATTTCTCTCTCTCTTTTGCAGAATTATAGGATTATAAAAGGATTTATTCATGAAACGTATTTTTATAGCATTATCAGTATCCATTATGGCTGCTGTATCTTTCTCATCTGCTTCATTCGCCGAGGGTGATGCGGTTAAAGGACAAAAAGTTTTCAAAAAATGTAAAGCTTGTCACACAGTAAACGAAGGCGGCAAAAAACTTATCGGCCCAAATCTGTTTGGTATTGTCGGTAAGAAGTCCGCTCAGATGGAAGGCTTCAAATATTCAAAAGCCATGACCGCTTCCGGCCTTACATGGGACGACGCAACATTGGACACTTTCCTGAAAAAGCCAAAGGCAATGATCAAGAAAACAAAAATGACTTTCGCTGGCCTTAAAAAAGACAAACAACGGGCTAATGTTATTGCTTACTTGAAAACACTAAAATAATTTTTTATAAAATTAATTAAAAGCACTGGCGCTTCAAGGCTCCGGTGCTTTTTTTTGCAAACTTTCTTTGCCGCCCTTGAATATCAAGGTGCAAATTCATAAATATAATCGGTTACTCATGTTCACATACACGGCTGTAACATAATTATGGTTTTGCCCATTAACCGAAAAGTTATAAATTATGGGTATATACAGGATACGCTCGAAAAAGAATGGTAATGAAAATGCGAAAAACCTCTAAAGCTCGCCTCTTGTCTATGGACCCGGGGAAAATTGCCCGACAAATGTTTCTGGCTTCATTGTCAGCAACCCTTTTTTTGATTGCCATATTCTGGGCCCAAAATCTTTGGGCAGCTGATAGCACCACAAAAATTAATGAAGACCCTGTAATAAAACAGGAGGCTGCTGACTTTATTCAGGTTCTTGCGGACAAGGCCCTTACCAGTTTGAATATGAACGGTACCAGCCTCACCGATCAGGAAGAAACTTTCACAGAAATTCTGTCGGAAGGTTTTAATGTAAAATACATCGGGAAAATATCGTTAGGTCGGCAGAGGAAAAAAGCCACATCCGAAGATTTGAAAAATTATTACACCCTGTTCCCCGAATATCTGGTCAAAGTTTACACCAGCCGCCTCGCTAAACTTGATACCCGTGAAGTCCGCGTGGGAAAAGTTCTGCCCAATGGCAAGCGCGATATGTATGTTCGTACCAAAGTGATTGACGAAGAAGATAAAGAATATGACGTAGACTGGCGCGTCCGGCCAAATAAAGAAGACGAAAATACAGAACACGGCTATAAAATTATTGATGTTAAAATAGAAGGCATCAGCATGGCCCGTACCCAGCGGGACGATTTCGCCGCCCGTATTTCCGAAAGCGGCATGACCGGTCTGATCAGTTTCATGCAGGCGATTGTGAATGGCACTGTCGAAGTTGCAGAAAATAAGGAATAGAAGAACAGGCGTTTTCATATCAACTTATTGACCTTTATATCATTTAGCTATATGTATTGCGCCAATATGTGATAACCCAATAAAAAGGCCGCATTGATAAGATCCTAAAAGGGATTTACGGCGGTTTTTTTGTGATTTGAAAGATTAAAAAATGGCCGGAAATCTGTTACACTTGGTATTTGGCGGAAAAGTTAGTGACCCCCAAACTCTAGATTTTATCAACTCCGAAGATCTGGATATTATCGGAATATTCCCCAATTACAAAAAAGCCTATGAAGCCTGGAAGGGTGCAAGCCATGCCAACGTGGATGACGCCCTGACAAAATATGTGGTTGTCCATCTTCACAAGCTCATGGAACCCGCAGAGAAATAACTCTCGACCTCTTTCTTAATAACACTATTGTCAACGCTATAGACGCCGATGCGGCTATGCAGGATGTTCATGGCGTCTGCTTTGTCTTTTGGGTCCGCATATTTTAACAGCACCCGCGCCAACCTGCGCGTGGCATCAGCATCATGTAATAATGGCGATATGATATTTGTCATGGCTTTTTATCCTTTTAATTAATAATGACCTTTGTATAGGCCATTATTAATATGGATTTATTGCACTAATATGACATTTAGATGACCGCCAGCATCGCCGCCACAAGCGGATGCCGCACAATATCCTTATCCTTAAGCCGCACAACAGCGACATCTTCCAATGTCTCCAGCCGCCCTGTAATATCTTGCAGACCAGACAGGCCATTTAGCAGATCAGACTGATCCGGATCTCCGGTCAGCACCATGGTTGATTGCCAGCCCAACCGGGTCAGAAGCATTTTTAACTGGGCGTATGTGCAATTCTGGGCCTCATCTACCACCACATAGGCATTATTCAAAGTACGGCCCCGCATATAGGCAATGGGCGCGATTTCAATGGTGCCATCATGGAGAAATTTCTTTAAATTCCGAAGCCCCATCCGGTCACTCAGACAATCATATAAAGGTCGCAGATAGGGTGCTAGCTTTTCATCAAGGGCGCCCGGAAGATACCCAAGGTTTTCTCCCGCTTCGACCGCTGGCCGGGAAAGGACAATGCGGGCAACCGAGCCGGATTCCAACGCCTCCACCGCCTTGGCGATGGCCACATAGGTCTTGCCCGTACCTGCCGGCCCGACAGCCGCCACCACATTATGTTTATCAATGGCCTCTATCATATGACGTTGGTTTTCACTTTGTGGTTTGATTTTCCTGGTATATTTCCGCTCCCTGTTTTCCTCATAACCCTGCAGGGGATCCCATGAAGCGTCCCGATCCCGGTAAAGTGGCCGAATGTTGGAAGTGTGAATATTTTGATATTCCGTCCGTCCTTTGGCGCGTCTTGCTTTTTTACCCATGAGAAAATCTCCTGTTATGTTTGAGGTTAAAAAAAACGCCCCTCGAAAATTCGAGAGGCGCTTGATAAAATTGGCAATATGAAGGGGATTGCTAAAACTGGGGGGCTTAATATATCCGCTCGCGGCGGTCCTATACGTTGCACTCTTACAATTCCCTTTGTTAAGAAATATTGACATTAGTCTACGCTAAAATACCCCAGATGTAAATTAATTCAACTATTTCCCTGATATTCATTCCAGAAATCATAGCCAATTTACGACTTGAATGGGATGGCTTTTTGAAGCAAATACGGTAATATAACAAAATTGGAAAAGAGTATAAAATGTTATCATCAGAAGAACTTACAATCACCAGCATTAGAAAAGAGCTTGATATAATCAGTTCGGAAATGATGCAACTCATTAAGAAATATAATCTGGATGCCGCAAACGCAATGGAAATAATACCCGTTGCCCGGCGAAAAATAACTAAGCAGAAAGACTATATCCGTTTTCTGGAGTTATCTTTGGAGGGCCGAATTCTTGGCGAAGCCGCCACCGCCCTTGAGAAGGCAACGGTGGTAGATTAATCACTATATTCCCGCAGATATTTCGCGGCCAGCTCCTGATAGCCTATCGTTCCCGCCATCATGCCGTCCAGTGCCGCATCGGTAATGTCACGGATTTTCTTGGCGGGTCGCCCGACCCAGAGTTCCCGCGCCTGAACTCTTTTGCCCGGGCTTAGCAAAGCTCCCGCAGCTACCATGCCCTCGCTTTCAATATAGCAGCCATCCATGGTCACGGCTCCTAAGCCCACAAAGCCTTTGTCCTCAATTGTGGTGCCGTGAATCATACAGCTATGACCGATCAAGACATTATCGCCGATGATGGTTGGAGTGCCACTGCCGTCCACATGGACAACGGTGCTATCCTGAATATTTGTGCCTTTACCCACGCGGATGATCTGTACATCACCGCGCAATACACAATTAAACCAGATGCTAGAACCTTCCCCAATCTCAACATCGCCAATAATGCGGGCGCCGGGGGCGATGAATACCCCTTCCCCCAATTTTGGCCAGATGCCGTTAAAGCAATATAGCTTGCCGCCACCGGGCGCAGGTCTGAAATACTCTTTCGCCACTAAAATCTCCTAAAGGCCTATGGAAACAAGGGGGCCTGTTCCAGTGACAATGTCTCAGGAAGCCCGAACATAATATTCATATTCTGTATAGCCTGCCCTGATGAGCCCTTGATCAGATTATCTATTGCCACTACCAGAATAGCCCGGCCCGGAACACGATCCGCATAAACCCCGATCAGGCATTGGTTCGAGCCTCTGACATGGCGGGTTGCCGGAATGACATCTTCCCCTACCACATGAACAAAGCTCTCGTCCTGATAGGCTTCATTCAGACATACACGAAGGTCATCAACTGTCTGCCCCTCCGACAGATTAACATAGATGGTTTCCAGCTCTCCCCGGTTCATAGGAACCAGATGCGGTGTGAATGTGACCATCAGATCTTCACCGTGGGCGCGGGATAATTCCTGCTCGATCTCCGGCGAATGGCGATGGGTGGCGATGGCATAAGGGTGCATGGCCTCCGACACCTCGGTAAATAGATTTGCTTCCCTGAGTGAGCGTCCGGCGCCACTAACCCCGGACTTGGCATCAATGATAATATTATCCTTGCTGATTAATTTATCTTTCAGCAGCGGAATAAGCGTCAGCAAAGCCGCCGTTGGGTAACAACCCGGACAGGCCACAAGCCGTGCATTTTTTATATCTTCCCGATAATGTTCGGTCAGGCCATATACGGCCTCTTTCTGCAATTCACTTGCCTGATGATATTCACCGTACCATTTGGTATAAACATCCACGTCCCGAAGCCGGAAATCCGCTGAAAGGTCAATCACTTTTACCGATCCCTTGATGGCATTGGCATAATCCGCCGGACGTTCGATAATCATTTCATCAATAAAGCCATGACCAGTAGCATGGAGAATCCCCTTGATGATTTCCTGCGACGTGGCATGGGGCAATGCACAGAAAATAACATCCAGTTCAAGCCCCGGCCATTCCACATCGCTAACCGCAATTAAATCAGGCAATCCCAGGCCCGTCAAATGAGGATAGACCGTATCAATGGGCTGCCCCGCTTTACGATCCGCCGTCATCAGGACAATTTCCACATTAGGGTGGCGTACCAGAAGCCGGACAAGCTCCGCCCCAGTATAGCCACTGGCCCCTAATATTGCAGCTCTGATTTTTTTAGGGCTATCTGTCATCTGTCCATCCATAATCCAAAATTATATACTCTCCCTATATAAGTTATTCACCATGAGTTTCATAGCTATCTGGGGAAAATAAATATTAAAGTTTTTGATAACCAGTGCTTACGAGATATTCAGCGAACTTTAGGTCATGCCTTAATATCTGCACCAGCAGATCACGCTCTATTTCATGGACGCAACCTTCCCAGTTATTCTGCTCCTTACATTTCTCGCCTAAGGATTTAACATGGTCTAAAATTTCTTTATGATCTTTGATATGTTCTTCATCAGAATAACCAAACTTGCTCATGATTTCTTCTTCTTCATAAAAATGAATACGTAACCTGTCATAAAATTTCTGCCATTCTTCCAGGCAGATCGTAGAGTTTTGGACTTTACAAACATCAACCATTGCGTTGAGAATATGTACAAGTTCAACATGGTCGGCATCTATTTTCTCATGACCGACCAAAAACGCTGAAGATAATTTTGATTTATTCATTTATACAGATTCACCTATCAAACTACGTAATCACCCATCCCTGCAGTTAATTCAACTGCCTGTTAATTTACGCATAGATAACCACGGTTGTCACCCATAATTTTACAAATAATACCTGCTTTCAACATAAAAAAGGCCCGTACAAACTGTACGAGCCTTTTTATTGAAAAATATTGTTTAACGTTTAGAGAACTGGAAGCTCTTACGCGCTTTTGCTTTACCGTATTTCTTACGCTCAACCACACGAGCATCGCGGGTCATGAAGCCCTGGGCTTTCAATGCCGGACGCAGATCGGGTTCGTAATATGTCAGCGCTCTGGAAATGCCGTGGCGAACCGCGCCAGCCTGACCGGAAAGACCACCGCCCTTAACGGTACAGATAACGTCGAACTGACCAACACGTGCCGTCACATCAAAAGGCTGATTAACAATCATGCGAAGCGTTGGACGGGCAAAATAGGTTTGCTGGTCACGACCATTGATGGTGATAACGCCTTTACCGGGTTTGATCCAGACACGGGCAACCGCATCTTTCCGTCTGCCGGTGGCATAAGAACGGCCCAGTGCGTCAATTTTTGGCTCCACAGTGGTTGCCTCATCAGCAACAGCATCCTCTACAACAGGAGCAGCAACCGCAGCGGCTTTAATCTGGGCTTCTGAAGTAATATCTTTCAGATCTTCCAGAGTTTTCTTTTCGTCAGCCATTATGCGCGACTCCTTGTATTCTTGATATTCATTGCCGCAACATCAATAACCTCTGGGTTCTGGGCTGCATGTGTATGTTCAGGGCCAACAAAAACTCTCAGGTTTTTCAACTGAGCATTGCCGAGCGGGCCGCTTGGGATCATCCGCTGCACGGCTTTGGTCACGACGCGTTCCGAATGATCCCCTTCGAGGATCTGACGGGCTGTGCGTTGTTTAATACCGCCGGGATGGCCAGTATGCCAGTAATAGATTTTGTCATCCAGTTTCTTGCCGGACAGTTTCACTTTTTCAGCATTAATCACGATGATGTTATCACCGCAGTCCATGTGAGGTGTATATGAGGGCTTATGTTTACCCCGCAAGCGCATTGCAATAATAGAAGCCATACGACCAAGGACAATTCCCTCGGCATCAATGACGAACCATTTTTTTTCAATGTCTGCAGGAGTTGCAGAAAAGGTTTTCATCTAACATTCCTTGAATTCAAAAATAACCATGGACATGAAATATCTTCCACGCCACAAAACGTGAGCAATATGGCAGTATTTTCTTGAATGTCAACGGCTATTTTTGCTATAAATTCATATAGTTACTAATATGGTATTATGATACCGCCCCATAAGGCACTCAAAACAAAAGAATATAATAAAACCTGAAATTAACAACATAAGGAAATAATATAAATGTCTGAAAACCATAGCTTTTCAACTTTGGCCATACACGCTGGTCAGCAAGCCGATACCGCCACTGGCGCCTGTGCAACCCCCATTTATCAGACAACTTCTTTTGAATTTAAAAGCGCGGAACAGGCAGCGAACCTGTTTAATCTACAGGAATTCGGCAATATTTACAGCCGACTCACCAATCCGACCGTTGCGGTGCTGGAGGAGCGGGTTGCGGCACTTGAGGGCGGTGTTGCGGCCTTGGCAGTATCCAGTGGCCATGCGGCACAGTTCACAGTGTTCCACACATTACTAGAACCGGGCGATGAAATTCTTGCCGCCAACAAGCTCTATGGCGGTTCCATCAA
>DAOWHQ010000260.1:0-2688 GCA_030641355.1 Alphaproteobacteria bacterium
CATGGAAGGTGATCATGTCTATTCCTCTACTAATATTCGTGACAGTCTCCGGGCTGGCGATGTGCGGCGCAGTGCCGACCGGCTTGGCCATTGGTGGCATGTGGAAGGCCATGTTCTGCGCGGAGATCAACGGGGCAGAACCATAAATTTTCCCACCGCAAATCTATCCATGGAGGGCTATATAAAGCCTAAGCTTGGCGTTTATGCGGTGCGGGTGATGGTTGCTTCCGGCCCGGCGAAGGGGGTTTGGAACGGGGTGGCTAATATGGGGAAAAGACCGACCTTTGACAAGCAAGAACTGGTATTGGAAGCACATATTTTTGATTTTGATTTCGATATATATGAAGCGCCTATTCTGGTGGAATTTGTTGACTTTATCCGCGAAGAACGCAAATTTGACGGTCTGAATGCCCTGAAGGAACAGATAGAGAAAGATAGTATAATTGCCCGAAGAATTCTTGCCGATCCCAACAATCAGCAGAACTCTATACCCATCCCCCGACTTGAAGATCATCTTTAGGCATAAAACACTCGCAATGCCAGTCTGTAATTGCTACAAAGTGTAAATTTTCCGCAAGATTTAAGAAACAAATTATAATGACCAAAGATTATAGATCGACAATATTTCTGCCTAAGACGGATTTCCCTATGAAAGGCAGTCTGCCCAAGCGCGAACCGGAGTGGATCGCCAAATGGAATGCCATGGATATATATGGTGCGCTCCGTGAAAAAGGCCGCGACAATGCGGATAAATTCATCCTCCATGATGGTCCGCCCTATGCCAACGGTAATATTCATATTGGTCATGCCATGAATAAAACCCTCAAAGACATCATCGTGCGCTCACAGCAGATGTCCGGCAAGGATGCGCCCTATGTGCCCGGCTGGGATTGTCACGGCTTGCCTATCGAATGGATGATCGAAAAACAATATCAAAAGAAAAAAATTAAAAAAGACGATGTGGATCCCATAGAGTTTCGGACAGAATGTCGTAATTTTGCCGCTAAATGGGTTGATGTCCAGCGCGAGGAATTCAAACGGCTTGGTATTTTTGGCGATTGGGACAAGCCCTACCTCACAATGAATTTTGACAGCGAAGCTCAGATCGTGCGGGAGTTGCAGAAATTCCTCATGAATGGCAGTCTGTACCGGGGTTCAAAACCAATCATGTGGTCGGTGGTTGAGAAAACCGCGCTTGCCGAAGCTGAGATTGAATATCAGGATCATACATCACACATGATAGATGTGGGCTTCACGGTGGTATCCTCTTCTCAGGCGGACATGGTTGGGGCGAAAATTATCATCTGGACGACAACGCCATGGACCATACCGGGCAATAGGGGTATCGCTTTTGGCAAGGATATTGATTATCTGTTGTTTGAGGTTACGGCGGTGGCGGAAGACAGCCGTGTCGAAGTAGGGGCCAGAATTTCCACCTGCGATATGCTGAAGGCCGCCTTTATGGAACGGGCAGGCATTACCGAAGTTATAGAAGTTTCCCGTTTCAAAGGCAGTGATCTTGAAGGAACTATCTGTCATCACCCGTGGCATGATACCGGGTATGATTTTGATATTCCGGTCATTGAAGGTTTCCATGTTACCACCGAGGCCGGTACCGGTTATGTGCATATCGCACCAAGTCACGGTCAGGAAGATTTTGAAGTGGGCAAGGCCGTTGGCCTGCCTGTGCCCTTCACCGTGGATGATGGCGGGCTTTATTATGACAGCGTGCCCATGTTTGCGGGCGAGCATGTTTATAAAGTTCATGATCATGTTTGCGAGGAACTGGAAAATGTCGGGGCATTATTGGCTCGCGATACCATTGTTCATAGCTATCCCCATAGCTGGCGGTCAAAAGCACCGTTGATTTTCCGCAATACGCCACAGTGGTTTATCTCTATGGAAGAAACCGGATTGCGCGACAAAGCCGTGGCCGAAATTGACGCCGTGCGCTGGGTGCCGGAAAACGCCAAGAACCGGATGATGGCTATGGTTGCTGATCGTCCGGACTGGCTGCTGTCACGTCAGCGGGCATGGGGTGTGCCGATTACAGTATTTGTCCATAAAGAAACTGGTGACCTGCTTAAGGATGATGCGGTCAACGAGCGCATTTCCGCCGCCGTGGAAAAAGACGGTGCGGATGCATGGTATAGCAATGATGGGTCAGTTTTCCTCGGCAATGATTATAATTCACAGGATTTTGAGAAGGTCAGCGATATTCTGGACGTGTGGTTCGACAGCGGATCGACCCATGCCTTTGTACTTGAGGCCCGTGACGAGCTTCGCTCACCGGCAGATCTTTATGTGGAGGGTACCGACCAACACCGGGGCTGGTTCCAGTCATCGCTGCTGGAATCATGTGGCACCCGTGGTCATGCGCCCTATAAAAATGTGCTGACCCACGGTTTCACTCTGGATAACAAGGGCAAGAAAATGTCCAAGTCGATGGGTAATACCATCGCGCCGCAAAAGATTGTTGATCAGTTTGGTGCCGATATTCTGCGCCTGTGGGTGACATCCACCGATTATATGAATGATCACCGGATAGGCAATAATATCATACAGGGGCAGGTCGAAGCCTATCGGAAAATCCGCAATACCATGCGCTTCTTGCTGGGCAATCTAAATGATTTCAGTGACGAGGAGAAGCTGCCGCTATCCGAAATGCCTGAACTGGATCGGCTGATC
>DAOWHQ010000257.1:0-6448 GCA_030641355.1 Alphaproteobacteria bacterium
GAAGTGACCGACATGAAACGATCGGTCAACGGCGAGGTGGTTTCCTCCACCTTCGATGAACCGGCCGACCGTCACGTGCAGGTGGCCGACATGGTTCTGGAAAAAGCCAAACGCCTGGTCGAACACCGGCAACATGTTGTGATTTTGCTGGACTCGATCACGCGCCTGGCCCGGGCTCACAATGCGGTCGTGCCGCATTCGGGCAAAATCCTTTCCGGTGGTGTCGATTCCAATGCCCTGCACAAGCCGAAACGTTTCTTCGGCGCGGCGCGTAATATCGAGGAAGGCGGATCGCTGACCATCATCGCCACCGCCCTGATCGAAACCGGTTCGCGGATGGACGAGGTTATTTTCGAGGAATTCAAGGGCACCGGTAACATGGAAATGGTTCTGGACCGGCGCATATCCGATCGCCGAATCTTCCCGGCCATGGATATCAACCGTTCCTCCACTCGTAAGGAAGAACTGTTGCTGGATAAAAGCACTTTGGCGAAAATGTATATGCTGCGCCGTATCCTGATGCCTATGGGGTCTGTGGATGCTATGGAGTTCCTGCTTGGTAAGATCAAAGAAACCAAGAATAACGATGAATTCTATAATTCCATGAATAACTAGGCCCTATACTTTTTGTTATCCCTTGCTTATAGTTTCTTGATCTAAGAAACAAAAATGCGGGATAATAGATAATGTCACAGGACCAAAAAACTATACAAGATATAAGCTTGCTGGAGTCCCTGATTCCAGTGGTTATTCTGGTCTTTTTTCTGGGCCTGTCTGTTTTTCTTTATGGTGATAATGCTCAGGCCGGTGCCAGCCAGCTGTCGCTGTTGTTCAGTGCCGGGGTGGCACTTCTGATTGGCTGGAAAAACAATCATAAATGGCGCGATATTGAAAAAGCCATCGCCCATGGTGTTGGCAATACGGTTAACGCCATATTGATATTGCTTATGGTGGGGTCTTTAATTGGCAGCTGGATATTGTCGGGTACGGTTCCGGCGATGATTTACTACGGGCTTCAGGTGATCAATCCAAACTTCTTTTATGTGACGGCCTGTATTCTTTGCGCGGTAACAGCCATCAGTATCGGCAGCAGCTGGTCGACGGCGGGTACCGTGGGGGTTGGCCTGATCGGTATTGCCGCTGGGCTTGGCATGTCGCCAGCAATTACCGCCGGGGCGATTATATCGGGCGCTTATTTTGGGGATAAAATGTCGCCGCTGTCAGACACCACTAATCTGGCGCCAGCCGTGGCGGGGTCGGAGTTATTCAGCCATATCCGCCATATGGTCTGGACCACATTTCCGGCCATAACCATTGCGTTGATATTATACCTTATCATTGGTTTATCTGCGGAGAACGGGAGGTCGGAAATTAATATTCAGGGCCGACTTGATTTGCTGGATGAGAATTTTGAAATTGGTTTGCATCTGCTGATTCCCATGGGGATCGTCTTTTATATGGCCTTTAAGAAAATGCCGGCCTTTCCAACCATTATGCTTGGCTCACTGGTGGGCGGCATTTTTGCAGTGATTTTTCAGCAGGATACGATCTTAAGTTTTGTCAATGCGGACCATGCCACGGCGCTTAATATGTTTGACGGGGTCTTGCGGGCTTTGTTTGGCGGCTATGTGGCTGAAACCGGAAATGTGGAGCTTGATGGTTTGCTGTCCCGTGGGGGCATGAGCAGTATGATGGGCACGATCTGGCTTATTATCTGTGCGATAACTTTTGGTTCTGTCATTGAAAAGCTCGGCATGCTCAAAACTATTGTGAATAGTGTGCTCCATTTGGCGCAATCCACCGGATCGCTCATATTAACCACCGCACTGACCTGTATTGGGGTTAATATTCTGGCCGCAGATCAATATATCTCTATCGTGCTGCCGGGACGCATGTATCGACTTGAATTTAAAAAACGCGCCTTGGCTTCAAAAAATCTGTCACGGGTATTGGAAGATACCGGAACGGTGACATCGGTTTTGATCCCGTGGAATACTTGCGGCGCTTTTATGGCCGGAACGCTGGGTGTGGCGACCTTTGCCTATATGCCCTATTGCTTTTTCAATATCGCCAGCCCGATGATTTCGGTCTTATATGGCTATCTCAATTTCAAGATTGAAAAGATTGGGGATGCGGAAGTGGTTCTGGCGGAATAATATTCAGCCACTGAGTTTTTCAAGCTCGATCAGGAATTTCTTGGTTTCAGTACCATCACCGCCGGAATAGCCGGTTAATTTGCCATCCTTTCCCATAACCCGGTGGCAGGGGATAATGATCGGGACGGGGTTTAAACCGCAGGCGGTGCCAACGGCGCGGGGATGAGAGCCGACAATATCGGCTATTTCGCCATAAGTCATTGTTTTACCATAAGAAATTAATGTCATGGCCTGCCAGACGCGCTTTTGAAACTCTGTGCCGGCCAGCTCTAGCGGTTGGGTAAATTCAGGATTATGGCCATCAAAATAATCATCTAATTGTTGTTTTGCTTTGAGCAGAAACGCGGTTTTTTCGCTGAAGGGCGACCAGCCCCAGTCAAGGGAAACTATTTTTCCCTCGGCCTCGCTGAGGGTAAGATCACCGACCGGACTGTGAAAAGAAAGCTGTGCCATTTTATTCCTCACTTAAACGTTTGTGATATGATATATGATAATCTGAAAACAGACAGTTTTAAATATGGGAAAGATCAATGAAAATAACCGTAGATATAGATTGTACGCCGGAGGAAGCCAGAGCCTTTCTGGGGTTGCCGGACATTAAGCCGCTTCAGGACGCTTTCATGGCCAATATGCAGGAAAAAATGACCTCTGGCCTAACGAGCGAAGATATGGAGAAGATGTTCAATCTGTGGTTGTCTCCGGGGCTTAAAAATCCGGACTTTGGTTCGGTCGGTCAGAATATGGAAGCCTTTCAGAATATGTTCTGGAATGCGGCAAAAACCAGCGATAAATAGATGGCGACACTGGAAACTATATTTGCCCTGTCCAGCGGCAAAGGGCGGGCAGGGGTATCGGTTATTCGGCTTTCGGGGCCAGAGACCACCGCAGCCATAATCAGCCTCACAGGTCAGCAGGCATTGCCGGTGCCGCGCTTAGCCAGCCTGCATTGGTTTTGTGACCCGCAGACGCAGGCGCGACTTGATCACGGCTTATTGATTTATTTTCCCGGCCCAAAAAGCTTTACCGGTGAAGATGTGGCTGAATTTCATATTCATGGTGGTAGGGCCGTGGTGGCTGGATTTCTGGACGCACTGTCAAAGCTGCCCGGATTAAGAGCCGCGTTGCCCGGAGAATTCACCCGCCGGGCTTTTGATAATGGCAAGATGGACCTGACTGCAGCAGAGGGTCTGGCCGACCTAATTAACGCCGAAACCGAAGCCCAACGCCGACAGGCTCTCAGGCTCATGGATGGTCGGCTGGCGGAATTATATGATGGCTGGCGCAAAGAGATCATAACGGCCCAGGCTTACCTTGAAGCAGATATTGATTTTGCCGATGAGGAAATACCTGACGATGTGTCCGCCCAGGTCTTTCCTATTATTGAGAGTCTTCGTCATAGAATCACCGATCATATTGGTGATGGCTTTAAAGGCGAGCGTATCCGTGACGGGCTGCAGGTGGTGATCCTTGGTGAGCCAAATATTGGAAAATCCACCCTGCTTAATTTCCTGTCAAAAAGAGATGTGGCTATCGTCACCGATATTGCCGGAACCACCCGTGACCTGCTTGAGGTTCATCTGGATATAGATGGCTTTCCGGTAACGGTCGTTGATACCGCGGGCATCAGGGAGGGTCAGGACAGTATTGAAGCCGAAGGCATCAGGCGGGCAGAGGTGCGGGCAAAGACTGCGGATATAAAGATCGTTCTGATAGATGCTAGAGAATGGCCCGTCATACCTGAAAGGCTTCAAAGCCAGATAGACCAAAACACAATTATCCTGCTTAATAAAACCGATCTGCATAGGGTGGATGATGCGTGCGGCCTTGATTATGATTGTATCGCCGTACTCCCTATCTCCGCGAAGAATGAATACGGACTGAAGGAATTTTTGACACGGCTTTCGGGGGAGGTTGAAAAGCGCATGGAGCTTTCAGACGCGCCTAATCTTACCCGCATTAGGCACCGTGAGGCGTTGGTGGCCTGTCTTGTCCATCTGGATCGTTTTAGGCAGGACAGTGATAAAGAGCAGGCATTGCAGGCGGAAGACCTGCGTATGGCGGCGCGAAATCTGGGTGCTATCACAGGCCATGTTGATGTGGAAGATATTCTGGATGTTATTTTCTCAGAATTTTGTATTGGCAAATAACCAATGTTTCACGTGAAACATTTAAACAGTCTTTGACATTGTTTTATGAAAAAACTAAAGTCCGTTTCTTATTAAATAGATAAATTCAGAGCAAGATTTTTAAATGTTCCACTATGATGTCATTGTGATTGGCGGCGGGCATGCCGGATGTGAGGCGGCGGCGGCATCGGCGCGCTTTGGCGCAAAGACCCTGTTGATCAGCCACAGACTGGAAACTATTGGCGAAATGTCCTGTAACCCTGCTATAGGGGGGCTTGGCAAGGGGCATCTGGTACGGGAAATTGACGCTCTGGACGGAGTTATGGGTCAGGTTATAGATCAGGCAGGCATCCAGTTTCGTATGCTCAACAAGCGCAAAGGCCCCGCCGTTCGGGGGCCAAGGGCGCAGGCAGACCGGAAGTTATACCGCACCGCTATGCAGGACCGAATCCTGAATTATCCTAACCTTGATGTTAAAGCCGCCGCAGTTGAGGATTTGATCCTTTCGCAGGATGGTGCGGCACAGAATGTTACAGGGGTTATTACAGCGGACGGCGAACATATTAAAGCGGGCCGAGTTATCCTGACCACAGGAACATTTCTGCGCGGCATGATCCATATTGGTGATAAACAAATCCCAGCGGGCCGCATGGGGGAGGCACCATCATTGGGTCTTTCTGATACTTTAGCGCGCGCAGGCTTTTCTCTGGGCCGCCTGAAGACTGGAACACCTGCGCGGCTGGATGGCAGGACTATCGATTGGTCGGTCTGTAAAAATCAGTCCGGAGATACGCCGCCCGTACCGTTCTCTTTTATAAACAAAGAGATAACAACTCCACAGATTTGCTGCCATATAACCCACACGACTGAAAAAACCCATGAGCTGATCCGGGAAAACCTATCTAAATCTGCTATGTATAGTGGTAATATTGAGGGTATTGGGCCACGCTATTGCCCGTCTATAGAAGATAAGGTGGTTCGCTTTGCCGATAAAAAAAGCCACCAGATTTTTCTGGAGCCGGAAGGGTTAGATGATGATACGGTCTATCCCAACGGTATTTCAACCTCTTTGCCAGAAGATGTCCAGTATGATTATCTTCGTACCATACCGGGGCTGGAGAATGTGAAGGTCCGGCAGTTTGGTTACGCTATAGAGTATGATTATATTGACCCGCGCGAATTACTGGTGACGCTGGAAACCAAAAGGATCGCCGGTCTTTACTTCGCCGGACAGATTAATGGCACCACCGGATATGAGGAAGCCGCGGCACAAGGGCTGATTGCCGGCTTTAATGCTGCTGGCTCTGCTGTTGGTGAGGAACCCTTTATTCTGGACCGTGCTGATGCCTATATTGGTGTGATGCTGGATGATCTGGTGACTAAGGGAACCCGCGAGCCTTACCGTATGTTTACCAGCCGTGCTGAATATCGCCTTAAGCTTCGTTCTGATAATGCGGACCAACGTCTGACACCGCTTGGGTTACGGGCTGGGGTTGTCGGTGCAGTACGCAAAAATATATTTAGCGCCAAGATGAGCGACTTGACTAAATATAGCCAGATGGTTGAGGCATTGGCCATAACACCTAACAAAGCGGCGGCTTTTGGCCTGAAAGTCAATCAGGACGGGGTTAAGAGGTCTGCAAAGACGCTATTGTCTTATGCGGATATTTCCGTGAGCAACCTGCTTGCAATCTGGCCAGAGCTAAGGGAAATCCCCAAGGATATCGTGGAGCAGATAGAGATAGATGCCACTTATAGCGCGTATCTTGAAAGACAGGATGCGGATATTCTCGCTTTTCGCAGAGATGAAAACCTGCTTTTATCCAAGGATTTGGATTATTCCGCCATCGGTGGCCTGTCCAATGAGGTGATGGAAAAGTTGTCTCAGGCACGGCCAGCCACATTGGGTAGTGCTGCGCGTATATCCGGCGTGACCCCAGTGGCACTCAATAGCCTGCTTAGATATGTTAAAAGAAAAGCGAATTAAACATAATGTTCAACGAAAAAGATTTTTTTGACAAAGCCGATGTTTCACGCGAAACAATGAAAAATATCCCCATTTATGCAGAGCCGCTGAATAAATGGCAAAAAAAACTCAATTTCGTCAGTGAGACAACTCTATAGGATATGTGGCGGCGGCATTTTTACGATAGTTTTCAATTAAAA
>DAOWHQ010000198.1:0-2465 GCA_030641355.1 Alphaproteobacteria bacterium
AATTGTTCAATATCCTTTTTCAGGTTTTCGGCAACTTTGCCTAGTTCATCAGCAACGGTAAGAACCTGATCGCCGGCGGAGCCGGTTTCTTCGGCTCCCTCAGCCACACGGGTGATGTTGCTTGAGACGTCGGTTGTTCCCGTAGCCACCTGCTGAATACTCTGAGATATCTCAGTAGTTGCCGCAGACTGCTCCTCAACAGCGGCCTGAATGCTGACAGTAACATCATTGGATTTATTATTCACATCAACAATAGTCCGGATGCTATCCACTGCCGACTGGGTCAGGGTTTGCATTTCCTTGATCTGGCTGGCAATATCCTCTGTAGCACTGCTGGTTTGACTTGCAAGTGCCTTAACCTCGCTGGCCACAACTGCAAAGCCTTTACCAGCCTCTCCGGCGCGGGCTGATTCAATAGTGGCATTAAGTGCCAGAAGATTGGTCTGTTCCGCAATGTCACTGATAATGCCGATAACATCATTAATCTTCTCTGCTGCCTCCGCCAAGGCTGTAATTGCCT
The DNA here is from genome assembly GCA_030641355.1 of Alphaproteobacteria bacterium. Taxonomy (GTDB): domain Bacteria; phylum Pseudomonadota; class Alphaproteobacteria; order Sphingomonadales; family Emcibacteraceae; genus Paremcibacter. Next base: position 521 of record DAOWHQ010000198.1, read on the forward strand.
TTTCACTTTGTTTGGCTTCCTCGACAGCTTCCTTTGAAATATCGCTGGCTTTCATCACCTGCCGACTGATCTCGTGAACAGAGCTGGTAAGCTCTTCTGCGGCAGAGGCAACCATATTAACATTAGAGGCCGCTTCGTCAGAGGCGCCGGCCACTAGTGAGGAGCGTTCCTTGGTATCAGATGAAGTTGCCACCAGTTGCTTGGCCGTGGCGCTCATTTCCGTAGATGAGTCCGCCATGATATGCATCATTTCGGTGACCTTGTTATCGAACGTAGTGATCAGGCCATTAATTTTATCTGAACGGGCTTCGCGGGTGGCAGATTCGGCACGCTCCCGGTCTGCACGGGCCAGGTCGCGAGCAGCCGTTTCTTCTCTCTCCGCTTCTTCCCGTTGCAATTGATCCTGTTCGGCCTGTTTGTTTTCCTGTTCCAGCTCGACCCTTTTAATGGCATTGACCTTGAACACATCGACCGATACAGCCATCACGCCGATCTCATCCTTACGGTCAAGACCGGGAACTTCGATGGTGGTATCACCCTCTGCCAACCTGCCCATGGCATTTGTCATGGCAGCAACCGGTTTTGTGATGGAGCCAGCGACCAGAATAACAATGCCGCCTGCCATACCAAGGCCCGTGACCAGAAGTGTCCATAACAATGTCATCAGACCATCAGAGCGGGACAGGCTATCTGCCACGTCATTTGACAGCAGGTTACGCTGATTGGCAACCATGCCGCTTTCGCCATCGGCACCGACCAGTGTATTAAGTAGCTTCCCTGCACGGGGGGCGGCTTCTTGCACCAATGTATAATTGGCCATATTCCATTTTTTAGAACTGCGTACATTAAACATTCTGGGTGGAATAGGGTTGAAAATAGCCCGCGCATCTGAGAAATCCCTAAAGGCCATAGATTGTTTAGGACCCAGAAGGCCGGATGCCTTTTGCAAGTCGCCAAAACGGCGAGTATTTTTGGCCCATAGCTCGTCAAATTTATTTTTAAATGCCACATCGCCGGTCAACAGGAATGCCCGAATATTGGCAAGGCCAAGACCCAGTGTACCGCGCACGTCAGCCATAATACCCAAAAGCCGTTTGCGTTGGGCAGTAGCGGGCATTCTCGCCTCCATGTCGATCAGGGCAGTAATTTTCGAGAATTGAATTGCGGCCTGAGGCATAGCTTCATTGGTCAATATAATATTGGCCGGATATTGTTCCGGGCTATTGGCAATATTTTCTACTTTTGTCTGCGCGATGCGGAACTCTTCATAAACGGCTTTAAAGTCAGTCCATTTCTTCACATTGGCAGGGTTCGTCCACTTAGTGGATAGAGCATCCATATCATTGCTCACCCGATCTGCATCGGCCCAAACAGCCGCGCGTTCCGTTTTGAATTTGTCGGCTCCGGTAAGCATATAGCCCCGCAAGCTAGCAAGAGAGGCATAAATGTCTTTAACCAATGCCGCACTTGCCGCCGATGTAGGCACACGCAAATTATCTATACGGTTGATCTGACTATCAATATTTTTCAGTTGGTAAATCGTAATGCCAATAACCAGAACCAGAATAGCACTTATAGCCCCAAAACCCACAAATAGACGATTTCTAATGTTCATATTACTTATTATACTAAAGATGTTTAAATTAATATCCATATCGCTCACCACTATTGTTAAATGTTTATTCTGGTATTATCACACTTAAATCACCAGAATTCCTGCCTTCTATTCTCTATTTATTTTCTAGTTTTTTAGCTCCTGCTCATCTTCACACAAGAAAATTAGTAAAGTGGCCGTGCTTTATTAAAGACGTAAACCATTTATATAGTTGAGAAATCTTAATATTAAGTTACCGACCAACTACTAATGGCCTATGTCGTCATAGCAAGGTCATAAGACAACCTATCTATTACGTTACCACTCAGAGATAAATAGAGGTAGTTGAAG
>DAOWHQ010000161.1:0-3097 GCA_030641355.1 Alphaproteobacteria bacterium
CGGACCTTCACGGTCAAAGCCGCCATAGGCAGGATAGCGTTAGGAACATTCACACCCTTTCGGTTGGAGATCATTCCACCTACGGTAACTGTTGTAATAATCCTATTTTCTTCAACTTTTTTAATAGTCAGCCTGATTTTACCATCATCCAGCAACAGGTCAGTGCCCTTCTCAACGGCCTGATAAATTTCAGGGTGCGGCAATTGTACCCGTTTTTGAGTGCCTGGTTTTTCATCCATATCAAGAATAAATTCCTGATCCTGAACAAGCTCCACCTTATCACTAGCGAACACCCCAACCCGTAGCTTAGGACCTTGAAGGTCCGCCAGAATACCAATAGCGCGTCCTGTGGTATTTTCCACCTGACGAATGGCCGAATGAATTTGGCTGATATCCTTGTAGGTGCCGTGGCTCATATTCAGCCGAAAAACATCTGCTCCGGCGTCTGATAATTTCCTGATGACTTCCTCAGTTGAACTTGCAGGTCCCAAGGTGGCAATAATTCTGGTGCAACGTTGACGATGCATATAATTTTCCAATGCTTTTATGTGTTACGGCTTAAGTGACAATGATGTTTAGCATATTACTTTCTTTTCGTGAATATATTATGACAGCAGTTTGGCCCTTAAAATGTTAATTCAAAAAGAAGCTGTGAGAAGCTTTGTAAAGATTATAGACATCCATTTTCGAGCTTATGGACATTGGTGTATGAATTGACAACACAGGGACACCGAAATCTATGACCTCCATATTCTGCCGCGAGAATTCCCCGCCTATGGTCCCGCCTCCAGCCGCGCCTACCTTATAGGTAGTCGTCTGCCAGGATATATTGGCTCTGTCCAGATAGGAACGGGTCCAGGCGATATATTCAGAATTAGCGGTATTTCCCTGTCCATATAGCTTGATATTCACCCCATAACCCAGCCTTGGTGCGTTGCCCTTTTCCCATGCTGAAGGTTTGAGGGGGTTTATCCCCGGATTGACATCTATGGAAATCATCTTTGAATTACGCAAAGTCTTTTTTAACGCAATTTCCCGATATTTTGGACCAAGCTTTCTCACAAGAAGACGGGCAACAAGAGTTGAAAAATATTCTGATTTTGCACCGGTATTATTCCGATTACCGACCTCTTCATTATCGACCAGATAGGCCAGTGCTGTTTTCCGTGGCTTCTTCAATTGAGCAATGGCGCGCATAGCAACATAAGACGCCAGTCGATCATCCTGACCGTAAGCCGCAATCAGGCCACGGTCAAAACCGAGATCACGGGGCGCATAGGCGGGAACCAAGGAGAGTTCCGCAGAAACCAGATCAGCCCGTGATATTCCATATGTTACACTCAGATAGTCCATAATACTGGTTTCAACGCCTTTCAAACCCGGAATATGGCCAACGATTGGGTCAAGGTCTTCTTTTTTAATCAGATTTTTAACTTTTTTATCCTTGTAGCCCCGGTCCGTATGGGGCGACAGATCAGCAATCATAAATATAGGGTCACCGGGTTTTAGTCCGACATTAATAGTAACCGTTTTGCCATCCTTTTTATCTACCCGCCCCATAAGGGCAAGAGGAACATTAGTCCATTGATAATTCTTTATGCCGCCATGGTAATTAGTCTGAAACATTGCGAATTCACCACTGCTGTACAGAGGACGGCCCTTTAGCTCCAGACGCGGAGAATCAATATGTGCGCCAACCACATGAAGCCCGCTCTCCAACCCGTCCTGCCCAATGACTATAAAAGTTATGGCTCGATCCCGGTTAATATCATAATAACGCGCCCCCGCTGTCATAGGAGAATTAGCCTTGAGAGGTTGGAAGCCATTGTTTTTAGCAAATTTTACCGCCTCTACTACAAAGGATAGTTCCGTACGGGCCTTGCCGATAAATGTCTTATAATCCTCGGCAAAGGCATATATCTGTTTTTGTTGTTTCTTTCCAACGGCCACCCATGAAGAATTGCATTTCAGCTTATCCTGGCAATCCCCCACCGCCGTACTTGCAGCCACAGAAGGCGCTATAAAAACCAGAGCAAGACAAACCACGCTCCAAAATTGCTTCGTGCATTTCAAAATTCTAATTTTCATGAAAATTCCCGACATATATTGCTTTTTTTATTTAAGCCCTTAAATATTAGATATTCAGCGGACAGATTTTCTACAGAATTGCATCATATTTATGAATTTACAATCAAATTATGGCCCAAACCACAGCTTTGAAGTCCTTAACCCCAAGGGCATGGCTAATATCATATTAATTTGTGAACATGCCAGCAATTATATCCCACAAGAGTATGATAATCTGGGGCTTGAAAGTGATTTTCTAGACAAGCATATTGCATGGGATATAGGCATGGAACAACTGACCCGGCAAATGTCTGAGCGACTTGATGCCCCCGCCATTATTGCTACATTCTCAAGGCTGCTCATTGATCCCAACCGGGAAGAAGATCATGCAACCCTGATTCCTCAGGCAAGTGACAACATTCCAATCCCCGGCAATCAAAATCTCTCTCAGGCAGAAGTCGAAAACCGCAAGAATAAATATTATCATTCCTTTCATAACCGCGCGGAAGAACTGGTTAAGACCAAAACTTCCTCCGGTAATGTGCCATTAATATGCGGCATGCACAGCTTTACCCCAAATATGAACGGATATAGCCGTCCTTGGCATGCGGGTATGTTATGGAACAAAGACCCGCGACTGGCACAAGCGCTGATCAAAAGCCTGATGACACGGGGATATAATGTGGGTGATAATGAACCATATTCCGGACAGAATTTATTTTTTACCATGATGCGGCACGGCAATGATCATGGTGTCCCCCATGTGACCATCGAAATCCGGCAGGATGAAGTTTCTAACCCGCAAGGCATAGATAAATGGGCCGATATTCTGAGCAGTGATCTGGAAGAAATTACCCGAAACACACACATAAGAAGCATAAAAAAATATTAATGGAGACTATAAATGGATAACCAAACCCGTATCGAAATCGAAGCCGCTGCTTTCAGAAGGCTTTTATCCCATCTTTCCAAACGTACAGATGCCCAGAATATAGACCTTATGGGCCTGTCCGGCTTTTGCCGTAATTGC
>DAOWHQ010000176.1:0-6311 GCA_030641355.1 Alphaproteobacteria bacterium
AGCGGTGAAGACCTCACCGTACAGGCCGTACAAGACGGAAAACTGGCAGCCATTGCCGTGGATGCGTGGTTACAGAATAATTAAGGAACAGATATGGCCGATTTAAGATGCGTGATTGCGGGGATTGAAAGTATCAACCCCTTCTGGCTGGCCTCAGCACCGCCAACGGACAAATATTCCAACGTGGTCCGCGCCTTTGAGGCGGGATGGGCTGGTGTGGTCTGGAAGACCCTCGGCGAAGACCCGCCGGTCATCAATGTGTCCAGCCGTTATGGTGCGCATATGAACAGCAATCGTGATGTGATCGGCTTTAATAATATCGAGCTGATTTCTGATCGGCCCCTTGATGTTAATCTGCGGGAAATTGAGCAGATTCGCAAAGAATGGCCTGATCGGGTGGTTATCGGCTCCATGATGGCGCAGATTGACGAAAAATCATGGAAAGATCTGGCGATCAAGATTGCCAATTCCGGTGTTCACGGCATTGAGCTTAATCTGGGCTGTCCTCATGGTATGTGCGAGCGCGGCATGGGCTCATCCATTGGGCAGGTGCCGGAAATGATCGAGCAGACCACACGCTGGGTGCGTGAGGCGGTGGATATTCCGGTATTCACCAAGCTGACCCCCAATATCACTAATATCGTATGGGGTGCGGAGGCGGCAAAGAACGGCGGCGCTCACGCCATATCGCTTATCAATACGGTTAATTCGGTTATTTCCGTGGACCTTGACGCCATGGCCCCGACCCCCACCGTTGATGGTAAGGGCAGTCATGGCGGCTATTGCGGCGCTGCGGTCAAGCCCATTGCATTGCATATGGTTGCTGAAATTGCCCGTAGCCCAGAGACGAGGGGCATTGATATATCTGCTATTGGCGGCATTGAAAACTGGCGCGATGCGGCGGAATTTATATCGCTTGGTGCTAACGCGTTGCAGGTCTGCACCGCCGCTATGCTTTATGGTTTCCGTATCGTTGATGACATGATCGCGGGCCTGTCCAACTTTATGGATGAGAAAGGCTATAAAACCATTGAAGATTTTCGCGGTCTGGCTATTAAAAATACTGTTGACTGGAATGAGTTAAACATGAATTTTGATACCAAGGCTTTCATCGATCAGGAAGCCTGTATTGAATGTGGACGTTGCCATATTGCCTGTGAGGATACCGCCCATCAGGCAATCACATTTGACGTGGCGAAGGACGGCAAGCGCACCTTTACTGTTGTGGATGAAGACTGTGTTGGTTGTAATCTCTGTTCAATTATCTGTCCGGTTCCTGACTGTATCGAGATGCGGTCTGTCAAGAATGAGCTGCCCTATCTCACATGGCCTGAGCATCCCAAAAACCCTCAGGGGGATATGTGATGAGCAGTATGTCAGCAGGACAAAAATCCAATGATCTAGACGCCTATTGGATGCCCTTCACTGCGAACCGCCAGTTTAAAGAAAATCCGCGTATGCTGGTCGGGGCTGATGGTATGTATTATAAAACGTCCGATGGGCGTGACCTACTTGATGGTATTGCGGGCCTCTGGTGTTGCAATGCGGGCCATAACCGTCCGCGCATCGTGGAATCGATCCAAAAGCAAGCTGCTGAACTTGATTATGCCCCTGCTTTTCAGATGGGCCACCCCAAGCAATTTGAACTGGCGAGCCGTCTGGCGGGCATGATGCCCGGCGGTCTTAACCGGATATTCTTCACCAACAGCGGCTCTGAATCTGTCGAAACTGCCCTCAAAATGGCCATTGCTTATCACCGGGCACGGGGTGAGGGTCATCGCACCCGCCTGATTGGTCGGGAAAAGGGCTATCACGGGGTTAATTTCGGCGGTATGTCGGTTGGCGGTATGTCGCCCAACCGCAAAATGTTTGGCACATTAGTTTCGGGCGTTGATCACATACGCCATACTCACGGCATCGAAGAAAACCGTTTTTCAAAGGGTCTGCCCACGCATGGGGCCGAGCTTGCCGATGATCTGCAACGCCTGTGTGACTTGCATGATCCGTCCACCATCGCGGCGGTTATCGTGGAGCCATTGGCCGGATCAGCGGGGGTTATCCTGCCGCCGGAAGGCTATCTGAAACGTCTGCGCGAAATTTGTGACAAGCATGGTATCTTACTGATTTTTGACGAGGTTATAACGGGCTTTGGCCGCCTAGGCGCCCCCTTCGCCGTTGATAAATTTGGTGTGGAGCCGGATATTGTCACCACGGCTAAGGGACTGACCAATGGTGTCATTCCAATGGGTGCGGTCTTTGTGCAGGATAAAATCTATGAGGCCTTCATGCAGGGGCCGGAAAACATGGTGGAATTTTTCCACGGCTATACTTTTTCCGGCAATCCTATGGCCTGTGCTGCGGCCCTTGGAACACTGGACACATACGAAGAAGATGGGCTGCTAACCCGCGCCACGGAGCTTTCCGGCTATTGGGAGCAGGCCGTACATTCGCTGAAGGGGCTGCCCCATGTCATTGACCTGCGTAATATCGGGTTCATTGCGGGCATTGAGCTTGAGCCTTTCCCCGGCAAGCCGACAAAACGCGCCTTTGAGGCCTTCTTAAAAGCCTATGAGGCCGGATTGCTCATCCGCACCACGGGCGATACCATCGCGCTGTCACCGCCGTTAATCATCGAAAAAAGTCAGATTGATTTCGCTTTTGAAACACTGGCTACCATCATCAGGAATCTGGAATGACCATAATTGAACATATCATCGGGGGCGAGAATACATCAGGGGCCAGCGGCAAATCTCAGGCGGTATATAATCCGGCAACGGGTGATACGGTTGCTCAAGTTGTTCTGGGTGATAAGGCAGAGATAGACGCCGCCGTTCGCGCCGCGAAGGACGCCTTGCCATCATGGTCGACAACATCCCCTGCTAAGCGAGCGTCTGTGATGTTTGCTTTGCGTGGTGTGATGACCAAACGGGCAGACGAGATTGCCCGCACCATCAGTGCCGAGCATGGTAAAACCCATGATGATGCGTTGGGCGAAGTGGCGCGAGCTTTGGAAGTGGTCGAATTTGCCTGTGGCATCCCCGATAAATTAAAAGGCGATTTTAGCCGTGATGTTGGCCCCGGTATTGATACCTGCGCCGAACGACAGCCCCTTGGTGTTGTGGCGGGGATCACACCATTTAATTTTCCGGCAATGGTGCCGCTGTGGATGATCCCCATGGCGCTGGCCTGCGGCAATACATTTATTCTGAAGCCTTCCGAACGTGACCCGTCCAGTGCTAACCTGATCTTTGATATGTTCAAAGAAGCAGGGCTGCCGGATGGGGTATTGAATGTGGTTCACGGCGGCAAGGATGCGGTTGATGCCATTATCGCCCACCCGGATATTCAGGCGATAAGCTTTGTAGGTTCGACCCCCATCGCCCATTATATTTACAGCAACGGCTGTGCGGCGGGAAAAAGGGTTCAGGCTCTTGGCGGGGCCAAAAATCACATGATCATCCTGCCTGATGCGGATATTGATCAGGCCGCCGATGCCCTGATGGGGGCCGGATTTGGCTCTGCGGGCGAACGCTGCATGGCAATCAGTGTGGCGGTTCCGGTGGGCGAAGAGACCGCAGAACGGCTGATCGAGAAACTGGTGCCGCGCGTGCAGGCCCTCAAAATTGGCCCGTCTTCCGATACTGAAGCGGAAATGGGGCCAGTGATCACTCAGGAAGCCAAAGACCGTATTGAAGGCATGATTTCAGCCGGAGAGGCCGAAGGGGCGCAAGTGCTTGTGGACGGGCGTGGCTTTAAATTGCAGGGCTACGAAGGTGGTTTCTGGGTCGGTGGCACTTTGCTTGACCGGGTGACAGAAGATATGACAGTTTATAACCAAGAAATTTTCGGGCCTGTATTATCGGTGTTGCGCTCAGACAGCTATGATTATGCGGTCGAACTGATCAACAAGCATCAATATGGCAATGGCACGGCGATTTTCACCCGTGACGGGGATGCGGCGCGTGATTTTGCTAACCGTATTCAGGTGGGTATGGTCGGGATCAATGTGCCGATTCCGGTTCCTGTTGGTTATCATAGCTTTGGCGGCTGGAAACAGTCTATCTTTGGCGCTCATGGTATTTATGGGCCGGAAGCCGTTCATTTTTATACGAGATTAAAAACTGTAACATCACGCTGGCCCACGGGTATTCGCTCCGGGGCTGAATTCACATTTCCAAGCATGGGATAAATATGATGACATCACCAAAAACAGCAACGCTCAGAGGCGGCCTGATCCAGATGGCCCTTAAAGCATCAACGGACAATGATCCGGAAACCATCCGTCAGGCGATGATTGAGGCACATATTCCGCTGATCGAAAAAGCCGGTGAGGAAGGTGTGCAGGTTCTGTGTTTTCAGGAGGTCTTCACCCAGCCTTACTTCTGCCCAAGTCAGGACGAGAAATGGTACGCCAGTGCGGAGCCTATCCCCAGCGGCCCGACAACTCAGCTGATGATGGAATATGCCGCCAAATATAAAATGGTTATCGTTGTCCCCATCTATGAGCGCGATGATGTGACGGGGGTTTATTATAACACCGCCGCCGTGATTGATGCGGATGGCTCATATCTTGGTAAATACCGCAAAACTCATATTCCGCAGGTTTCCGGATTTTGGGAGAAATTTTTCTTCAAACCCGGGGCCTCAGACTGGCCGGTGTTTGACACTCAATATTGCAAGCTTGGGGTTTATATCTGTTATGACCGCCATTTCCCCGAAGGCTGGCGGGCCTTGGCGCTCAATGGGGCGGAATATATTGTTAACCCATCGGCAACCGTCGCCGGACTTTCTGAATATCTGTGGAAGCTGGAGCAGCCCGCATCTGCGGCGGCCAATGGTTGCTGGATCGGGGCCATAAACCGTGTTGGAACGGAAGAGCCGTGGAACATTGGTGAATTTTACGGGCAGACTTATTTCGTTAACCCGCGCGGCCAGATTGAAAAAGAAGCCAGCCGTGACAAAGACGAGCTAATCATCCATGATATGGATATGAACATGGTACAGGAAGTGCGTAATAAATGGCAATTTTTCCGTGATCGCAGACCGGAAACATATGGCCCATTAACACGCGGAGAATAATTAAAAAAAACGAGGGAACAATGAGTAATTACGATACTGATCTCTGGAATGTCGACCTAGAACCGACCACGGAAGCCACAAGAACATGGGACTGGAAGGCCTATGCCGCCCTGTGGGTTGCCATGGTGGTTTGTGTGCCGACATATATGCTCGCAGCGGGCCTGATCGCAGAGGGTATGTCATGGGATCAGGCGGTTATCACGGTAATGCTGGGCAATGTGATTGTTCTCGCCCCCATGATCCTCATCGGTCATGCGGGAGCTAAATACGGCGTTCCTTTTCCCGTCCTTTTGCGCTCGGCTTTTGGCACCAAGGGAGCGCGGATTCCGGCTATGGCCCGTGGTCTGGTGGCTTGCGGCTGGTTTGGTATTCAGACATGGGTTGGTGGTTCGGCGATTTATGTTATCCTCAACAGCCTTTCGGACAATGCTTTTCAGGGGTCACCGCTGCCGTTTCTTGGCATTGATATCGCTCAATTTTTCAGTTTCCTCGGTTTCTGGTCAATACATTTGTTTTTCATTAAGAATGGCACGGAATCGATCCGCTGGCTTGAAACCATTGCCGCGCCTTTTCTGATCCTCATGGGGCTGGCGCTTCTGGCATGGGCCTATATTCAGGCGGGTGGTTTTGGGGCCATGCTGTCAACACCGTCACAATTTGACGCGGGCGGGCCAAAGGAAGGCCAGTTTTTTGGCGCTTTCGTTGCGGGTCTGACTGCGATGGTTGGCTTTTGGGCCACGATGGCGCTTAATATTCCCGACTTCACCCGCTTTGCTAAAAGCCAGAAGGATCAGATCATTGGACAGATGATCGGCTTGCCCCTGCCTATGGCATTATTTGCCTTTATCGGCGTTGCGGTGACATCGGCTACGGTCGTCATTTTCGGCGAAGCCATCTGGGACCCTGTGGAGCTGGCGGGTCGTATGGGGGGCTTTGGTGTCGTTGTGGCACTGGCGGCGTTAATTGTTGCCACCCTGACCACTAACCTCGCGGCTAATGTCGTGGCACCGTCTTACGGTTTCTCAAATCTTAATCCCCAGAAAATAAGCTTTAAAATGGGTGGTTATATAACCGCCGGTATCGGCATCGCTATTTTTCCGTGGAAACTGCTGGAAAGCTCCGGCGGTTATCTGTTTGTGTGGCTTCTGGGCTACTCGGCCCTGCTTGGCCCCATCGCAGGGATTTTGATTGCGGATTACTTTCTGTTACGCAAATGTGATCTGAAGGTGGAT
>DAOWHQ010000179.1:0-5948 GCA_030641355.1 Alphaproteobacteria bacterium
AACCACAGGCCTGCATTTTGAGGATATAAAAAAGCTGTTGGAAGTTCTCCATGCGCTCGTGGAACAGGGCAATACTGTTGTGATCATTGAGCATAATCTTGATGTTATCAAAACCTGCGACTGGATCATTGATCTTGGACCCGAAGGTGGCGATGGCGGTGGCTATATTCTTGCTGAAGGAACCCCTGAAAAGATTATTCTTTGTGAAGAAAGTTACACCGGACAATACCTTAAAAGATATATTTAGATATTATGTAAGTGCATTAGACACTCAACCGTATCTATTGCAAAAAATCTATTATAACTCTCCATTCTAAATTACGCCTGTTTTTGACTGAAAACAGGCGTTTTTTATATGGCCCCGCCCTCCTTTAAATGATATGACCCTCCCCATGACATATAAGGCAATACATATCATCGGCGGCGGCCTTGCGGGAACGGAAGCGGCGTGGCAAATAATGCGGCAGGATATACCTGTTATCCTCCATGAAATGCGGCCTGTGCGCAAAACAGATGTCCATCAGACGGACGGTTTAGCCGAAATGGTCTGTTCCAATTCCTTCAGGTCCGATGATTATGAAAATAATGCGGTCGGCTTGCTACATGAGGAAATGCGCCGGTGTGATTCCCTGATCATGGCCTCTGCTATGGAAAATACAGTGCCCGCAGGCAGCGCTCTCGCCGTTGACCGCGAAGGTTTCAGCAAATCTGTGCAGACAGCATTGGAAGCCAATCCCCTGTTCACAATGGTTCGTGAAGAAATAACAAACATTCCACCAGAAGATTGGGATAATGTCATCATTGCCACCGGGCCGCTAACCTCCGATGCTATGGCGCAGGCCATATTGGAACTTACCGGCGAAGATGAACTGGCCTTTTTTGACGCCATAGCACCAATTATCTACAAGGACAGCATTGATTTCACCAAGGCATGGTACCAGTCCCGTTATGACAAGGGTGATACGGCGGATTATATCAACCTTCCTCTCAGTCGAGAGCAATATGAAACCCTGATTGATGACCTGATCGACACGGAAAAATATGACTATAAGGATTGGGAGAAGAATACCCCCTATTTTGATGGTTGCATGCCCATTGAAGTTATGGCGGAACGGGGCCGGGAAACATTACGTTTTGGCCCCATGAAGCCCGTTGGCCTGACCAACCCTCATACGGGCGAGGATTCCTATGCAATTCTTCAGCTACGGCAGGATAACAAGCTGGATACGCTCTATAATATGGTCGGGTTCCAGACCAAGATGAAGCATGGCGCACAAGTTGAAACATTCCAAAAAATTACCGGACTGGAAAATGCCCGTTTTGCACGTCTTGGGGGTCTGCACCGTAATACATTCATCAACAGCCCAAATCTGTTGGATAGCAACCTGCGCTTCAAGACTATGCCCCGCCTGCGTTTTGCCGGACAGATCAGCGGCGTTGAAGGTTATGTTGAAAGTGCGGCAATGGGCCTTATGGCAGGGCGCTTTGCGGCCGCAGAACGAAAAGGTCATGAAATCCCCGCCCCGCCCATGACAACCGCCTTTGGCGCATTGATTCATTATATCACGGGTGGGCAAATCCCCGGCGCGGGCAGGGGTAAGCATTTTCAGCCCATGAATGTCAATTACGGCATCATGCCGCCACTAGAAGGTAAGAAAATCAAACGTAAAGACCGAAAGCCCGTCAAATCACACCGCGCATTGGAAGCTCTCGCCATATGGCTGGATGATGTTAAATCCGATTAAACAAGGCTGATGTAAAAAGCCGCCATTGCCGGAAAAAAGCATCGGCTTTTTCTTCTAACTTAAAAGCATTATAATCGGCTTTTTTAATGGTTTTCATATAACTGCGGGTCAGGGCGGTCAGAAGAAAGACGGAACGGGATTCTGGGCTAATGCGCTTTTTATTGTCATAGATAAACTTTAGATGCTGTTCTGCCTGTTGGGTGAACTCCTGTAATATGGATTTCATATTCTCAGGATGGTCCTGTGACAAGAAAACACCTTCCATTTTATTTTTTTCTATTAAATTCAAAGGTATAAAACTCTTTTTTAAAGAGATATGGTAAGTTACCGCACGTATAAGCCCCACATACCCCCAGGCCATGCCGAGCCGCTTTGCCAGATCATCAATATCCCTTTGCCCTAATATATGAGCCGCCATACAAGATAAATTTCCGGCAGTCTGGGATAAATAGCTCTCTAACGCCGCCATATTTTCAGGGTTTTCATCATATAAATCTTGTGACTTGCCATCAATAATAGCCATAAGCATATCCCGTGACAGATCATATTCTGTAATAGCCACCGCAAGGGACGGCATAACTTCGTGGCTACGCACCGTACCCTGAAAAATATCATCAATGGCTTCGCGCCACCATTGCAGACGGATTTCACCCAACATGGGTTCGGAAACCCCTTCCCTGATTCTTGAGATTTCATAATTAAATGCATAAAGTGCGTATAACGCATCCCGTTTTTCTTCTGGTGCATAGAGAATGGTTAGATACCGGTCATGGTCAAAGCTATTGACCAAATCGCGGCAATGATGTGTATTTTCAAGGGTATCCGTCATTTTTCTCTTTTAGCATCATTCCAGAAAATGCCGTAACCTCTTTATATATATTTTTCTTTTTGATAATGAGTAGCATTATTTTGACGCGTGATGAAGAAACTGTTAATCTTGGTCACGTCCAAAGGGACGAAGTTGTTTCATAGAGTGGTTATAGCAAATCTGAAAGCAATTTCTTGAACAAGGGTGTTTATATCAATAACAGGAAAAAACAATGAGCAAAATTCTCGTATCATTGCCGAAGACTATCATTGCCGGCATTGTCCTGACCATAATTATGGTTTTCGCGACAAATTATCTGGAAGAATCAAACAAGTCGGATGCTGAAAAGCTCATATCCGATATAATTAAATAGGGGTGGAGACATAAAATGGAAGATTTTATCGTATTTTTAGTGCGTTACCTGCACGTTCTTTGTGGCGTCATGTGGATTGGCATATTGTGGTATTTTAACTTTGTGCAAATTCCCAGCATGGCAAAAATCCCCGCTGAGCAGAAACCCGCCATTACAAAGGTTATCGCACCGGAAGCCCTGTTTTGGTTTCGTTGGGGCGCCGCAGGAACCGTATTATTCGGCCTGATTCTTGCCTATATGAATGGCTATCTTCATCAAGCCCTGACCCTGCAACAGCCTAATATCGGCTTTGGTATGTGGATGGGTCTTATCATGGCATTCAATGTATGGTTCATCATCTGGCCAGCGCAGAAAATAGCCCTTGGTATTGTTGAAGCGGATGCAGATGCCAAGCCCGCCGCCGGACGCAGAGCCATGCTCTTCTCCCGCACCAATACATTGCTGTCCATTCCAATGCTGTTTTCCATGATCTCAGCTCAGAATGCTACAGGCTTTTAATTTTTAGAAAATTGATTAAGGCCGGGCGAATGTCCGGCCTTTTTTTATGCTACTGCAATCAGGGCAGCGGAGACTTTTCGGCCCTCTGCGAGCAGGATGTTATAGGTTCGGGCAGCAGCGCCCGTAGCCATAATATCAACAGATATGGTTGCCGCTTCCAGTGATGCTCTAAGCTGCTTGTTCAGGAACGCCATATTATCCCCCGTACCAATCAGAAGAATATCAATATCCTGAGCCTGGTCTGTAATGATCTTCAGGCTCTCAAGGGTGATTGAGGCCACATCCACCACATCCCAAGGGTAATAGCCCTTGGGCGTGATCAGAATAGAACCTTTGCTGCGTTGCTCACCAATGCGAAAGCCGCCGTCCCCGTAGGAGGAGATTGCGGTTTCTTCCTGCGAGGTTACTTCCTTGAATTCCAAAGGATCAGGCTCTTTTTTTCTTGGGCGGTATTATTTCCATGCCGGGTGTGGGCGAAGTATCATCCTCGCGCCGTAGCTCGACCCATAACAACACTGGGGCCGCGATGAAGATCGAAGAATATGTTCCAACAAAGATACCCCATATCATCGCCGCCGCAAAACCGTGTATCCCTTCCCCACCGAGGAAGAACAGAGAGGCCAGGGCGATCAACGTGGTGACAGAGGTCATCACCGTCCGTGACAAAGTATCATTGATGCTGAGATTAAGCAGGTCAGGCATTGATTTCTTGCGGAATTTACGCAAATTCTCCCTGATGCGGTCATAAACCACCACCGTATCATTAAGGGAGTAACCCACAATGGTCAGAATAGCGGCAATGGTTGAGAGGTTAAACTCCATCCCCGTGAGTGAGAACATACCGATTGTCAATATCACATCATGGATAAGGGCGATCACAGCCCCCATGCCAAACTGCCACTCAAACCGGAACCAGATATAAATCAGAACAGCACTCATGGCGTAAATAACCGCCCAAATACCATCCGATATCAATTCACCGGAAACCGTAGAACCCACGGTTTCAGTACGGCGGTAGCTAATCTCACCATCTATCGCACCGGGCAACACTTCGCGCACCTTCTCAACCACCTGATCCACGGTAAGGCCTTCCTGATGCTCAAGCCGGATCAGGACATCATTAACTGCGCCAAATTCCTGCACCTTCACATCGCCCATATTCAGGCCCTTCATGACCGAACGGATTCTGGTGATATTTGCAGGCCCTTCGGTGCCGATCTCGATCATGATCCCGCCTTCGAAATCAATGCCAAAATTCAGCCCTTTGCTAAAATAAAGCCCAAAGGATGCCACGATCATCACCGCCGACAGCACATAGGCAATTTTCCGGAAGTCAATGAATCTAATATTGGTATTTGCTGGAACCAGTTTTAATAACATTTACTTTAGTTCCTTATATTTTCAATGTGGTTGGGCGTCTGCGAACGGCCCAAGTTGAAATGATCATACGTGACAGGCTCACCGCCGTGAACATGGATGTGGCAATACCAATAGCAAGCGTCACCGCAAAACCTTTGATCGGGCCTGAACCAAACTGAAACAGGATCACGGCTGCGATAAAGGTCGTCACATTAGCATCAACGATAGTGCTAAAGGCTTTATCATAGCCTACATCCAAAGCCGACAATGCTTTTTTCCCATTTCGGAATTCTTCCCGAACACGCTCAAATATCAACACGTTGGCATCCACGGCCATACCAACGGTCAACACAATCCCGGCGACCCCCGGCATGGTCAATGTTGCCCCAAGTGTAGATAACAAACCAAAAATCATACCAATATTGATCATCAACGCAAAATTGGCCACCATGCCGAACATACCGTAGCTCATCACGATATAAACCATAACGGCGGCAAGACCAATAATGGCGGCAATCTTTCCTGCCTCAATATTATCAGCACCCAAATCCGGCCCAACGGTTCTTTCTTCGACCACGGTCAGTCGAGCGGGCAAAGCTCCGGCCCGAAGCAAAAGCCCCAGTTCGCTCGCACTTTCAACGGTGAAATTTCCAGTAATAATACCTGAGCCGCCTAAAATAGCGGATTGAATATTTGGCGCACTGATAACCACGCCGTCCAGAATAATCGCGAACTGGCGATTGACGTTCTTCCGTGTGGTATCGGCGAATTTCTTGCCGCCGATGCGGTCAAAACGGAAACTGACAACGGGGCGGTTATCCTGATCATAACCCAGTCCCGCATCAACCAGATTTTCACCGGTTAGAATTTTACGCTTACTAACCACAACGCTTTCTGGCAGACCGGTGCGACGTTCGCTTTCCGCCATAGGAAAACGCTCATATCCCGGCGGGACTCTGTCCTCAACGCCAATGGCAGAATTTACCAGCTGAAAAGTCAGCTTGGCGGTTTTACCCACCAGATCTTTAAGCTTCTGCGGGTCGTTTAACCCCGGCACCTGTACCAGAATACGGCTTTCACCTTGTTTCTGGATTGTGGGTTCCGTGGTTCCCATGCCATCAATACGGCGTCTGATCACTTCGATAGACTGGGTGATCACGTCGTT
>DAOWHQ010000132.1:0-5476 GCA_030641355.1 Alphaproteobacteria bacterium
TACGCATGGGATAAGTTAAAGCTGGTGGTGGAACCCGGTGGTGCTGTGGCCTTGGCGGCCCTGCTGGCGGGCAAGGTGGATATCGAGGGTAAGACCATCTGTCTGCTGCTTAGTGGTGGCAATGTGGATGCGGCAACATTTCAATTAGCTATTAATAGTGAGGATTTATGAAGAGAATATGTGTTTATTGCGGGTCTAGCCCCGGAGAAAGTCCTGAGTATATGGAAGCGGCCCGCACTCTAGGCAGAGAGTTGGTGAAGCGCGATATTACTCTGGTTTATGGCGGAGCCCATGTGGGCATAATGGGTGAAATCGCCGATACGGTTTTAGCGGCGGGTGGTGAGGTCATTGGTATTATGCCAAAGGCTCTGGCCGATAAAGAAATAGCCCATAATGGCCTGACGGAATTAAAGGTCGTTGGCTCCATGCATGAGCGTAAGGCTATGATGGCTGATCTTTCAGATGGTTTTATTGCCCTTCCGGGTGGTATGGGAACGCTGGAAGAGATATTTGAGGTCTTGACATGGTCACAGCTTGGCTATCACAGAAAACCCTGCTCCCTGCTTAATATCAAAGGCTATTATGATTCCTTAACGCAATTTCTGGATCACACGGTTGAGGAAGGTTTTGTTAAGTCCGTTCATCGTGGGATGATCCTGATTGAGGATAATACGGAAAAACTTTTAGATCTTATGGCTGAGTATGAATCACCAAAGGTTGATAAGTGGATTGGGCGGAATGAAATCTAGTCGCTTGCGGTTATTTATGTTAGCGTCCACCCAAATAAAAATCATAAAGGGATAGAAAAATGAAAAAAATCTTGTTCGTCATGTTTATCATTGCCATCGGCTTGACCATTGCCGTTTATGATAAGGTTCCGCCCCATAAAGTGGCCATTAATATTGATGCTGAACGGTTGGCGCAGAATATCAAAATTCTGGCCTCTGATGAATTTGAAGGCCGCGGCCCTGGCACGGCGGGTGAGGAAAAAACCATTACTTTCCTGAAGGAAAAATTCGAAGAACTGGGCCTTAAACCCGGTAATGGCGATAGCTATTATCAGGGTGCAAATCTGGTGGAAATAACCGCTTCCCCTGAAACCACCATGAAAATTGAAACAGCGGACGGTGTTACGGAACTAAGATACGGCCCAGAATTTATGGGCTGGACCCAACGGGTTAAGGAAGCCGTATCTGTCACTGACAGCGAAATGATCTTTGTGGGTTACGGTGTGGTTGCGCCGGAATATGGCTGGAATGATTATGAGGGGGTGGATGCTCATGGTAAAACCGTTGTTATGCTAGTGAATGACCCCGGTTTTGCCACTCAAAACACTGAATTATTTACGGGCAATGCCATGACCTATTATGGTCGCTGGACTTATAAATATGAGGAAGCCGCCCGTCAGGGAGCGGAAGCTGTGATTGTCATTCATGAAACTGCGCCCGCCGCCTATCCGTGGGACGTGGTCGAAGGAAGCTGGTCCGGCCCGCAGTTCAGCCTGGAAAGCGAAGACGGTAATATGTCGCGGGTGGTTGTAGAATCATGGGTTCCCGGCGATAAAATGGCCAAGGTCTTTAGCGCCGCCGGACTTGATTATAAGGATTTAACCGCGCAGGCCGCTACCAAGGACTTCAAAGCAGTTTCATTAAAGGCGAAGATGTCCGTTTCTTTAAATAATACAATCCGGCGTGTGGTGTCTAATAACGTGGTCGCTGTTTTGCCGGGTACGGAGCGGCCCGACGAATATATTATCCATATGTCTCATTGGGATCATCTGGGGCGGGATAGCTCACTGGAAGGCGATCAGATATATAACGGGGCTGCTGATAACGCCAGTGGTACAGCGGGGTTGATTGAGCTGGCTAATGCTTATCTGTCGGGGGCGCGGAAGCCTGGCCGTTCCATTATGTTTCTGGCGGTGACCGCAGAGGAACAGGGGCTTCTTGGCTCTGAATATTATGGCAAGAACCCGCTTGTTCCCCTGAACAAGACAGTTGCGGCCATCAATATGGATGTGCTTGGTTATATTGGTGAAACCCATGATGTGACCATTGTCGGCTACGGTAATTCTGAACTGGACGATTATGTAGATCATGCTGTACGTAAACAAAAACGCATTGCTAACCCTGATCCTAAGCCGGAAAATGGTTATTTCTATCGGTCTGATCATTTCAGTCTTTCCAAGGAAGGTGTTCCTGCGGTCTATTTTGAGGCCGGGGAAAATAGCGTTAAATACGGGGTGAAATGGGGCAAAGAGCAGGTCGCGGATTATGTAGCCAATCGTTATCATAAGCCAGCCGATGAATATTCTGAAGACTGGGATATGTCTGGTGCGGTGAAGGATTTGGAGCTGATGTATAAAATCGGCCTGAAATTATCCCATGAAGACAGTTTTCCCAACTGGCGCGAAGGCAATGAATTCAAAGCCAAACGCGATGCCATGATGAAGGAATAGTTTCGATGGATGCTGAACAACATGGATTACGACACGCGGGATAATTTTAATACGTGGCTGTTGATATTAGCTTCCAGTTTGGGGCTTTTTATATCTTTAAGCGGTGTGTTTCTGATTTTTTATGCTTTTAGCAAAAGGGACTTTCGCTGGATCAGTAGGTGATTATCCAACGGCACATTTAGAGCATTGAGGCAGTGAGGGGTTTAATTTAAGTCTCTTACCCTCAATTTCCTCTCCGCAGGTGATGCAATAGCCAAACTCATCTTCCTCTATGCGTTTCAGGGCCGCGATGATGCGGGTCAGTTCTATCTGGCGTCTGCGGTCGACTTCCTGTGACATGGCCTGCTTTTGCAGGGCATCCATACGCGACAGGCGACCAACCTTGCTCTGGTCAAGGTCAACGGCGGCACTGTCTTGTTTGGCGAGAGCAATCAGCTCTTGCAGGGCGCCCCGGTCTTCCAGTAATCGTTGTTTAAAGTTCATCTTTTACCTTGTGAATTTGCAATCTATTGTAGATTATAGGTAAAACCCCTCAATGGAAATGCCAATGCAAAAAATTATCACAGATCATTTTCCAGAGCTGGATCAGCTTTCAGAGACAAATAAAAAAATGCTGGAGGATGGTATTCAGATTATGAAGGCTCCTGCGGGCACGGTCATGTTCTCCGAGGGCAGTGAGTGCAGGGGCTATGTCATGCTGCTTGAGGGCAATGTGCGGGTTCAGAAAACATCTGAGGATGGTCGGGAAATTGTACTATACCGTGTGGAAGAGGGCGAATCCTGCATTATGACCACCACCTGCTTGATCTCCGATGAAGAATACGGGGCGGAGGGTATTGCCGAGACTGATATTACCGTTGCCACGGTACCTCCCGCAACCTTTAACCACCTGCTGGGAAATTCCGTTAAATTCCGCAATTTTGTTTTTGAGGTTTATGCCAAACGTATGTCCATGCTGATGATGCTGGTGGAAGAGGTGGTGTTTAAAAAGCTCGACCGCAGGCTGGCCCAATTGCTACTCGATAGAAAAGACGCGCAGTTTGAGATCACGCATCAGGATATAGCTTTGGAACTTGGCTCAGTTCGGGAAGTTGTCAGCCGCCAGTTAAAAGTTTTTGAGCGGCAGGGATTAATTAAGCTAGGGCGGGGCTTGATTGAGGTGCATGACCGGAGCGGTCTTCAGGCTGCGGCGGATTAATTTTTTCTTATGTGACTTCCGTCACTTATTTTCTACGTCACCTATGTTTTATTTGGATTAATCTTATTAAACAGGAGAAAAATTATGAAAATAAATGTCGGTAAATTAGATAAAACACTTCGCATAGTCGTCGGTGTAGCCTTGATAGCGTCTGCTGTGATGGGCGTTTTTACGCCCTGGGGCTGGATCGGTATTGTACCCTTGGGCACAGCCTTAATCGGATGGTGCCCGGCTTACGCATTGTTTGGGATTGACAGCTGCCCGTTATCAAAAGGAGAATAAGATGACTTTAGATCGTGTAGTATTTGCCATCGCGGGTGCGATGATAATGACAAGCTTGGCCCTTGGCCTGACGGTTCATATCTATTGGCTGGGGCTTGCGGCTTTTGTTGGCTTAAATATGTTTCAGACAGCCTTCACAGGATTTTGTCCGTTGGCCATCATGCTGAAAAAAATTGGCATTAAACCTGGAAAAGCCTTTTCATGATACATATTTCAGACACCGCAACCCGCCGCCCAAAAGTTTTTTTCTGGCTCAGTGGCCTGTTAAGCCTGATTATGGTCTCGCTTGTGGTACTGCCGAGCGTATGGCCGACCACATTCGGAACGCTATCCCCGCTTCAGATAGATACGGACCCTGAAAATATGCTGTCTGCCGATGAGCCGGTACGGGTTTACCATAATGATCAGAAGAAGGAATTTTCCCTTTATGATATGGTCGTTGTGGGTGTGGTGAATGAAACGCACCCCCAAGGGGTCTTTAACAAAAGCTCGCTCACTAATATTCATGCTCTGGCTGACTTTGCCAAAAGGATCGAAGGTGTTATTTCCGTTGACCTTATGGCCCCATCCACAGTGGATAATATTGAGCCGGGCGGGCCGGGTGTTGTGAAATTCGAATGGTTGATGAAAGAGCCACCTTTGGATGATGCTGCTGCCCTGAGTATTCGTGATAAGGCTCAAAACCTGCCTTTACTCAATGGCACTATCGTGTCTGATGATGGCAAGGCTGTCGCGCTTTATATTCCCATTACGGCCAAGAATATCAGCTATAACGTGGTCGAGGACTTAAAAGTCAAGATCGCTGAATTTAACGGCGGGGATACCTATCATATTACCGGACTTCCGGTGGCGCAGGATACCTTCGGCGTTGAAATGTTCATACAGATGGCCATTTCAGCCCCGATGGCCATGCTGCTGATATTCCTGCTTATGTGGTATTTCTTCAAGAAAGCATCTCTGGTTATATCACCCATGATTGTGGCTATGATATCGGTGATTACCACCATGGGGTTACTTGTGATCACGGGCAATGTGGTTCATATCATGAGCAGCATGATTCCGATCTTTATCATGCCCATCGCGGTGTTGGACGCCATTCATATCTTAAGCGATTTTTACGATAAATATCCGCAATTCAAAGACCGTAAGAAAACTATTGAGCATGTGATGAAGGAACTGTCCGCGCCCATGCTCTTTACAACTCTGACCACAGCGGTTGGCTTTGCGTCCCTTGCCTTAACTCCGATCCCTCCTGTGCAGACATTTGGATTATTTGTCTCTATTGGTGTTGTTCTGGCGTGGTTTTTTACCATTACCCTGATCCCGGCCTATATCATGTTGATGCCGGAGGAGAGCTTTGCCGACTTTGGCCTTGATCATAGTGATGAGAATAACAATAGCCCATTGGCAAGGATGCTGAACGGTCTGGGGCGGGTGACTTATAAGGGGGCAAAGCTGATTATTCTGGGCGTATTTGTCCTGATAGGCGTTGCGTGGGTTGGTATCAGTCAAATTGTTATAAATGACAATCCGGTAAA
>DAOWHQ010000063.1:0-24133 GCA_030641355.1 Alphaproteobacteria bacterium
ACCGGCCCTGTCTGGTGCTGATGAATGGTACCGAGGCCCAGCAACGGCGTATGGATGAGCTGGAGCCGTTACGCACTAGCCCCAACGCGGTGTCATTTAGAGTAAGTCTGGATCATTATGAGCAGCATACCCATGATCTGGGACGGGGGATGGGTAATTTTATCAAGGCACTTGCGGGACTGAAGATGCTTCATGATAAGGGCTTTGCCATATCGGTCGCCCGCCATATCTGGCCCGACGAGGACGCAAAAGCTACCGAAGCGGCCTTTGCCAAATTATTCGCGGCCCACGGCCTGCCTGCTGACCTTGCTATGGTAGCTTTCCCAGACTTTGCCCTGCCGGGCTCATTGCCCGACGTGCCCCATGTGACCACAGACTGCATGACCCGTTATCAGGATGAGGACAGCCGCAAAGAATTTATGTGCGCCTTTTCCCGCATGATCGTTAAGCAGGACGGAAAGATGCGCACCTATGCCTGTACCTTGGTGGACGATGATATGGAATATGATCTGGGCGACAGCCTGACCGATAGCATGGGCAAACGCATCAGCATGAAACATCACCGCTGCTATAGCTGCTTTGCCTATGGCTCATCCTGTAGTGAAATGTAAGGAGTAATTTAGATGTTAGCAATCATTGGCGGATCCGGAATCTATGACCTTCCGGGTTTGGAAATTGTCGAAGAACGCAGCCTTGACACCCCCTTTGGGCCGCCATCAGCCCCCGTCACCATCGGGACATATGGTGGCAGAGAAGTTGTTTTTCTGGCCCGTCACGGCAAGTCCCATGAATTTTTACCCCATGAGGTTAATTACCGGGCCAATATCTGGGCCTTGAAAAAACTGGGCGTTACCCGTGTTATCGGGATTTCTGCCGTGGGCAGTCTGCGCCGTGAATTGAAACCGGGTGATCTCTGCGTGCCTGACCAATATTTCGACTTTGTCAAAGGGCCGCGGGAGAAAAGTTTTTTCGGCGGTGGCATGGCGGCCCATGTCTCGACCGCTGAACCCACCTGTCCCGTCCTGACCAAAAATTTGGATAGAGCGGGTCAGGAAATCGGCATAGAGGTGCATACCGGCGTTACATACGGCTGTGTGGATGGCCCGCGCCTTGGCACCCGCGCCGAGAGTTTTTTCCTGAAGGGTGCGGCGGGTTGTGATCTGGTGGGCATGACCAATGTGCCCGAAACCTTCCTCGCCCGGGAAGCGCAGATATGCTATTCGACCCTGTGTGTTGTCACCGATTATGACTGCTGGCTTGATGATCCGGCGCAGCATGTGAGCGTTGAACAGGTGTTTTCCCGCTTTGGCGAGAGCCTAGAGACAGCCAAGAAACTGTTGGGTAGCTTTCTGGAAAGCGATACAGGCCACGGGGAAGGCTGCGGTTGTCGCCAGAGTCTGCAATCGGCAGTCATGACCCCCTATGAGGCTTTAGACGCGGGCAATAGGGCATTGTTAGACCTGCTCAGGACATGAAAAATATCTCTATCATCATCCCTCTTGGCCCCGATGAGGATCAATTGAGCCAACTTTTAGACGGCTTGAGTATCCTGCCAGAAGAGACGGAGATTATTATCGTGTCTTGTGGTAATAAGGGCCGACAAAAGACGACTTTTGAAAGTCGCGCCCGCTGGCTCACCTCCGCGCAGGGGCGGGCCGTTCAGCAAAATATGGGGGCAAAAGCGGCAAAGGGGGAGTTTTTGTGGTTTCTCCATGCAGATTCACTGGTTTCGCCACAGGTTTTTGAGGCGTTAACAGCATCTTTGCAGAAAAAACCTGACGCGCTTCATTATTTTCATTTGAAATTCAGGCCCGATGGCCCCCGCGCCATGTGGCTTAATGAATGGGGCGCATGGTTCCGGTCGGTGGTTCTGGGCGTGCCTTTCGGCGATCAGGGCTTCTGCCTGAGCAAGGACAGCTTTACCAGAATTGGCGGTTTTTCTGAGGATGCAGCTTTCGGCGAAGATCATTTATTGGTCTGGCAGGCCCGGCAGGCAGGTCTTAAAGTGGTTTGCACCGGGGCGGCCCTACCGACCAGTGCGCGGAAATACAGCGCTCATGGCTGGGGGGCGCTGACCCTGAAATATCAAATGCTTTGGCTTAAGCAGGCAGCGCCGGAACTTTTAAAGCTGCTCCGGTTCAGATTTAATAATTTTGTAAACCCCAATGGTGAATAGCGGCAGGATAAAGACCGCGAGAAACACGTAGGTTAGAATACCGTAACCATTGGCAATCAGGTTAATCAGCCCAACTTTCTCGCCGACAAATATGGATAAGACCATGAGGACGAGGGCCACGGCAGGCCGCATATAGCGCGGCAGTTTCTTACCGCTAATTTTGTAAACACCTGCGATCCTCTCATTCACCGCATGAAGCAGGGCGGTACCGGTTTCAATGAAAGTACCAAAGATCACAATATTGAAGATGATCAGCAACAGCGGCATCTGCATGGCGCCGAGGATATCATTGACCGGCACAGTTGACGTCAGGATGGCAGGATAAAAACCGACCATGACCAGATAAAATAACACCCCCGGTATGATGGCAAGAAGGCCGCCGAGAATACCGGCAGTGAAGGCTTCTTTGCGGCTTTTAATATGGCTGACACAGAATAATATTGTTGGCACCACCGCCAGATTATAAGAGGCATATTTAATGCCACCCACAAACCAGTCCGATGATGTTTCGGTGAAGGTAAAATTCTCGATAATATCCGGCCCGAATTTCTTAAAGCCCCAGAACAGAAAGGCAGCATAAACCAGATAAAGCACCATTGACCATCCGGCCAAGACCTTCTCAATGGTCGCGCTGCCCTTGAAGGTCAGAAAGCCAATAGCCCCAACCAGCAGCAGGGTTCCGGTAAGCGACGGCAGGCCCGTTACAATGGCAAACATGGCCCCCGCTGCGGTGCCAATAACCGACAGAACGAGGACAAGTATCATGGCATAAGAAATTTCGAACAGTAACCAGCCCCGGCCCAGAAGATGTTGAAAGAAGCTTTTATAGTCATAGCTTGCCGTCATTCGGGACAGCTCAAAACTAAGCGCTAAAACCGCACTCCATATGATGGTGGCAACGCCAATACCTAACAGTCCTTCCAAAGGCCCTTTGGTGAGGAAGAATTCCACCAGCTCCCGGCCCGTGGCATAACCGCCGGCAATGACCACAGATTGAAAAATCAACCCCGGTAGAATTATGGCTTTAAATAGTCTGGCATTCATTGTTTTTCCTTCCCTACGGCCCTAATCATCGTATCAGCAAACATAAATCTAGCGGTTAATCGTTGCAAATGCCACATTAATATGAGTATGATATGCTTCCAATTAAGCGAAATTCATGCGATAGCAAAAGCCATGACAGAAATACCCATACCCAAAACGCACAGAGCGACCCTGACCGAAGGCCTGATACCGTCACAGCACATCAGTTTTGTAGTGACTATTGTTGCTAACCTCATGGCGTTTGGCGGGGTGAAGGATAATGTTCAGCGCTTTGGCCTGACGATCCGGCAATGGCGGATCATAAGTCTGATCGCCCATATGGGCCCCATGACCTTAAGCGATATTGCCGGAACGGTGCACCATGAAAAATCAACCCTAAGCCGGGCAGCAAAGGATATGGAAAAACGCGGTCTGTTGTGCAAACTGCCCAACAAGCGCCATAAATCTAGCCCGCTGATTTGGTTCACCCAGGAGGGCAGGGATCTTTATGATGAAATTGAGCCCATATTCATGGAACAGGCAGATAAATTTACCTCGATTCTGGATGATGACGAGAAACAACATCTTTGCAGGCTTTTGGATAAATTAAAAGACCATAGCGAGGATGTCCGTGCCTTTGAGGGCTGGGTAGCGAGCTAATGCCAAAGGACGGCAAGATAAAAAACCAACTTCAGGCCAATCTATGGCTGCTCAGTGAAAATCAGGCCGCTTTTGCCTCTGATCAGGTTGGGCTGCTTGTGGCGATCGGGGCTTGTGGCTCTATTTCCGCCGCCGCCCGCGAGACCGGCATCAGTTATAAGACCGCCTGGGACCGGATTGATGCCATAAATAATATGTCAGATCAGCCCCTTGTGATCCGAACCGCCGGTGGAGCAAAGGGCGGAGGCACAGCCCTAACCGAATATGGCGTGCAGATTATACAGGGCTTTCAGGCATTAGAGCAGGAACATACTTCTTATATGTCCCGTCTGAAAGCCAAAATACATTCGTTAAAAGATATTGCTAACTTCGTAAGGATAGGCTCCATGCAAACCACGGCACGTAATCAATTCAGGGGCCGGATCATTGCAGTTACACCCGGTGCGGTGAATGTTGTCCTTAGCGTTAATATCAGTGAAAACCGCGCCCTGTCCGTGATCATAACGCAGGAAAGTTACGACCGTTTGCGCCTTAAGCCTGACATGGAAGTGATCGCCCTGATTAAGGCCTCAGCCATCATGATCAGTACCGATATTACTGTGGCGACCAGTGCCTGCAATAATCTGGTGGGGGAAATTTCTGAAATTACGCTGGGGGCGGTGAACAGCGATGTGGTGATTGATTTGGGCGATGGCAAAACCATCAGCGCCATTGTCACTAATTTGAGTGTTGAGGCGCTTAAGCTGAAAATCGGCGGCAAGGTCTGTGCTTTTTTCAAAGCCTCCAGCATCATCCTCGCCCTGGATTAGACGTTGGATTATACGGCGGATCAGATGATGGAAACAGCCTTGATCTGGGCAAAGACTTGCCGTCCGGGCCGCAGGTTCAATTCTTCGCAGGAATAGGCGGATACCCGCGCCTGTATCCGGGTATCCCGCAGGGTCAGATGAATAAGGCACTGGCCATCCGCCGTCGCCTCATCTATGACGTCAATATGGCATTCCAGTATATTCAGCACGCTTGTCTCCTGTGGGCGACTGAGCGCTATACTGACATCTTTGGCATAGAGATGCAGGCGGATTTCTGCGCCTTCCTCCACTGCCTGACAGGGCATACGAATCAGGGCATCACCAAGGTCAACCTCGGTCAGGTGATGGGCGGTGCGAACGGTTGTTACTTGACCAAACAACAGGGTGAAAGGCTCATTACTAAGGCGGTTGAGAGTATTATGACGGGACAGAATATCCTGTAGAGGGCCTTGCTGGGTGACTTTACCATCTGCCATGATCACCAGATGATCGGCGAGACGGGTGACCTCATCTACATTATGGCTGATGTAGAGTAGGGGTATCTTCAGGTCAGATTTCAGACGCTCCAAAAAATTCAGGATTTCTTTGCGGCGGGCAAAATCAAGCGCGGCCATTGGCTCATCCATGAGAAGCAGCGCTGGCCCCGGCAACAGGGCGCGGGCGATGGCGACCCGTTGTCGCTCGCCACCGGACAGCTGCTCAGGCTGGCGGTGAAGCAGTGGGGAAAGACCGAGCAGGTCGATGATATGGTCCTGCTCGTGCTGGCTCAGGGGGCTGTGGGTTCGCTTCAGGCCATAATTCAGGTTCTGCTGAACCGTCATATGATCGAACAGGCTAGATTCCTGAAACACATAACCGATGGGCCGCTTGTGGGGGGGCATGAATATATCATGCTCCTGCCAGACCTGCTTACCAAAAGTAATCCGGGCATATTCCGGCCTTTCCAGTCCGGCGATGGCCCTGATCAAACTGGTCTTGCCGGAACCGGATGGCCCGAATATAGCCGTCACCCCCGATGTGGGCAGATTAAGATCAACATCCAGAGAAAAATCCGGATATTGGACGGCGATCTTTGCGTTAAACCCCATGACGACCGCCCCTGTATTTGCTGCGACGGTTAAAACTATAGACGGCAGTCAGAACCAGAAAAGAAAAAATCACCATAGCCCCGGACAGCCAGTGGGCTTGGGTATATTCCATGGCTTCCACATGGTCGTAAATTTGAACGGATATGACCCTCGTGACGCCGGGAATATTGCCACCCACCATCAGGACCACACCGAACTCGCCCACCGTATGGGCAAAACCAAGAATAGCGGCGGTGATAAATCCGGGCCGCGCCAAGGGCAGGATAACGCTGAAAAAACAATCCCACGGCCCAGCGCGCAAGGTCGCCGCCATCTCCATGGGCCGATTGCCCAACGCCTCCACAGCATTCTGGATAGGTTGCACCACAAAGGGCAGGGAATATATTACAGATGCGATCACAAGACCCCAGAAGGTGAAAGGCAGGGTGCCAAGGCCCAAGGCGGTAGTTAATTGCCCGATCGGCCCATTTGGCCCCATGGCCATCAACAGATAAAAGCCGATCACCGTTGGCGGTAGCACCAGAGGCAGGGCAACAAGCGCCCCGATGGGGCCTTTCCAGCGCGATGTGGTACGCGCCAGCCACAATGCGATGGGCGTGCCGATGAGCAGCAGAAGTATTGTGGTGATACTGGCAATACGGGTCGTGAGCCAGATGGCCTGAAGGTCAGCGTCGGAAAACCCCATAATCATTGATCCCCATTTGGTATTTTATAGCCATGACGGCTTATCAGGTTTTTTGCCCAGTCTGAGGCTAAAAAACGGGTAAAAGCCAAGGCGGCCTTGTTGTCCGCCGCAGATTTCAGGATAACCGCATCCTGACGGATGGGCTGATACAGTCCTTCGGGTATGATCCAGTTGGACCCGGTTGCCGGTAATTGTGCGCGGGCAATAAAGCCCAGATCGGCGTTGGCGGTGGCGATGAATTGGTAAGTCTGGGCAATATTCTCGCCCCGGACAAATTTGGCCGACAGGGTTTCATAAAGGCCAAGGGACTGTAGAACCTGACGTGCCGCAAGGCCATATGGGGCAAGGCGTGGGTTGGCCAGAGCCAGCTTGTTAAAGCGGCCTTCTTTCAGAATATCGCCAGTGTTATCAACAAAGTCCGTCCGCGCCGACCAGAGGGCCAATGCGCCGATGGCATAAGTAAAGTGGCTGTCCGGCACGGTCATGCCCCGCGCTTTCAGAGCCGCAGGTTTCATAGCATCTGCCGATAAAAAAACATCAAAAGGCGCGCCATGCACTATCTGGGCAAAAATCCGGCCTGATGATCCCAGAACCAGTTTCACATGATGGCCGGTCTGTTCTTCAAAGCGCTGGACAATCGCCTTGGCCGGGGCAGAAAAATTGGCGGCCACGGCCACGGTGACTTCCGCCGCCATAACGCGCTGCGCAAAAAATAAAGACAGTGCGAAATAAAGAATATACCGCCACATAATTTTTCCTGACATAAGTTCGTTATATAATGAAACATATAACGCCCAAGAGCAAGCGGCTTTTACCGTCCGGTAAATATAAATATTGAGCCGGATGGCGGATAATTGCTGTCCAGCATTGCTGTGGCGGCATCAATATTGGCGAGCTGGCAACCTTGACTTCTTTGACCCAACCCAGTACAACTCAAGTAGTTGACAAGTTGGTGGCCGAAGATATTATAACGTGCGTGCCAAGGAAAAATGATAACAGAATTATGAAATTTTTCTGAGCGAACTGGGGGAGCAGTTGTCTGAAGATATTTTTCCTATTGTTTTACGTCATCAGGATCACTTAACAGTAGACTTCACTCAAGCAGAGGTAGCGTTATTTGTCAGTATGTGTAAGCGTATGTTGATAAATGTAAGACAGTAGTATCATATTGATTATTAATAACTTTATCTGAAGTTAATAAATTATTTAATCTAACCTATTACATTGGATTCTTTTGGTAGCTAAACAGAGAAAGATCATGTGGGAAAAGATATATAAACTACTATCACGTGTCAGAAAATCGGACTCAGGTCTGGCGCTTGTATATTACGCACTGATTATGCCTATATTTCTAGGTTTTGCCGGACTGGGCTTTGATGCAACCTTATGGTTCATGGAAAAGCGTCAGATGCAGACGGTTGCAGATTCCGCTGCACTTACAGGGGCTTATACCATATTGGCCAGCGGCAATATCATAGCGGAAGCAAAGAATGATGCTGAAGGCAATGGTTTCCATGAGAGCACAGACTATATCATTGATGTGGCCTCCCCGCCTACGTCGGGTGCTTTTCTCGGCCTTGCGGACCATGTGATGGTGACTTTAACTAAACCAGCAGATCGATATTTTTCCAATTTGCTCGGCCTGTCTGGCTCAACCATTGTAACACTTGCCACTGCGGCAACGATAGTAAGAGGCCAGCATTGTGTTTTGGCTCTGGATGACTTCCGTGACAAGGCCCTTGAATTTACCGGGACATCAGATGTTGATATTGATTGTGGCGTGGCGTCCAATTCAAATAGCAATTCATCCATATATCTAAATGGTAATGCAAGTCTTAGTGCAAGCCCTTCAGCACAGGCTGTTGGTGATATATCCATAAGCCTTAATGCATCAATAATAACGCCAGAATCAACCCCTCAGAGCCATACATCAAGGTCTGATAATCCGTATAATGATCTTGTTGTGCCGGAAATATTCTATAATGACCCCTTCGATCCCGCTTGTGACCAGACAAACAGGGATGTTAAAGGTAATGAGCCGCAGCCAGTTACCCTGTCCCCAGGCAGATATTGTGGGGGGATAAAAATAAGTGCCGGGGCTGATGTCCTGATGGAGCGGGGCTTATATATCATTGATGAAGGCGAGTTCAGGGTGGCTGGTAATGCCTCTGTAACTACCATTGCTTGTCCATATCCAACGGCGCCGACGGATTATTGTGGCGTGACGCTTATTTTAACAGGTAGAGATCCTGCAAGTATAGCAACCGTAACCATTAACGGCGGCGCAGATATGAATATGGCGGCAACGAATAAGTTTGTAGAGAATACCTCTGATGCTTTCCCTTATGCGGGGATCTTGTTTTTTCAGGACCCTGAGGCTGTTTATGAAGACGGTGTAAATAGTTTCTTAGGCGGTGCCGCTATGAATCTCGATGGTGCGTTATATTTCCCTTCACAGGAATTAAAATATAGCGGTGGTGCCGCAGGCCCGACAAAATGTCTGCAGATTATAGCCAACAAGATAACATTTTCGGGGAATGTGAACCTCCATAAAGACAACGCTAAATGCGAAAATCTGGGCATTGATGTGATTGATGTAAAACTTGCTATTTTAGTGGAATAACGGATGAAACAGATATTTAAAAAGCTTGCCACCTGTGTTCAGGGAATTGCGGCCGTTGAACTAGCACTTATTTTCCCCGTTATGCTGCTGATGATAGTCGGGGCTCTTGATATGGGGTCAATGTTTGTGCGCAAGATGGAATTAGCCAATGCGGTCAAAGCCGGAGTGCAATATTCTCTCGTCAGGAAACCCATACAGAATGATGTAACAAGCATTGAGGCTGCCGTGGAAGCCTCACTGGGAACTGTTGATGCTACGATTACATCAGTTAATGTGGAACTTTTTTGTAAGTGTTTTTCCGTGAAGCAATTATGTAGTCTGGATTGTGCGGATGCGAATGGAACATCGCATATTACAGTTACTATAAAAGAAAACTATTCTACTCCCTTTTTCAATTATGATTGGTTTGTGTCAAGTTTCCCCATAACTGAAACCTCGACTATTAGGTTAAACTAGGTAGGATATTGATGATGTTATTGGCATATTTACATAAAATCAGGAAAAGCCCGCGCGGTAGTACTGCCATAGAATTTGCAATGGTTTTACCGGTTATGTTGCTTTTTACTTTTGGTTTTTTTGAATTTGCCCGGGCACTTTTCACACAGGGAATATTGAATTATTCTGCCGAACAGGCCACCCGGTTTGCCATGGTAAATTTCGATGCGGACAATGAAGACGCGCTCTACATATCAGGTGTTAAAACACAAATAACAACTGTTGCCAAAAATAGCTTTATCATGATTGATGAAAATCAAGCAACAGTAACCATTTCCGTGGCTGTTAATGCATTGGATTTAACCAAAACTGTTGATGTTACCATTGACTATAATTATTCTTTTATAATGCCTATTTTACCGGCCACCAGTTTTGTCATGACCGGATCATCCAAGTCTTTTCTGATCCAGTGAATAAAATATCCTAAAATCCCATCGCTTTTTTGCCTTCTGTTAAGGTCGGTAATTTATTATATTTTTAATATGACCTGAAGTGCTATTCCGCCGGTTTGTTATATGAGCAACCGGGTGCCGTCCTTCTGAAGGCGTTAATCGCCTACGAAATCAAGGGCGGCGGAATTGATACAATACCTCATCCCCGTGGGCTCAGGTCCGTCGGGAAATAGATGGCCCAGATGAGCATCACAGCCAGCGCATATGACTTCTTCGCGGACCATACCCAGTGAGCCGTCACGCTTTATGGTGATATTCTCTTTTGCGATTACATCATAAAAGCTCGGCCAGCCACTGCCGCTGTCATATTTGGTATCTGAACTGAAAAGGGGAGCTTTACAGCAGATACAGACATAATTTCCGCTATCTTTATGGTTACAGTATTTTCCCGTGAAGGCCCGTTCCGTGCCGCCGCAACGGGCGACCTGATAGGCCGTATCATCAAGAGTGTCCCGCCATTTCTGATCAGTTTTTTTGGTCATGAGAGGTCACTTTCTATAGGTCGAAAATTTTACCGGGGTTAAGGATATTTTTAGGATCAAAGGCTTTTTTGATGGTCTTCATATAGTCCAGTGCCGCCCCATGCTCCAGCGCCATATATTTCTTTTTGCCAAGGCCAATACCATGTTCGCCGGTAGAGGTACCGCCCATCTTGATCGCCCGTGTCACAAGCCGCCTGTTTATCTGTTCAATCATGTCCACATCCTGTGGATTATTCTTGTCATAGGGGATGGTCAGGTGAAAATTTCCGTCACCCACATGACCCACTAATGGCGCTATGATGCCCGCTTCTGCAATGTCTTTGCGGGTTTCACCTATGGTTTCTGCTAGCCGGGATATGGGCACACAGACATCGGTAACCCAGAAATCCTTGCCCGGAAAAGCGGCGCGTACGGATAAATAGCCATCATGGCGGGCCTGCCATAATTTATTGCGGTCTTCGGTTCGCGTTGCCCATTTAAAACAATGACCGCCATGAGATCTGGCAATTTCCTCAACCATTTCCGCCTGTTCTTTAACCGCACTTTCAGAGCCGTGAAATTCCATGAATAATGTGGGTTCCACAGGATAATCCAGATCGGAAAAACGGTTGATTATGTCGACCAGAAGGTCATCAATCAATTCAATGCGGGCAATGGGAATACCCATCTGAATGACATCCACCACCGTATTCACCGCCCCGTCAAGGCTGTTAAAGGGGCAGACGGCGGCTGACATGGCTTCGGGCAGACCATATAATCTGACGGTAACTTCGGTAATGACGCCGAGGGTTCCCTCAGAACCCACCAGCAGGCGGGTCAGGTCATATCCGGCGGCGGATTTTTTTGCCCGGGAGCTGGTGGTGATGATGGTTCCGTCTGCCATGACAGCTTTGAGGGCGATAACATTTTCCCGCATGGTGCCATAACGGACCGCGTTGGTGCCTGACGCACGGGTTGCCGCCATCCCGCCAAGGGTCGCATCGGCCCCGGGATCAATGGCAAAGAACAGCCCGCTATCACGCAGTTCATGATTAAGCTGTTTACGGGTGACACCGGCCTCGACGACACAGTCCATATCCTGATTATTGATGGAGACGATACTGGCCATCTGGCAGAAATCCAATGTGATTCCCCCGCGTACGGCAAGAAAATGTCCCTCCAAGGCGGTTCCTGCCCCGTAAGGGATAACCGGAATTTCATGGTCATGGCACAGCTTTACGATATGACTCACTTCTTCCGTGTTGATGGGGAAAGCCACCGCATCGGGGAGACAGACATCATAATGGGTCATTTCTTCGCCGTGATGCTGGCGCACGGCCCGGGCTATGCTTAGCCGATCACCGAGCAGGGATTTAAGTTGTTCCAGTAGGTTGGGTAGGTTTTCATTCATAGCTAAAGCATATCCCATTAAAATAATCTATGCTATAACCTAATGATAAGGGGTGAGGATGTCACATAGAATAATTCAGATACATATCCGCAAGGGCAGCGGCGATTTGGCTCAGAAAATTAAACTGATTACCACCCCCATTGACACATGGCCGGTGGGACCGGATGGATTGAGTTATGCCCTTCTGGTCAGAACGCAGGATACCCAGAATGTCACGGACCGTCTGCAGGAACTTTTTCTGAAAAATCAAATCATCCGCATCGTGCTTCAGCCGGTGGAGGCAATTCTGCCGAAACCCGTCGAGAAGGCCAAGACGGAAGCGCCCGCAACCAAGGATCAGGTTCAGGGCAGCGAAAATGGTAAAAAATCCAAAAGCTCAAAAGTATTCTCCGGTGTCAGTCGCGACGAGCTTTATGCCGATGTATCGCGCGGGGCTAAAAGCAGCACCAGTTATATTCTGCTGGTGATTTTTTCCACAATCGTCGCCGGAATTGGACTTATTGAGAATAATGTGGCGGTGGTCATCGGCGCTATGGTTATTGCGCCTTTGCTTGGACCGAATCTAGCCCTTGCACTATCCACGGCTCTTGGTGATCTGGAACTGATGGGCAATGCTTTAAAAACCATGTCGGTTGGTTTTTTGATCGCGCTGGCTTTAAGCTTTTTACTGGGGCTCGTTTGGGGAATCTATTGGCCGGATGAACTTAACAGCCCGGAACTCCTCGCCCGAACCGTAGTTGGTTTTGGCAGCATTGCGCTGGCGCTGGTGTCCGGCGCGGCAGCTGTTCTATCATTGGCCAGTGGCATCTCAAGCGTTTTGGTTGGTGTCATGGTTGCGGTGGCATTATTACCGCCGGGGGCGACAATTGGAATCATGCTGGGGGCGGGGCAATATGATCTGGCTGGTGGGGCGGCGTTATTATTGGCGGTGAATATTGTCTGCGTTAATCTGTCGGCGAAACTGGTGTTCCTGTTTAAAG
The DNA here is from genome assembly GCA_030641355.1 of Alphaproteobacteria bacterium. Lineage (GTDB taxonomy): Bacteria > Pseudomonadota > Alphaproteobacteria > Sphingomonadales > Emcibacteraceae > Paremcibacter. The sequence continues at coordinate 12,864 of DAOWHQ010000063.1, forward strand.
GCGTACAACCCCGCACATGGTTTGAGAAGAAAAAGGCCAAGAATGCTATGATTTTCTATATTATCTTCTGGCTGCTGAGCTTGAGCGTTCTGGGCTATATTATTATTCTAAGGAATGTTTGAGTTTCTTCTTCAGATTCACTTCAAGAGAGACTTTGGTCCCACCTGCAAACTCACTGATGATGCCCTTCAGGGATGGCAGGGCGGCTTTATGGTTCTCGATAACATCTTTCGATAGTGATAATATATAGGCCCCGTCCCTCACCCAAAATGCGGCAGTTGACCCCGCGGGCATACAGATAATTTTATAGGACAGGCGGCCTTCGGGCACTGGCGTCACTTCCTGAATTTCTCCCAGATCAAGCAACATATCCAATTCATCAAAATCAATGCGGAAGCTTATCCTCTCAGGATCAATGCGAAGTTTCATGATAATAACCCTGCGCTGGAACCGGGATAGAGGGGATAGACATCAACCATACTTCCCGCCTTCAGGGACAAGCCATATTCCGGCACCACTGCCCAGCAATTCTGTGCAAGCATGGGCTTGATCTTGAAAGATTCCTGTCCGGGCAGAATTTCAACGGTGAGACGGCCTTCTTCATCATGTTTGTAATGTGCTTTCTGAAAAAAGCGAAACAGGGATTCTTTGGAAAAATCATTTTGTAAAACAGCACTGGTATGGTTTTCCTGCTTCTGCCCTCTCAGTTTACGGATCAGGGGATAGGCAAAGAAACGTAGCCCCACGGCAGAGGCGATCGGGTTTCCCGGCAGTCCGAAATAATGGGTACCGCAGGGAAAGCGGGCATATAAAATGGGTTTTCCGGGTCGGATTGCAGATTTGTGAAGGAGGATTTCCGCGCCCATCGCCCGCAAACCGTCGGGGATAAAGTCATAGCGTCCCATGGAAACCGCACCGGAAGACAGAATAATCTGAACATCCGTGGACAGAATTTCTTCTATTTTCTGCTCGAATTTCTCCGGCTCATCAAAAATGGTACCTGCGTTGGTGGCGGCGATACCGAAAGATTTCAGGCTCTGCACAAGGTAGGGCGCGTTGCTATTGCGAATTTGTCCGGGTTGCAGGGCGCGGTCCAATTCATCCACCAGCTCCTTGCCCGTGCTGATCACAGCGGCTTTGGGCGCGACGGTGACCGGAATTTGATCCTGTCCCAATGCGGCGAGCGCCATAATATGATGGGGAGTGATCTGGGTTCCATTTTCGATTAAAATATCGCCGGGGCAAAAATCTGTTCCGGCATGGCGTACATTCTTGCCGTGGTGGGCATCCACGATGACAGAAATCTTTGTCGGCCTTTGTTGATCATTCGTTTCTAGTATCGTCGTATCTTCTACCCGGATGACCGCGTCATAGGCGTCCGGTACAGGCGCTCCGGTCATGATTTCCCAGGCACCGTTGCCGCCTTTGCTGGGGCTGTCGCCCGCCATGGTGCTGCCATCCACTGCCAGAATAACGGGATTCTCCGCTGTGGCGTCCTGCACAGCGCTGCTTTTTACCGCATAGCCGTCCATGGCTGAATTATGAAAGGGTGGTACATTTTCTGCCCCGACAATTTTTTCTGCCGCAATCTGGCCTAAAGCATGATCGAGGGATACAGTCTGCACGTCAAGCGTATCCCCGCTCGACAGAATTATTCCTAGAGCGTCTGCATATGACAACATGGTCTTACCCTCCGGTAGATGATAAATTAGGGATCAGGCCAGTTTCGCCCTGGGCCAGAAAATGAGATGATTTCTTATAATTGAGCTGCTTCATGACCCGCATCTGCAATTCCTGCTTCTGGTCATCGCTCTGCAACAGATCGCGCAGCGGAATACCAACATCACCAAACAGGCACAGACGAAGATCGCCGGTAGCCGTAATCCGCAAACGGTTGCAGCCCAGACAGAAATCCTTGGAATAGGGCGCGATCAGGCCAATGGCGCCAAGATAATCGGGATGGGTGAAATTCACCGCCGGCCCCGCGCCGTTCACACGGATATTTTCTACCCAGCCCCGCTCAAGCAGTTGGTTGCGGACCACCTCAGCGGAGAGATGGCGTTTCTTGAAATAGTCAAGATTATCGCCGGTCTGCATTAATTCAATGAAGCGTACGGTGACGTGCCGTTCTTTGACATATTCCAGATAATCCGGCAAAGATGTTTCGTTGATACCTTTTAGGAGCACCACATTGACCTTCACGCTGTCATAGCCGACTGCAAGGGATTCTTCGATTCCCGCCAACACAGAAGGTAGCTTGTCATGGCCGGTGATTTTATGGAATGTCTCCGGGTTCAGGCTGTCAACGCTCACATTCAGTTTTCTCATGCCGGTATCAAACCATTTCTGCGCATTATCTTTCAGACGGTAGCCATTGGTGGTAAAGGCCATAGTCTCTATGCCCGCCGTATGGGACACCATATCAATAATCTCTGAGAAATCTTTGCGGACACTTGGCTCGCCCCCGGTCAGGCGGATTTTCCATACGCCAAGCTCGGCAAAAGCCGTCACCAGCCGCCGGATTTCATCAAGTGTCAGGAATTTTGGTTTGCTGCTACAGCTATAGCCATCGGGCAGGCAATATTCACAACGAAAATTACAGATATCGGTAATTGACAGGCGCAGATAAGGAAATGCGCGGTCATAATTATCAACCAAATTACTTGGTTCTATAGTCACTAATAGTCTCCTTTCCAAACACGGGAGGCTACGGCGTTTTCACCATAACCCGGCAGGATTATTAACCTGCGGCCAGCGAACCATATCCATAATCGGGGTTAGGTCCGAAAGCTTCGGAGCAGGGCATCATCGTGAGATAATGCCCCAACACTCAACACTATACATAAAGTACAAAAAGAAAGCCATAGTTGATGTGGATCAAAAAAGGGAAATCAATCTGATAATTATTTGAATTTCGCATCAATACCCTGATTGTAATCGGGATTTGGGCATTCCGGTGTGCCGTGCCTGTCACAAGAGGTGGCAAGATCATGGTCACAAAAGCCACAAAGGGCATTTATGCTGGGCAAAATCACGGAATTTTTATTTATCTCAAAACCATTTTCCTTGAAGCGCTTCAGCGTACGGGAGAATGTTTCCGGTTTCATATCTAGATATGAGGCAATCAGCGATTTGTCATAGGGCAGCTCGATGAGGTCGGGCACCTTGCCCTGATCCAATAGCAGTTTCAACAGGAACCAGCCGACCCGTTCTGTGGCGGGCTTCAGCCGAATATTCTCAAACTCCTGAATAAGGCTTTGAGAATGTTGGGAAATTCCATTCAATACCCTTAGTGCCAGCACATTATGTTGTTTAATTCTTTCGCGGATGATCGGGGCAGGCATGGTCAGGATAACGGCCTTCTTTGCCACCTGCGCGCTAACCGGATAAGTTGCGTTGAGGAAAACCGCCGATTCGGCTACCATGTCACCACAGGTGAGCATTTGCAGTACGGTTTCATCCCCGCTTGCAGTGCCTTTGAATAATTTCACCCAGCCACTGAGAATAATGTGAAGACGACTTGATACCTCACCCTCCAGAAACAGAAGCTTGCCTTTTTTATATTCCCGCACCTGAGCGTGTTGAAGCAGGCTGGAGGTGATATCCTCTGGCAAATCCATGAAAAAAGGTAGTTCTTCAATGTATTCCCGCTGTTGCGCGTTGATCCCTTCCAGAGTGCGGGAGACGCTGATCTTGGAGGTCTGTGACGGGTCGCCATCCTTTGTATCAACCCTTAACAGCGTTTCTGCCAGTTTTTCTTCCACACGCTTCATCAGGCTCATTTTTTCTGAGGTCAGACTGAACCAGTCCGTGGGGGTCAGGTCGGGGGTTTCAACTTTATGGCCCGCTTTGAGGCCATTATGTATTTCCACAAGTTTACGGACAGCGTTGCCATGCATGATGGTTTCATAAATTTTCTTTTGCTTATCATCCGCCATAGCAAAGAAGGTTCTCTTGAAACTGTCCTGTTCGGCAATAAGGAAACGGAACCGATCAATGAATTCCCGATTGTCGAAGGATTTAGACACCAGACCGCGGATACCCAAGGCCCGGATGCGGCCAGATTTTTCCTTCAACTGTAAAAAATATGAATAGGCACTAACTTTAGAGGGATCATTTTTTTTATTGAATAGCGCCACTAATACCATAATATCCATCAGCGGGCTGATGACATTATGGCTATAACCGCTTATGATTTCGGTGGGATTGAACTCAAGGTTGAGAATTCTGTTGCGGCGTGATTTGACGGTCTCTGTATTATCCAGAACAATTTCCATCTTGCTTAGAAATTCATCGTCAAAGGCATGATCTTCGTGCCATTCCTTCAGGCTGTTACGAATTTTTTCAAAAACCTCATGGGATTCTTCGAAGGCCTTCAGCAACTCTTTTTTAAATAAGCTACCCTTGCTACAAACAAAAAGTACAGCACACCCGCGCTCTGCCTGCATCTTATGCAATGCATCTCCAAGATAAAGTAGTGTCTTATTCATTGATCTACAATTTATTATTTATAATACCCAGAGTAATATTAGGATAATTTCATTAAACTCACAAGGTTTCTTGTGAAAATAACAACTAAAAATGGCAAGCTTTTTTTAGTTGTTATTTTAAGTACTTGATCAAAGTCAAATTCAAAAGACGTTTCTTTCCCTAATATTCACCAATATGAACATATTTAATTGTCATAAGGGGTTTAGAAATGAATGTTGATAATGTAACAGCGGGTGAGCAAAGGCAGGCCTTAACAAGCAGTACTCTTGCATTTGTGGTGTGCTTCGCTGTCTGGACAATGTTTTCCATCATTGGTCTGAAAATCAAGGCTCAGTTAGGGTTGAATGATACTCAGTTTGGTATTTTGGTGGCAACACCTATCCTGACGGGTTCTTTAAGCCGGATTTTTTTAGGCGTTTGGGCTGACCAATATGGCGGCCGGATGATTTATACATTTCAGATGCTGATCACCGCCGTGGCGGCTTATTTGCTGACCATGGTATCCACTTATCCTATGTTCCTTGTGGCTGCATTGGGGGTTGGTCTGGCGGGGGGTAGTTTTGCGGTTGGCATTACGTATGTTTCCACATGGTATCCTAAAGAGCGTCAGGGAACGGCGCTCGGCATTTTTGGTATGGGTAATGTGGGGGCGGCGGTGACCAACTTTGGCGCGCCATTCCTACTGATCTTCATGGATGGCCAATGGCAGGGGGTTGCCAAGGTTTATGCAGCTGCCCTGTTGGTTACAGCCATCCTGTTTTTCATTTTTACCAAGGATGATCCGGCTTTGCGGGAACGCCGCAAAAAAGGTATCAAGCACGCTTCTTTCATGGAGCAGATGGAACCGTTGAAAAATTTACAGGTTTGGCGTTTCTCGCTTTATTATTTCTTTGTGTTCGGCGCCTTTGTTGCTTTGGCACTATGGCTGCCGCGCTATTATGTGGGTGCTTATGGCTTAGAGCTGCAAACTGCGGGTATGCTGGCGGCGGCTTATGCCCTGCCGGGCAGTATTTTTCGGGCGCTGGGCGGTTGGTTATCAGATAAGATTGGTGCCAGACGGGTAATGTATTGGACTTTCAGTGTCTGTGTTGCCTGTACTTTTATCATGTCCTATCCGGCAACTAACTATTCCGTGGCCGGGATCAATGGGCCTATAGATTTCAATATCACCATACCGCTGTGGTTGTTTGTTAGCTTAACTATTGTTCTTGGCTTCTTTATGTCGCTGGGCAAGGCGGCGGTATACAAGCATATTCCGGTTTATTATCCGGGCCATGTGGGTTCCGTTGGTGGTATTGTTGGTCTGATCGGGGGCTTGGGTGGTTTCTTCCTGCCCATATCTTTCGGCATTATGAATGACGTGATCGGTGTCTGGACAAGCTGCTTTATGCTGCTGACCATCTTGATCGGTATCGCGCTTCTCTGGATGCATTTCTCCATCATCAGAATGAACCGCAGGGATATGCCGGAGCTGAAAGGCCCGCGTTATCTGCCGGAACTTGATGCCATTAAAAGTGAGCAATCTTGAAATTTGAATAAGAATAAAGAGCGAGGGGAATATTCCTCATCTCTTTTTTAATATGTAGATTTATAGAAGTTGAGGATAAGAATATGGCTGAAGATATTAAAGAGTGGAACCCGGAAGACGTCGCCCAGTGGGACAGTAGCGGCAAAGCGATTGCCAATAGAAACCTGTGGATTTCCATTCCAAGCCTGCTGTGTGGTTTTGCGGTCTGGCTTTACTGGGGTATTATCACGGTGCAGATGCTTAATCTGGGCTTTCCTATTGCCAAGGGCGAACTTTTCACCCTGATGGCTATCGCGGGGCTGACCGGAGCGACGCTTCGGATTCCCAGCACTTTCTTCATTCGTATTGCGGGTGGGCGTAATACCATCTTCTTTACCACCGCACTTTTGATGATTCCGGCGGTTGGCACCGGCTTTGCCTTGCAGGATATGAACACGCCGTTGTGGCAGTTTCAGATACTGGCCTTTCTGTCTGGTCTTGGCGGCGGTAACTTTGCCTCATCCATGTCCAACATCAGCTTCTTCTTTCCGAAGAAAATTCAGGGCTATTCTCTGGGTATGAATGCGGGACTGGGTAATTTCGGCGTGACCACCATGCAGATACTGGTGCCGTTGTTTATGACGTTTGGCATATTTGGTGGTGATCCGATGATTCTGGAAAATACCAGCGGAACATTGATTGGTAAAATTCCCGCAGGAACCGAAACTTATATTCATAACGCGGGCTTTGTCTGGTTATTATTCCTTGTACCGCTGGCTTTTGCCGGATGGTTCGGCATGAATAATATCACGGATGAGCATGTGTCGCCTGATGTGGGTAACCCCGTCAGCGCGTTTACTCAGATTTCATTCATGCTGATACTGGGTTTTGTGGCCGCAGCTTCCGGCTTGTGGTTAATGTTGCCTCAGTCGGCAGAAGGTCTGCCTACATCCGGTTTTGGATTGAGCAAATGGATTGTATTACCCATAGTTATTATATTAACCGTATATTTGCTGAAGATGATCCCCGGACAGGTCGGGCAGAACCTGAAACGTCAGTATAAAATCTTTGAAAATAAACACACATGGGCCATGACCGTTATTTACACCATGACCTTTGGTTCCTTCATTGGTTTTGCGGCGGCATTTGGTTTGGCAATCAAAGTTATCTTCGGCTATCAGCACATTGTGGTTGATGGCATTATGACTCATGATCTGGCGAATCCCAATGGCCCAAGTGCTCTGATGTTTGCATGGACCGGCCCGTTCATCGGTGCTTTGATTCGACCCGTCGGCGGCATGATTGCCGATAAATTTGGTGGCGCGCGCGTTACCCAGTATATCTCCTTCATTATGGTGGCCTGTGCCTTGGGCGTGGCTTATTATATGAAGCTGGCGTATGCCTCTGCCACACCGGAAGAATTTTTTGTTCCCTTCCTGATTCTGTTTCTGGTTCTTTTTGCTGCAACAGGTATTGGGAACGGATCTACTTTCCGCACTATCGCTATGGTATTTGATAAAGAACAGGCCGGCCCTGTGCTTGGCTGGACATCTGCGGTGGCGGCCTACGGTGCTTTCATCATTCCCAAAGTGTTGGGTGAAGAAATCAAGGCCGCAACACCGGAGCTTGCCCTTTATGGCTTCGCCATCTTCTACGGCGTTTGCATTGTGATTAACTGGTGGTTCTATCTACGCCCCGGTGCTTATGTGAAAAACCCGTAAACCGACTTAGAATTATAATCGAGAGAATAAAGATATGAGCCATTTTTTGGACAAAATGACATTTTTCACCAGAGAAAAGCCTGAAACTTTTTCAGACGGACATGGTATTACAACCAATGAAGACCGCGGATGGGAGAGAGCATATCGGGGCCGTTGGGCCCATGATAAGGTCGTACGCTCCACCCACGGTGTGAACTGTACCGGATCATGTAGCTGGAAAATTTACGTCAAGGGCGGATTGGTAACCTGGGAAACCCAGCAGACCGATTATCCCCGAACACGCACAGATTTGCCAAATCATGAGCCACGCGGTTGCGCGCGCGGGGCCAGTTACAGCTGGTATCTTTATAGCTCGGCACGGCTCAAATACCCTATGATCCGCAGTCGGCTTTTGAAGCTTTGGCGGGAAACAAAAAATGTCTATGCCGATCCGGTGATCGCATGGGCAAATATTGTTGAGGACAAGGAAAAAGCCACATCTTACAAACAGGTTCGCGGACTAGGCGGTTTGGTTCGGGCCAGTTGGGACGAGGTTAATGAGATCATCGCGGCGGCCAATATCTATACTGCCAAGACGTATGGTCCTGATCGGGTTATTGGTTTCTCTCCCATTCCGGCTATGTCTATGGTGTCTTATGCGGCGGGTTCGCGTTATCTGTCATTGATTGGCGGCGTGTGCTTAAGCTTCTATGACTGGTATTGTGATTTGCCACCGGCTTCCCCGCAGGTATGGGGTGAGCAGACGGATGTTCCGGAAAGTGCCGACTGGTATAATTCATCTTATATTATGGCCTGGGGTTCTAACGTGCCGCAGACCCGCACGCCCGATGCTCATTTCTTCACCGAAGTGCGCTACAAAGGTACAAAAACCGTTGCCGTCACGCCGGATTACAGCGAAGTTGCCAAATTGAGCGATATGTGGCTGAACCCGCGTCAGGGTACGGACGCTGCCATGGCTATGGCTATGGGGCATGTGATTCTAACAGAATATCACGCCAATGGGCAAAGCGACTATTTTGACGATTATACAAGGCAATATTCCGACATGCCGTTCCTCGTGCAAATCGATGAACAGGATGGCGTATATGTTGCGGGCCGGACACTCAGAGCATCCGACTTTGAAGGTAATCTAAATCAGGAAAACAACCCGGAATGGAAATCAACGGTTATTGATGCCAATACTGACCAGGTTGTGATCCCTAATGGTACTGTTGGTTCCCGTTGGGGCGAAGACGGGCAGTGGAATCTTGAATCCAAGAATGTGGAAGATGGCAATGAAATCTGGCCGTTGAAATCTTTGGTGAAAAATCATGATGAAATTTTGTCCGTGGGCTTCCCTTATTTTGGCAATCTGGAACATGAGCAGCCAATCTTCAAGGCCACAGACCATGACAGCGTGCTGTTCCATAATATTCCGGTGCGCAAGGTTAAAACCAAAGACGGGGACAAATATGTCGCTACGGTCTTTGATCTGATGCTGGCGAACTACGGTGTCGACAGCGGCCTTGGTGGTGATAATGTGGCCAAAAGCTACGATGATGACAAGCCCTACACCCCCGCATGGCAGGAAAGAATTACCGGCGTATCTCGCGACAAGGTTATCAAGGTAGCGCGCGAGTTTGCCGATAATGCCGACAAGACCCGTGGGCGCTCTATGATTATCATCGGCGCGGCTATGAACCATTGGTATCACATGGATATGAATTATCGTGGTGTGATCAATATGCTGGTCATGTGTGGTTGTATCGGTAAATCCGGCGGCGGCTGGGCCCATTATGTGGGTCAGGAAAAACTGCGTCCGCAGACCGGATGGCAGCCATTGGCCTTTGCTACTGACTGGCATCGTCCCCCGCGCCATATGAACGGCACAAGCTTCTTCTATAACCATGCCAATCAATGGCGTTATGAGAAGTTGGGCGTGGATGAAATACTCTCCCCATTGGCAGACAAGAAAAAATGGGAAGATTATTCCCTGATCGACTGTAACATCCGTTCGGAAAGAATGGGTTGGTTACCGTCTGCGCCGCAGTTGGAGGAAAACCCGCTAGAGCTTACCAAGCTCGCCAAGGAAGCCGGAAAACCGACCGCAGAATATATCGCGGGTCGCCTGAAAGATGGTTCCCTGAATATGTCCTGTGAAGATCCGGATAACCCGAAAAACTTCCCGCGCAATATGTTTATCTGGCGTTCCAACATTCTGGGATCCAGTGGCAAGGGCCATGAATATATGCTGAAACATCTGCTCGGCACCCAGAACGGTGTCTTGGGCAAGGATATTGGTGAAAGTGGCTCCAAACGCCCGAGCGAAGTTGTCTGGCATGATGAAGCACCGGAAGGTAAGCTTGATCTTGTGGTGACACTTGATTTCCGTATGTCTACAACCTGTCTCTATTCAGACATCGTTCTGCCTTCTGCCACTTGGTATGAGAAGAACGACCTGAATACATCGGATATGCACCCGTTCATTCATCCGCTCAGCCGCGCTGTTGATCCCGCATGGGAAAGCCGCAGTGACTGGGATATTTATAAAGGCCTTGCAGAGAAATTCTCAGAAATCTGTCCGGGACATCTGGGCGAAGAAACCGATGTTGTTGCCCTTCCCATCCTTCATGATACTCCGGCCGAATTGGCGCAGGGGCTTGATGTCAAGGAATGGAAAAAAGGTGAAATTGATCCGATACCCGGAAAAACCATGCCGGCTTATGTGGATGTGGTGCGGAATTATCCTGATACTTACAAGAAGTTCACCGCCCTTGGGCCATTGATGACCAAAATAGGTAACGGTGGCAAAGGCATTAGCTGGAATACGGAGCCGGAATATAAATTCCTTGGTGAATTGAACCGTGTTGTCACCGATGAAGGTGTATCCAAAGGTATGCCGCGTATCGAAACCGATATTGATGCGACCGAGGTTATTCTCTCCCTCGCCCCTGAAACCAACGGTCAGGTGGCCGTGAAAGCATGGAAAGCGCTGGAGAAATTCACCGGACGTGAACATAAGCATCTGGCCCTGCCTAAAGAAGACGAAAAAATCCGCTTTCGAGATGTACAGGCTCAGCCGCGCAAGATCATCTCATCCCCCACATGGTCGGGTATTGAAGATGAGCACGTGAGCTATAACGCGGGCTATACCAATGTGCATGAGCTGATCCCGTGGCGCACATTGACCGGACGGCAGCAATTCTATCAGGATCACAGCTGGATGCGTGATTTTGGTGAAGGATTCTGTGTCTATAAGCCGCCGATCAATACCAAAACGATTGCCCCTGTCATCGACGTGAAAGACAATGGTAATCCGCAGATTGCCCTGAACTGGATCACGCCCCACCAAAAATGGGGAATCCACAGCACTTATTCAGAAAATCTGTTGATGCAGACCCTCTCACGGGGTGGGCCTATCGTCTGGATCAGTGAAGTTGATGCTCAGAAAATGGGTGTCGAGGACAATGACTGGATTGAGCTTTATAATGTCAACGGTGCCATTGCCTGTCGGGCCGTGGTCTCCCAACGTGTCAATGAAGGCATGTGCATGATGTATCACGCTCAGGAAA
>DAOWHQ010000196.1:0-2298 GCA_030641355.1 Alphaproteobacteria bacterium
AATTCACCGTGACCAATAAACAGCGCAATAAATATGCGGGTTTGATCAAGGGTCTGGAGGATTGGCAGAAAGACCTGCTCACCGAGAAATCTAATATTTACATGATGGATTTCAGCAATAAGGGCGGGTTGGTGATGCCTATATTCCTTGAGGTGACTTACGAAGATAATAGCAAGGAAGAAATCCGTCTCAATGCGGAAATCTGGCGCAAGAATGCCAAGAAGGTCACTCGGTTATTGATCACGGAAAAGACGGTCAAATCGGTCATGCTTGATCCCCATTGGGAAACAGCGGACACCAATATGGATAATAACCACTTCCCGCGCCGTATCGAGAAGTCCCGCTTTGAGCTGATCAAAAGCAAAAAGAGCCGTGATATGATGAAGGAGTTTGAGACCAAACTCAAAAGCGATGAGGATGAGAAAAAGGACAAGAAATCCAAGAAATGAGATTTTCTGTTAAATTTTCACAATCAATATTTATATGTTTTATTAGCATAGTGTGCGTGGCTCAAATTAGTCACGCGCACCGCTTTTATGCTTCCTTCACACAGATAGATATGAGGGATAGCAAGCAGACGATTGAGGTTGTCCACCGCCTGGTCACCCATGATGTGGAAGATCTGTTGCGCGCAAAGCTCGGCAATAGCTCAAGCCTGACTGATGCAGAAATAGAACTGATCCTGAAAGAATTTGTCGAGAGCAACTTCGCGCTGTTTAACAATGAGGGCAAACGGCTACCGCTTAACTGGGTTGCCATGGAATATAAAACCGACAACGTCCGCATCTATCAGGAAGCCCCCCTGCCAGACGACCCATCCGAGCTAACCATCATCAACCGCCTGTTCATGGCTCTGTTTTCTGATCAGAAAAATACGGTCAATGTGGAATGGAATGATAAAATCCACACCCGCATTTTTATCAAGGGTAATGAGCAGCAGAGGGTGAGTTTTTAGGGGAAAGCTTATGTCTGCTTCCGACCCAAAGCAGACATAGCGGGTTTGATTGCAAGCACGGCTTACTGTTAATTAAGCCTCTTCCGATTTGGTAAATATCACCAGCCCATCCTCGGTAATGCCTACCGAATGCTCCGCCTGTGCGCTTAACTTCTTATCGCGGGTGACCACTGTCCAGCCATCGCTCAGGGTTTTCACTTGGGGTCTGCCCATATTCAAAATCGGCTCGATGGTGAAGATCATGCCGGGCAGCAGCATTGGCCCCATCACATCTGGCTCCACATGGATGACCTCTGGATTATCATGAAAGGTCAGTCCGATACCGTGACCACAGAAGTCGGTGGCGATGCTATAGCCATAATCCTTTGCCACCTGACCGCAAGCTATGCCAATATCGCCAAGCATATTGCCCGGTCTTGCCATGGCTATTCCGGCGGCCAGTGATTTTTCGGTGGCCTCGACCAATCGTCTGGCCTTTACCGCGATCTTGTCCCCCACCATATACATACGGCTGGTATCGCCGTGCCAGTGGTTACTCTCGGGTCCGTCAAGGCGCGGGGTCACGTCAATATTGACAATATCGCCTTCTTTCAGGATTTTTGCCTCGCTGGGAACGCCGTGAACCGCCACATGGTTGACGGAAGTGCAACTGGCATGCTGATAGCCATGATAACCTATAGTGGCAGGGATGGTTCCCTGATCCGTCATAAAACCATGGATCAGCCTGTCCAGTTCGGCGGTGGAAATGCCGGGCGCGACGTGCGGGGCGATAAAATCAAGCGTATCCGCCGCGATGCGACCAATTTTAGACATGGATTTAAAATCATCCTCCGTATGGAGAGTGATCGGGCCGTAAGGATAATCATCCAGATTTTTCCGGATACGTTTCGTTGGAAATTTCATCATTCTAAATAACATGAGTTAATCCAATAATTCAAGGCTGGCCCGCCCACAGGCAAGGGCGGCTTCGCGGCATTTCAAAGGGGGCGAGGGCTGTCTCAAGCGCAGGTAGGGTTTCATGGCGGCAATGGGCCCGTCAAAGATGGCAAAATTAACCAACGCAAGGTTGGCGGCGCTAAGGGCTTTGCCCCTATTATTAAGAAGCCCCGATAACCCCGCCCCAAGTGCCTTATTTATACTGTTTAGTTTTTTATGAAGGTCGGTTGGTATCTCGCCATCGATCAGGTCATCTTGTGCATAGAGCATAATCAGCCGCGCCTTGGCGGGATTTTCTTCTGTCCAGTCTATGAGGGTCGTGATGGCATCGTCACTATGGCCTGCGCCAAGCAGGGGCAGCATATCTTCGGTCATACTGCTCAGACAGTGGAGCCATGCCGCGCCCA
>DAOWHQ010000047.1:0-23727 GCA_030641355.1 Alphaproteobacteria bacterium
AACTAACTCATAATAATTAAGGATAGATTCTAATGGTTGAAGACTATAAATACCGGCCCAGTACCGCGACAAGCGCACGCACCGCCGCCGAAGTTGACGAAGGCCTGCGCGCTTATATGTTAACTGTATATAATTACATGGCATCCGCTTTGGCGCTCACAGGACTTATGGCCTATGCTACGGCGAATGTACCGGCGCTTTATAACCTGCTATATACCTTTGCATCCGGTCCGAACGGTGAAATTTATCTTACCGGACAGACCATGCTGGGCCTGATCGTTATGTTTGCGCCGCTGGGCCTTGTCTTTTTTCTCAGCTTCCGCATCAACCATATGCAGGCCTCGACCGCCCAAATGGTATTCTGGATATATGCCGGACTTGTCGGCATGGCCATCGCCTCGATCCTGTTTGTCTATACGGGTACAAGTATCGCCAAAACATTTTTCGTAACTGCGGCGGCCTTTGGCTCCCTCAGCCTGTATGGCTATAGCACAAAGCGCAACCTTAGCGGAATGGGCAGCTTCCTGATCATGGGGTTATTTGGTATCATCATCGCTTCTATTGTGAATATGTTCCTGCAATCTGGCATGATGGATTTCATTATTTCCGTAGGTGGTGTTCTGATTTTTGCCGGACTTACGGCCTATGACACTCAGAAGATCAAGCTGATGTATCTTCAAAGCGATGGTAATGAGACCGCAACGAAAAAGGCTATTATGGGCGCTCTTAGCCTCTATCTGGACTTTCTCAATATGTTCCTGTTCCTGTTGCGTTTCATGGGCAACCGGAATTAGAAACCCGAATATAATCTTTAAAGAGCGGCTCCATTTTGGGGCCGTTTTTATTTGAATAATGTCTGATAAAAAACTCAAGATAAAGCAATATTAGCCATTGCCTTTAGGGTAATTTAAAAGTAATCTCCGGCTCAATTCATCTATTAGCACCCGTAGCTCAGCTGGATAGAGCGCTGCCCTCCGAAGGCAGAGGTCACTGGTTCGAATCCAGTCGGGTGCACCAATAACTTATTGAAATTATTCGTTATTATTCTAATGACATTTCTAGAAATCACGCGGGTTATTTTTTTATAATGGTAAGTGTTTTTTTGCAATTACTTATGGGGCCTTTAGATGAAACGGGCGAAGGCAATCAACAAAACATAATTTAAGCGGCTTTAGGGCGAAGCCTAAGAAAATGTAAAAATTTTTGGTTTTGAAGCTAGGCTTTAAATCAAAAATTAATAATAAGAAGCCTGACAAACGTTATGTTGCCAGCTCAAGCTTTTGCATATATGCAAAATTATTTTCGCAACTATCTATGTAACGATTTTCTGGAAATTGCTCTAGATTCAAACCAATTCGACCAAGTGATATTAATAAATAATAGGTTAGTTCGTCTGGTAAAATTTGAACTGTGTTGGTATATTTAAGCAGTTCACTTCGGGCTTTTTGAGCTGTTACATTGGCTGAAACACTATAACGAACCATATCAATAACAGGTACTCCGTTATACTTGGCTCCGCCCCAATCGATTACGCAAAAACCATAATAGTTCATGGATGACCGAGGTGTATTCTTCAACAATAAAATATTTCCAAGCCAAAAATCAGAATGTTGCAAAATAGTAACAGGGTTCCAACGCCCAGAACCTAGATATTGCAATGCCTGTTCGGCATTCTGCCTCAAACCACTTGATAGCTTTGAATTAGATTCTATACATTCAAGAGGAGCGCGTATGCAATTATCAATGGTACTCTTTTCTAAGTCGTGGACCACAGTATCCTTTGCTATTTGATGCAACCATAAAAAAATCTTAGGTTCTAATCGAATTTTCTGAAATTTACGAAAAAATTTAACTTTACTAAGCGGCAGATGTTTTTGCCATACGGCATAGCTTAAATTCAAGAATCTACCTTCGCATATCGGCGAAAGTACAACAACTGCGGCACGACTAGAAAGATTGCGTTGTGCTTGAAGAGAGTTGGCAACTGCCCTATCTACAAAATCTGGAAATTTATTATTTGAAACCATTAATACAGCATCGTTATCTGGTTTCACACCAGGTAAGATAAATTTAGCCGGGGCGTCCAGAACTTCGTCTTTGAATTTTGGATCTTCGAGCAAACGCAAACCACGTATATCAAATCTATCATCAGCTACACTATTTATATGTTGAACAAGATCAATGATAAAACCCTCAGATTGCAATTGCATCTTAACCCTTTCTACATCTCATTTCTATTTCTCAGCCATAAACACTAGTGAAGGGATCACTTCTAAAATTTCAATATGCTTACATTTTTGCGCAAGAAACTTAGTATGTTGCCCAATGCCTACCCCGATCCCTAATACCGCAGCCTCTTTATCGGGCGGCAATTGGTTTAGGTACATTGACTCTTTATTTGCGCTACACAGAGTACTATCATTGTAATAAAAAGGCGGCCTTTAGTTTGCGGGCATGCAATAAACAGTTTGCTTGCTGCTGGCATAAAAGGTGTGTCTGACATTTAATTCTATCTTTAAAATTTCTTTAAAACTGTCCACCGCCATATTATTTGAAACCAGCCAACAATTAAACTAAGTGAGGGTTTGGCTTCATTTGTGCGTTAATATTAAACAGCTTTAGTATAATTTTACAAGCAGCGTTTTTTTAATGTTGCCTCTTTTATCTTTCTCCTTTTTTCTAGAATTGCACTCTAATTACCTCGCACTAAACCTGGGCAAATGAAATAGGGCTCATTCCCACTGTCCAAACAAACAAGGCCACCTCACTTTCAAATTCCGCAAAAAGGCAGGCATCTGATTGTGGTGTCCTCATTCGCAGTTTATTATAAATGATTAATATTAAAGCATTTATTATGCCAAAAACAGGCTGAGAAGCCCATATTGCCCTTCACATATCCGCCCTACCTGTTATAATTCCATCAGAATATTCCATTCCAATAAAAACACTGAGGGAGCCTTAATTTGATCACGAGCGGTTTTTCATATTTTGCTGTTTTATTATTCACCGGCGGCTGCATTAAAATGATGGAGTCCACAAAGCGTTTTAAGATATTTAATTATCTTCCCGGTGTCGTTGCCCTGTATTTTATAGTCATGCTCATGGCCACATTCGGGCTTTGGTCCAATACGGAAAGCATAACCGCCACTTATAAGGATATTAAGGGCAATCTCCTGCCCGCCATGATTTTCCTGATGCTGCTCAAGGGTGATCTTCGCCAGATTGCCGCCCTCGGCCCCCGAATGCTCACGGCATTTGCCGCGGCAACTATAAGCATCGGCATCGGCTTCATTGTCTGCTTCATTGTTCTTATGCAATGGCTGCCGGACGGTGCATGGAAAGCCTTTGCCGCCCTTTGCGGTAGCTGGATGGGCGGCACGGGAAATATGGTCGCCATACAGGGTGCGCTTGATGTGCCGGACAGCCTCATGGGCTATACCCTGCTCATGGATTCTATAGATTATGCCTTGTGGGTGGTTTTGTTACTGGCCCTTGTGATCCACGCGCCCGCCTTTAATCGCTGGACCAAAAGCAACACTGACACCATTGATGAGATTGGCAGGAAACTTGAGGAAGAAAACGGCAAGTCAAAGAGTGTATTAGGTTTCACCACCATGATTTTTCTGGTTGGTGCCGGGCTGATCGCCTCTGCACTGGCGCAGAATTTTGCCGATGTTATGCCGGTAACCAGCTTTTTCTCCCATACCACATGGACCGTTTTGATTGTGACCATATTTGGTGTCATCGGGGCAATGACCCCACTGGGCCGTATCGCAGGATCAAACGAAATCGCCAATGTGATGCTTTATGGTATAATAGCGCTCATCGCCTCCAGAGCTGATTTTGGACAGCTGACACAGGCACCGCTTTTTGTCTTTGCCGGCCTTATCATATTGACCGTTCATGGGTTATGTATGGTGGCCGCCGCAAAATTATTTCGTCTGGATTTATTCTCGTGCGGTGTGGCGTCTCTGGCCAATATCGGCGGGGTGGCTTCGGCGCCAATTCTGGCGGCGGCATATTCACAGGCCCTGATCCCCATCGGTGTGTTAATGTCAATGTTAGGCTATATTATCGGCACGGGCGGCGGCTTGCTTATTGGCAAAATACTGGCCCTTTTATCTTAGAGGTTATCAATGACATCATATAATTTTCCCCTTGTAATATTAATCGCGCTTGCCATCACATCCTGCGAGCCAGAGAAACAGTCTATGCCAGAACCACAAGAAGAATTCGCCGATCGGTTTGTCTCTGATGTCATCGGGGTAAAGGAAAAGCACCTCAATCCCGACTATTGGACCAAGTCATCCCTTGGCGATAAAATTTTAATGAGCCAAGCGGAAATAACGGTCTTAAACACCAATAGCTTCAGCGTTGATGATACGATGTTTGACCTCGCGGCTTTACCAGAATTTCTAAGCAAAGACGCACTTACCGCCCGCATAACCTCCATCAGCAAAAGATCGCGCTTCAAACGCATTTTTGAAGATGGCACGCCCGTGACCGAGACAGACTTCTCCCGCTATGAGGCTAATTTAAATCTGTCCGCTATCAAGTCTGAAAACTCGCTCAAATTTGCCCTTGCGGTCAAGCGAACCTCTTTGCGTACCTACCCCACGCTGGAATTGCTGTTCAGTGACGATGCCCAAAACCGGGACATCGAACGCTTTCAGGAAACCGCACTGTTCCCCACGGATATCGCGGTGGTGCTTCATGAAAGCACGGACGGCGAATGGCTACTCGTACAGTCCTATAATTACATCGGATGGGCTCAGAAAAAGGATATTGCTATTGGCGTTCGTTCTGACATTCTCGCCTATAAATCCACTGATGAATTTCTGGTTATAACTGGCGATAAGGTTCATACCACCTTTAACCCCGAAGTGGCGCAAGTGTCTGAATTACAGCTTGATATGGGAATACGCCTGCCTCTTGACCGTCCGGCGGAATTGAAAAATAACCTCTATGGTCAGAATCCCTACCTGAGCCATATGGTGAAATTACCCATACGCATGAAGGATGGCACGCTGGCCTTCAAACACGCTTTAATTTCCCGGAACAAGGATGTTAATGTGGGCTATCTACCCTATACAGAAGCAAATATTATCGCTCAGGCTTTTAAATTCCTTGGCGAGCGTTATGGCTGGGGCCACCGGTATAATGGACGGGACTGCACGGGCTTTGTCTCTGAAATTTACAAGAGTTTTGGTATTCTAATGCCGCGTAATTCAGGCGATCAGGGCCGCAGCCTGATCGGAAGCAATACGGTCTTTGAGAAGACAACAACCCTGGACAGCAAGATAAGCACCCTGAAAAAAAGTGCCATCGGGGATATTATCTATATGCCCGGCCATGTGCTTATGGTGCTTGGCACGTCTGACGGCGAGCCGTTTGTCATTCATGATGTTGCCGGACTTGGCTATCTGAAACAGGATGATACCCTCTATAAAGGCACATTGAACGGCGTTTCCATCACCCCGCTTACCCCGTTGCGAAGCACAAAAGAGCGAACTTTTGTCGATACCGTATATAACGTCAAATCAATCCGGTAATCAGTCCACCCGCTGAAAGTTCAGATCCTGAAAATCAAAACTAAAGTCCGTATCTTCTAATACGGGCAGCATGGTGATTGTGGAAATTCTGCCTGCTGAATTTTCCCCGAAATGCACATAGGCATCGGCCCCCAGACTTCGGTTATCCCAGCGGACAATGAAGCTATTATCCTCAAAGATTTCCATATTGCCGCGCATCTGCAAAGATTTTAGCGAGGTAAAACGCAGGCCGTTGTCACTTTGGCTGATCTCAATATGACCAAACCACGGATCACGAAATTTACCCAGATAGCTTTCCAAGGGGTTCAGCATTTTCAGCGAGCCTTTTTTGGCCTGCTTTTCCTCGGTTTTTTTCGCCATTCTCGCTAATTGTTTCTGATAATAATCCTCTACCCAGTCATGGGCCGTGGCCCCCATATAGGATTTTATAATCTGTTGAGTGACCGCATTACGCGCCCCGTAATTTGACCCGTTATTCAATATCATAAGGCCAAGGCCAAGTTCCGGCACCAAGGTCAGATAGGCCTGCATACCCGACAGGGTTCCGGTGTGAGAGATAACCTCATAGCCCAGCACATCATCTTTGCGCCATGCCAGCGCATATGTTTTAAAATGCGTATTATCATATTCCCGTTCCGATTTTGATATGGGCAAAATGGTCTGTGACCGCCACATCTCGTCTCGCTGCTTCTCGCTGAAAATACGCTTGCCCTCGGGGCTAATTCCACCCTGAAGCTGGGTCAACATCCATGTGGCCATGCCACGCACATTGCATACCAAGCCACCCGCCGCCGCCGAAGCCTTCACCTGACCCGTGATGGCATTTCGGGGAATGGTGACGATCTTTTCCCCGATAAACCCGTGCGGCGTGGCAACATTGTCCAATGATTCCGCGGGGATTTTTCCGGCAAAACATGTCATATCAAGCGGGTTCAGGATGCGGCTCTGAACAAATTCTTCCCACGGCATCCCGCTTATGGCCGCCACAACCTCGCCCGCAACTATATAGAGCAGATTGTCATAGGCATATTCACTGCGGAAGCTGGTCACAGCTTTCAAATGCCGTAAATTATGCACAATTTCTTCACGCGAGAAACCCGATGGCTCCGGCCATAACATCAGGTCTCCGGCTCCACGGCCCAAGCCACTCCGGTGGGTCAACAGGTCGCGCACAGTAAATTCGCGAGTGACCCACGGGTCAGCCATCTTGAAATCCGGCAGATATTTTGTGACCGGGTCATCCCAGTCAAATTTCCCTTCATCCACAAGGATAGCCAAGGCCGCTGATGTGAAGGCCTTTGTGGTCGAGGCGATGCTGAACAAAGTCTGATTATTCACTTTTTCTTTGCCCGCGATATGGCGCAGGCCGTAGCCTTGTGAATGAATGATTTTACCGTCATGGACAATGCTAACTGCCATGCCGGGGGTATTAAAGCGCAACAGGGCTTTTTCCACCACCTGTTGGATTTTACTATCACTGATACCATTGGCGGAATCTGCTAGCAGGTTATTTCCAAAAATGAAAAATACACTAAAGGCCATCATTAACTTCAATATATTTCCTGTCAGCATACCCATATTTCCTCCTCCAATAATCAAACCGGCGCTTTTTACACCATTAATTTCAGAAAATAGAATATACCAGTTTAAGTCAAATGATAATATTATATTAGGATCAGGAGGAAACAAAAATGGCGCCTTCACCCAAAAGTCGACGATTAGTTTCGCTGGATGCCTTGCGTGGTTTTGATATGTTCTGGATTATGGGTGGTGATTTTCTAACCCACCTCTTGGCCGCCGCCACAGGGTTGTCTGGTCTTGCCCTGATGTCAGACCAACTGCATCATGCACAGTGGCAGGGGTTTCATGCCTATGATCTTGTCTTTCCCCTGTTCATGTTTCTCTCAGGAATTTCGCTTGTTCTTTCACTGGAGAAAACAAAAGATAACCGTTTGAAATTTCTGACCAAGGCCAGCAGGCGGGCGGCAATATTGGTTATTCTGGGCATTATCTATAATTTTGGCTGGTCTCTGGACCCGGAGCGGTTCAGGGTCGCCAGCGTCTTGGGTCAAATCGGTGTAGCTTATCTGATCGCGGCCATTACCTTTGTTATGTTGAAAGAATGGTATTTGAGACTGGCTGTTGTTTGCCTCATTCTCGGCATCGTGGCGGCATTGCAGATTTTGTTACCTGTTCCTGGAACCGGCGCGGGGGTTTTTACGCCGGAAGGCATCGTCAATGGCTGGATTGATCGGCTGTTTTTACCCGGACGCTTATATGGCGGCTCCTATGATCCCGAAGGGATATTATCGGTTTTTTCCAGCAGCTCAGTCACCATAATGGGCGGATTAGTTGGCGGTTTTCTGACCAAGCATAAAGACATCAGAAGGCTAGGACTTCTCAGCATCATGGCAGGCCTGCTTATTATCATCGGGGTGGCACTTGATCCCTATTATCCCATCATAAAGGCGGCGTGGACGGTCCCGTTTGATCTGATCGCTGCGGGGATTTCCATGCTCCTGTTCATCCTTTTTTACTTGGTCATAGATATTTTCAACTATACCCGATGGGCCTTGTTTTTCTCCGTTATTGGCATGAACTCGATCGCCATCTATCTTGGTGTGCGCTTCATCAGCTATCCCCTTCTGAAATTAACCAATGACGGTAATATTTTTGCCCAGCCCTCGATTGCCATCCCCCTTGTTATTGCGGTAATAGCCGTTGAATGGGTGGTCTTAAGAGCCTGTTTCAACCGAGGCTGGTTCCTGAAAATTTAGGTCTTTACCCTTGGCGGAAACACAAACCAGAAAAGCACCGATGGTTCCGATACAGAGCTGCCATGAGAAAGCAAGTTCCTTCCAGCTCTCCGGCAGCCCCAGAATATCAACGATATAACTTTGCTGTACCAGCGTTATCAGGAAGCCAACGGCCAAGGCCAATAGCACGGAATTGGGTGAACCGCGCTTGGTGAATATGACGGTAAAATAAACCCCCAGAAGACCGGAGTAAGCGAAGACCATAACCGATAGAGCAAACTCCAGCAGCGGCATATCGGTATATTTCTGCCAGTAAAAACACAGGACGGACATTAAGAACAAGGCGATCCCGACGACCCCCATACTCACCCGACCGGCAAGAATAAAATGTTTTTCCGGGGCGGCTGATCTTTTTTCCCGCCACGGCCGGTAAAAATCCTGAACGATGACAGACGACATGGAATTCAGGCCGGAATTTATGGTGGAAACGGCCGCCGCAATCACACCAACCGTCACCAGACCCTTCATGCCCGCAGGCAGTTCATTGAGAATATAATACATGAAGATGGTAATGCGCTCGCCGTTAAATTCCTGATTGGTGGCGGCAAGGCCGTTGCCCATTAATTCGGGCCGTTCATAAAAGATATGCAGAAGCTGACCGATAGAAACAAAAAGCCAGACCACCGGCACCGCGACAATCACTGATAATATCAGGGCACGGGAGCCTTCTTTTTCATTCTTGCAGGTCAGAACCCGTTGGGTAATATCCTGATCAAGCCCGAAACTACCGATGGATAATAGCGTCAGCCCGGTCAGGATCGAGATCATTGAGAAGGGATCCGAGAAATCAAAGTCGAGATTGAAAAACTGAAGTTTATTCTGCCCGCCCGGCGCATTTTTTAATCCAGTGAATATGTCATCGTAACTGGCCGGGATTTGCTCCCACAAAAAATACAGAACCGCCCCCGCAGAAAAACAGTAAATGACAAACTGGATCAAATCGCTCCAGACCACAGAACGTATACCGCCCAGAAAAGTCACCAGAAAACCCAGCACGATCATAATAAAGGCGGCGGCGATAATGCTGTCGGCGTTGATATTCGAAAACAGGATCATGGCAACCGCAATGGCCGCCAGATACAGCCGCGAGCCGCTGGCGAACAGCCTCCCAATCAAGTACATTCCGCCAGCGGCCCTCATAGTATTATCGTTATATCTGATGCTTAGAATTTCATAGACGGTTGTGGCTTTTTGGGCATAGAATTTAGGGATCAGCACCCGTGCCACAAACAGCGCCGCAATGATGGTGCCGATGTTGGTGGACAAATAAGTATAGTCGCCACGAAATCCCTGATCCGGCCCACCCAGAAATGTGGCGGCGGATTGGGTTGTTGCCAGCACGGAAATAGCAACAAGCCAATAGGGCATATTATTGCCACCCAGAAAATAATCCCGCGAATTTTCAAGTTTAACCGTGGAGAAAATCCAGCCCATAACAAATAACAAGACAAGATACCCGCCTACAATTACCCAATCAAACAGCGCAAAACCATCCGTCATACAAATTTCCTCTTAATGAAACCCGTATATATACCAATTTTAAATGGTATGCAATATTGGACCTACCTATAATAACTTATTCTAGTCTTAACATAGCTGGTTAAAAAAAAATTATTTGAATGTTCTTTTTAGGTTATGTCAATCCATTCTTTAAATATTACAAACGCTCATGCATAATAATATTAATAATAACAATATGTTAGATTTAATATTATAGCCGTACCGCTAAATTAATAACCCATAATTTCAGTTTTCCATCTTAAATAATATGGCTGTTATCTATATTTTATACGCGAATCCATCCCTAAAAACCATTTGCAAAATGGTATTGATAGTGGTATTGATTATGGTGTTATAATATAAATATATAATTAGGGTTTCCTCGGGGAAAAATCTATTCGGATCATCAGCGTTACGGGCTACAAAGTATAGTAGTTGATGTGGTACTATAGTATCGCCATTAATTTTCCAGATATGATATGTTACGACAAAAGGGGGTTGGGTAGTTTTCCATGTTGGCGTTTTTTGTCTCATCTTGCACCCCGATGAATGCCCCAACGCACTTGGCAAATATTTAAATAAAAAATGTTACAGGATTATAAATGACAGAAAATGTAAGCCAGCGATTTGTCGATTTTGACCAATGGTCAACACGAGATACAATCGAAGCCATGTATGAAGGCCAGCTTACGGCTATTGCTGCCATAAAAACAGCCGTGGGTGATATTTCCCGTGCCGCTGAAGATGCCGCAAACAGATTAGGGAAAAAGGGGAGATTAATCTATGTGGGGGCAGGCACATCGGGACGCCTTGCCGTTCAGGACGGCGCCGAACTTACCCCCACATTCGGATGGCCGCAAGACCGTATCGTTTTTTGCATAGCGGGTGGTATGTCTGCGTTAACGGTCAGCTCGGAAGGGGCAGAGGATGACTATGATAATGGCGCCACACAGATGAAAAAAGCAGCTATTGGCAAGGATGATGTCATTTTCTGTGTCGCCGCCAGCGGCAAGACCCCCTTCACTCTCGGCGCTCTCAACGAGGCTAACGCCCGCGGGGCCATGACTGTCGGCATCTCCAACAATTCAGATACGCCGATCTTAGAGGACGCTACCCACGCCATTCTGGTGGAAACCGGTAGTGAATTGATTGCAGGCTCTACGCGCATGAAAGCTGGCACAACACAGAAAGCTATTTTAAATATGCTCTCTACGGCGATCATGGCAAGACTGGGTCGTATCTATAAAGGCCTTATGGTGGATATGATTGTCTCCAACAAGAAGCTGGAAGGCCGCGCCATCAATATGATTTGTGATATTACGGACTGCTCCGCAGATGTAGCCAGTTCTTCGCTTAAAAAAGCTAATCTGAATATCAAGGCAGCTGTCCTGATCACATTAGGTGAAAGTCCCGCCAGCAGTGAAAACCTGTTAGCGCAGGCGGGTGGAAACCTAAGGAAAGCCCTGACTAATATAAAGTAAGGCTCCCCGTATTTACGACTGAATGAAGCAGACTGGCTATTGAAAATACTAATAGTAGACATTTAGTATTTGTAGCCTATGCTAAACTTAATCATTAAATGGCGAGATCAAAATAAGACGATTATTTTCACTTATTTTTAAGTCTGTAATAGCCAAAGCCAACAGGATTTTAAGGATGAAACTGGGTAGAATTAGTCCGGATAAGGACACGACAACACCCCTTTATATGCAAATAGCAAAAAACATCCGCTCCTATATTTCTGAAGGAAATGTGGCTGTTGGTGAAGCCCTGCCGGCTGAACGTGACCTTTGCCAAATGACCGGGACATCGCGGGTAACAATTCGCAAGGCTCTGGATAACCTTGTAAAGGATAAAATTGTACAGCGCAAACAAGGTGCTGGCACATTTGTTCTGCCCCGTATTGAACATCTCGGATCCAGTCTGAGCGGCTTTACAGGCAATGCGCGCAACCTGGGTCACAATCCGCAGGCAATCTGGATTATGAAAGCTTACGGCACACCAACAACGGAAGAGGCCGAAGTTCTCAGAATATTACAGACGGACAAGGTTGTGCGTTTGGGGCGGGTACGGCTATCTGATGGCCTGCCGCTGGCCATTGAACATGCCGTGGTTCCGGCAAACCTGTTGCCAGAAATTGATAAAATTGCCGAATCCCTCTATCAGGCATTGGATACAAAAGGAAATCGACCGGTTAAGGGAACCCAGAAAGTCCGGGCGTCTCTGGCAAATCCCACCGAAGCCGGACTGCTCTCCGTTGAGGAGAATAGTGAAGTTTTACGTATTGAACGGCGTTCTTACCTTCAGGATAATACGCCTGTTGAACTGACCAGATCTGCCTACCGGGGCGACCGCTATGACTTTGTGATGAATCTGGAAAATATCCAATAAATCAGATTTGGACCTGTCCTTTAATCCAACTTCCCACGACATCCTGTTCTGACGACAGAACAATGAAATCTGCCTGAAGCCCTTCGCGTATTTCCCCCAACTGATCCTGCATAGTCATAAAACGAGCCGGAATGAGGCTTGCCATCTGGCTTGCCTGCTCAAGATCAATATCCAGAAAAACCATTGCGTTCCTGACCGCGGTAATCATATCCAGATCCGATCCGGCTAGCCTGCCGTCCGGCGTTATACATTTGCCATCTGAAACCTCAATTTCTATGCCACCCAGACTAAAGCTTTTATCTTTGCCCCCAACGCTTGGCATAGCATCGGTAACGAGGAAAATTTGTTTTTCCGCCTTCGCCCGAAAAGCCAGATGCAACATAGCCCTATGAACATGATGCCCGTCCGCAATAATTCCACACCAGCCCCGCGCATCTTCAAGGGCCGCAGTAATCAGGCCGGGAGCGCGGCTGTCGAGTGGAGCCATGGCATTAAATAAATGGGTAAAGCCGCTAAGCCCTGCATCCATCGCCGCTAGGGCATCATCATAAGTGGCTAGACTATGGCCCGCCGAGACAACAACGCCACGCTTGGTGAGCGCCCGGATCATTTGGGGCGTGGTCGTTTCAGGCGCAAGGGTGACAATGGTCTTACCGCCCTTAAGGCTGGACATCAGATCCACCGCTGCCTGATCAATTTGCCTGAATTTCGAAGCATCATGCACGCCACGCTTCTTCTCATTCAAGAATGGCCCTTCCAAATGGATACCAAGAACACCGGGAACCCCTTGCGCAATCGCCGCCTCAACAGCATTTATCGCCTGTGCCATAACGCTCAGGTCATCGCTGATCAGGGTGGGGAAAAAACCGGTCGTCCCGAATTTTCGGTGGGCCTGTCCTATGGCCTCAATGCCTTCAACAGTGGGGTTGTCATTGAACAACACCCCGCCACCACCATTAACCTGAAGATCAATAAAGCCGGGCAGAAGTGTCATACCGCAAAGGTCACGTTCTATCCTGACATCCTCCGGGCGCGCTTTATCATCACATAACTTCACAATCGATCCCTGGCTAAACAGGATAGTTTGGTTATCTTTGAACCCTTGGGGGGTCAGGATGCGGGCGTTGATAAGGGCCTTCATATTTAAAGAGTCTCCGTTACCTTATTTAAATAGGGTGGACAATCGGGATCATAACCCCGCGCCAGAGAAAGCGCATTAACGAATTTGTAAAAAGACTGAATAAGAATGATTGGCCGCAGCTCAGGGGCAGCACAAGGGGCCGTGTCAAGATTATTGGCCCCGTCATAGGGTTTTCCTGCGGCCAGAACCAGCGCCATACGCTCAATGAATGCCGTAGCCGCAGCATCAATACTGGGTTGAGTTTTATCCTCAACAGATAAGACCATGACCGGAAAATTTTCTTTCACCAATGCCATCGGGCCGTGCTTCACCTCAGCCGCACTGAAGGCTTCCGCATGAATACCACAGGTTTCCTTGAATTTCAGGGCCGCTTCCTGCGCGATGCCAAGGCCAAGGCCACGGCTTACCACAAAAAGATTATTGGCCGCCTTTAACAAAGGCAATGCGTCAGACCAGTCCTGAGCAAAGGTTTTTTCCAGAGCATCCGGCAATTCATGAAGCTGCTTCAGCAAATCTTCGTTCTTTGTCCATGCGGCCACTATATGCACCATAGCGCTGAGAGAACAGATGAATGATTTTGTGGCGGCAACAGATTTTTCTGAACCCGCATGGAGGGGAATAACCACATGGGACAATTTTGCCAGCGGGGACGTCATATCATTCACCAGAGCTACTACTAAAGCCCCCCTGCTTTTGGCGGCCTGTGTGGCACTAAGTATATCAGGGCTCTGTCCCGATTGGGAAATGGCCAGAAAAAGCACATCATCAAAATTCTGCCGGGCCTCGAAAACAGAACTAACCGAAGGCGCCGCCGACAAAGTAGGTGTGCCGATATGGGTCTCAATCAGATATTTTGCATAGGTAGCCGCATGATCGGAACTGCCCCGCGCACAGGTCACTACAAGGGCGGGCGGCTGAGTGCGCAGATGATCAGCCAGAGTCTCTATAGCATTTTTATTTATGGCAAGCTGTTCCCGGACGCGCAGATGAGATTCCTGAGATTCCTGATACATTAATGTCTTTTGTTCATCTTCGCGGGTCATCGGCATTTTCTATATTGTCATTTTTTCTCAAAATAACTTCTTTTGCCCGCTTATTCAATACCTTTATAATACCATTCACCCATATTTTTTCAATATTAGTGGCAATAGCAGCTACTTGACAGTATTTAAGATACCAATATAATATCTGTATTTAACGTCATATCCGGTTTTGAGGGCTAAACTATGTATTATTTGGGAATTGATGCTGGTGGTACCAAATGCAGTGCCCGACTAACGGATGCCGATGGTCACATTATAGGGAGCGGCCTGTCCGGCCCTGCCAATACACGCATAGGAATATCAAAAGTCTTTGCCGCTATGGCAGATGCCTATGCTCAAGCCATCGCACAGGCCAACCTGAACGATCATGCTGTCGCCAATATTAAAGCTGGTATCGGCATTGCCGGGATCAGCCGTAAGGGTACCAAACAAAAATTACAGGCCCAACCCTTTCCCTTTGCTAGCGTCTCCATTAAAAGCGATGGTTTTATCGCCAATATGGGCGCTCATTCAGGGCGGGACGGCGGCATTGTGATCATTGGAACCGGCAGCATTGCCGTTGGCCGGATTGCCGGTAAAAATATTCAGGTCGGCGGCTATGGCTTTCCCATATCAGACGAAGGAAGTGGGGCCTATATTGGTCTACAGGCCATCCGCAGAACCTTACGCGCCTCGGACGGGCGCATCGCTCATTCGCCCCTGACCAGAGAAATTTTCCAAAAATTCGATGATCAGACGAGCGCTGTCGTTGGATGGATGGACCGGGCCACGGCCACGGACTATGCGGCACTGGCACCTCTGGTGGTACAGGCGGCGGCAACAGAAGATAAGGTGGCTCGGATAATCATGCAGAGTGCGGCTCATCATATCGAAATGATGATAGGCAGCCTGTATGAATCAGGCGTGCCGCGCTGCGCCTTAACCGGCGGCTTGGCCGAGCATATAGAGCCTTGGCTATCCGCGCATATATACCCGAAACTGGTCACAGCAGAGGGGGATGCACTTGACGGTGCAATATGGCTTGCCCGCCAATAAATACCTAAAAGTAATGGCCTGAAACATAATACGACTAATATTGCATTTCTTAAAAAGTCACAAAAAAACGCGCCCGGCTACCACATCACATGGGGAACCGGGCGCGTTTTTTATTTTAGATTAGAACTTAGCTTTAATAGCCAGTTGCAAACGGCGTGGGTTAAAGAAGCTACGGGCCTCTCCAAATCCGGCACTATTCACTTTATTCTGGATATTGTATCCAGTCTGACTATCAAACACATTGAACAAATCAGCACGCAATTGGATATTCATCCCATTGTATATACGGATGTTCTGCGTGTAATTAATATCAAGCTGAAAGTGGGAATCTGTTGTACGTGAGCCTGCGGGTTCTGCGAACCGGCTCGTATCACTCCAGCCGGCAGGAAGACCAGCGGCCGTAGAGTCCCAAGCTTCCCAAGGCTGACCGGACTGGAGAACCATGAAGGCACCAAACTGACCATCCCAATCAAACTGATAGTAACCATACATTTTGAACTGATGGCGACGATCGCCACGAAGATCACCATTTCTGAAGTCCCAGAGCTGACGGCCTGAGCCATCGGCAATGAAGGATGATCCAATGAAGGAATTAGCATCATTTGATGTCGTTGTATTGTCCTGAT
This sequence comes from Alphaproteobacteria bacterium, assembly GCA_030641355.1. Taxonomy (GTDB): domain Bacteria; phylum Pseudomonadota; class Alphaproteobacteria; order Sphingomonadales; family Emcibacteraceae; genus Paremcibacter. The sequence continues at coordinate 16,105 of DAOWHQ010000047.1, forward strand.
CAAAGTTACCGTAATAATGTGACCAGACATATGACGCCGTAACAAACAATTTCTCAGTGGTATATTCAGCTTCAACACTTGCTTCATAATATCTGGTGAAAGCACCATCAAGCTGCGCGATCACGTAAGATGATCCGCCAATTTCAGCACGAATTTCATCAAGATTTTCCACATATAATTCCTGAGGAACATAATCAGGCGCACTCGCCGAAATACGGTGAGTATTTCCGGTATCTTCCCAGAAGTTAGCACCACCACGATAACGGGCATGGGCGCGAACGGTCAATTCGTCTGAAACCTGACTTGTCCAACCGATGAGGAACTCATCAATTTTACGAGGGCTCATGCCTTCCTGGAATACTTTACCAGATGAAGAGCGAACACCAACGGACTCGATATAGTCACCATTCTCATCAAAAGAAACATTGATATCACGTCTAAGGTTACGTCCCCATGATGCGGCACGTGCCAGCGATGATGCGGACGGATGATAGCGTGCATAGTTCGCATAAACAGAGCTTGTGTCTGAATAGTCCCAGTTAGCGCCGAAGCGTGGCTGAATCATATCTGACCAATCAACTTCATGCATTTTGTAACGAGTGCCGGGAGAAACTTCAAATCCGGAGACTGTGCCTGCTTGTTCGCGCAGACCCTGACCGAACAGAACATCATTACTTAGCAATACCCCAACATTGAATGTCCAGTCACCCGTTTCAATAGTATCGTTAATTTCGAAACTCTGAAGTTTGGATGCTGAGTTAATGTTAGGAGGTGTTCCACTATCGAAACTCATTTGGTTAAGGCGAGCCTGGAAGAATATAGGTGTTGACCCGTCAGAGGCAACATCTTGACCACCAATAACCGTAATTCTACCCCAGCCATTAGAAAGCCGTGCCAGATCTTCTTCGATTGTCTGATGCTGGTAGCCAATGTGTACTTCATGACTTGTATCACCAAGATAGAACTGACGATCATATCCGATTTCAAAACTTTCGCGTGAGAAATCCTGATTATTGATTGTCGTACCACCACCGACAGCACCGCCGCCAGTAGCCACACCATTATCCAAGAAACCATGCTGGTCAATGAGTGGTTGAATGAACGCGTTAAAAGCAGTCGCCCCTGTAACGGGTTGAGGTACTAATAACAAGCCCTGCTGATCCAGAGATCCGATATTCAGAGAATCACCTTCTGTAATGCCGAAGTCAAAAAGTGTGTCCGGACGTGAAGATGTGTCATTCTTGTAATTGGTGTATTTAACACTCAAAGAACTGGCATCATCAATAATCCATGACCCTTCAAGAATGATAATATCCTGAGATGCATCAGAACCCGTACCGGCAGAAGCAGCCGTAAATGCGCCAACACCTGAATTGCGGTTTTCACGCTCCGAAGTACGGTAGCTACCGTCAATCAGGATGTTATCCGTAGGGGAGAAAGTCAATTTACCAAAGAACTCATCCCTTTTACTACTGAAGTCCGGCACTTCGCCGTAAGCATTGCTAGCATTGCTGCGGCTGGAGGTTGGACGATAGTAAGAGGTATAGAAAAACAATCTGTCTTTCAGGATAGGTCCACCAACACTGGCGGTTACCCATGTTTTATCTTCTTCAAATTCAAGAGGCGTATCACCACTCTTCAAATCAGCCGTCATACCACTGTTTTGAATTTGATAGCTAACTTCACCGTGAAATTCATTGGTACCTCTTTTACTGATGGTATTCATCAGGAAGCCACCAGAACGGTTGAAACCAATCGCCGTTGCGCCACCGCGAACCACAGATACCTGATCGATATCATGTGATGAGGGTTCCGCAGACAGCGTACCAAACATTGGCAGGGATACATCAACACCATCAAACTGATAGTTATTATCCTGACCACTACCGCCGGCACTTGGGCCACGGACAGAATCTTCAGAATATTGAACACCCGGAATCAATTTTTGAATATCGCGATATTCCTGACCAATAGGAACACCATTAATGGCAGCCGAGCCAATCGAACTTTTCAGAGCAGCGCGACCAACATCAACCATGCTCTGTGAGCCGACAACAACGATTTCTTCCACACCATCAGCGAAGGCAACATTGACCTTGAGTTTTTGTTGCAGCATAACGGCGGCGGAGCGTTTCATCTCGTTGCCATCCCGATCACGGAATATAATTTCATAATTACCCGGTGGCAATAATGGCAACCGGTAACGACCATTTGCGGCCGTTGTTGTGGAACGTGGCTGTGGCAGTACAGGACTGCTCGCCTCAATGGTAACACCTGCGAGGGCAGCGCCATCGCTTTGGGTTACCTGACCCGTCACACTACCAGTCTGCTGAGCAGAGGCTGGTGTGCTGAGAATAACCACACTGAATGCTACAGCAAGCCACGTAAAAACGCTTCTGTAACTCAGGCGGGTCCTTCCCAATCTATTGGAAATCTTAGTCATTTTATTCCTTCCCTCATTGTTTTATATTTAGGCCTAAATGGCATTATATAGACCTTAATGGCACATACTATTCTTGATTACAGCAAAAATACCATCAATTTCACTCTAAAGTCAAATACCAATTTGAGACCATTGTCATATTTTTGCATATAATCCCCTGTTTCACTAAAAAGACAGATACCAACTAGAGACCTTTGCATAAGTCCATTCCGGTTTTTATGGCTAAAATAGCCCTGTTTTACAAAAAACACTGTCCAAATGGCATTATATTTTGTAACACTGAATTCGTTACCCTTTAACCTCGGCTATTTTATAAGCTTCAGCTATTTACCGATTCAGGTCTATAAACATGAATAATTTTCTTGCTCATACCACCTCTACAGGCACCGTTATCCGCCATATATTACTGGTAATCGGATTGGGTTTTATCTCAGCATGCGCCCATGATGGCGGCACAACCCAACTGCCATCCGCAAACCACAACAGCCGTGTGAGCATCATTGTTATTCATCATACAACGTCGGATTTTGGCGAATCCGTAAATATTTTGACCCAGCCGTCATCGAATTCGGTCAGCTCCCACTATCTGATACCGGAGCCCAGTGACAAGACCTACACCCGCGATAAGCTGGAAGTTTTTGCACTGGTCCCTGAAACTCAGCGCGCGTGGCATGCCGGCCGAAGTTACTGGGCGGGAAAATCAGGGCTGAACGATCAGTCAATTGGTATTGAACTGGTCAACCAGACATACTGCCATCAACAGGCGAGTGAAGAGATCACAACCGATAATGACGAAGAGCCAATGCGTCTATGTTTCTACCCCGATTTTGCCGAATCTCAGATTGATATCCTGACGGACCTTCTTCGCGGTATTCTGGAACGACATCCGGGCATCCGGCCCATTAACATTGTCGGCCATTCGGACATCGCGCCGGACCGCAAAATTGATCCCGGCCCCCGCTTTCCATGGCAGCGGCTTTACCAGCTCGGTTTTGGCGCATGGTTCGACGATGAAACAGTGACCAAATACTGGGAAAGATTTATCGCAGCCCCTCTACCCCTGATCAATATACAACGGGCCTTGAATGCCTATGGTTATAAAATAGAAGACACCGGGATATTGGATGACCAGACGAAAGTGGTTCTACGGGCTTTTCAGATGCATTACCGGCCATCGCTGGTCACCAGCGAACCAAATCTTGAGAGTACGGCAATATTATATGCCCTGATTGAAAAATATCGCCCCAGACTACTCGATGAACTCCTGATCATAGATATTCCAACAGAAGAGGTTGCGGAAGCTGATCCGGCGGAATAATGGCTTTAGTATCCGATTCCAATTTTTCTATATCAGCAGAGATATAACCAACAACACAGCCAACAACAAGGACAGACCGCGCCAGAATAATAGCGGGTTATGCTCCAGAAGCGGTGTGAAATTCTGTTTACCTGTCTGAGCAGGGGGCAGGGTAAAATCCCGCTCGAAATGGGAAAGATTCTGATATCTCTCGCGGGGGTCTTTCTGCACGGCTTTTCTCAACACCATATCTATCCACGGCGGAAGGTCTGGGTTCACAAGGGTTGCCGGAATATAATCCAGCTGCTTTACGCGGCGAAGCGATGAGAACCCTTTGCCATATGGCAGCTTATGGGTCAGAATTTCATAGATAACCGCCCCCAGTGAATAAAGATCAGACTTGTTATCACCATCACCATAAAGCAGATATTCAGGCGCAGTATAATCAACCGCACCCGCAGGCATTTGAGAGCTACTGACCTGTTGTCCCTCTGTCACACTAGCCACTTTCACCGAGCCGAAATCAATAATTTTTACGGTTCCCGCCTCATCAATCATGATATTTTCAGGCTTAAGATCCTGATGCACCATATCAAGGCGATGCATGGCCCGCAGCCCCTGAATAAGCTGACGCAGAATATCCCGGACCTTGGCCAAATCGGGTTCAGGGTGATCATTGATCCATTCCCGCAATGTCTGACCCTCAAGATATTCCGTGGCATAATAGAGAAACTTACGCGGCTCCCGCGTTGGTATTATTTTCAATATATGCGGCGATTTTATCTGAGTACCGATCCATTCTTCCCGATGAAATTGTTCAATATAATGCTCATCATCGTCAAAATTCGCCGAGGGTGTTTTAAGGGCCACCAATTCATCGGTATTTATATCCTGAGCCAAATAGACCTGACTTCGGGCATTGGCATGCAAATCCCTTATCACCCTATAGCCCTCAAGCACCATGCCCATATCCAGCGGCGGCGGGAAGGGCAGACGGTTTCGCGCTGTAAAATGCTGTTTCTCCCGAAAGTCGGATATATCATCAACCCTGATGATCTGACAGGTGAGGTTGTCATCACTGCCCCCCGCCAATGCCCTGTCACAGATCGTACGGGCGGCAGCATCCAGATCATCGTCATTCTGTGCGATTAAATTCTTTATTTCTGACGTTTTTATAAATTCATGAACTCCGTCTGTAGTCAGGATAAAAACATCACCCCGTTGCACATCAACCACACGATAATCAATCTGAAGATTCTTCCCCGTTCCCATGGCACGGGTCAGGTAATGGCTCTTGCCGTATCTGTGATCCTGTGTCAGATGCTGGATATTACCCCCCCGCAGCAGACTGATGCGGCTGTCGCCAATGTGGAAAATATAGGCCGTGCCGGATTTAAGTACCATGGCGCTCAGCGTACTGACCATACCCAAATCGGATTGGTAAAGTTTTTGCCCCTGCCCAAACATCCAGCTGTTAGTGGCCAATAATATTTTACTGGCGGATTTCTTAACGCTCCAGCTATCGGGCGTTGAAAAATAGTCCAGCAACAGGCATTTGACACAGGTTTCACTGGCAGCCTTGGCCGCCTGACAGCCGCTCATACCATCGGCAATGGCGATAGCAATCCCCTTGGTCAGTTCCTGATCCTTTTCAGGGAACATGACACCGTAGGAATCTTCATTCTCTGGCTTGGCGCCCTTATCGGAAAAGGCGCCAATGGTTATTGCCGACATTTAGCTAACCTTTATCATCTCAATTGTGCCATCGGGCAGGACTTCTGCAATTTCACCATCCGGTTCATCCATAAAGAAGGCCACCACCAGAAATATAAAAACTGCACTACCTCCGATCACCATAAAAAATATTGACGGCGATACAAAGGAAAAAACCATCAGGAAGCAAACCCCGCCGATATTACCATAAGCCCCCACCATACCAGCAATCTGTCCCGTCATGCGCCGCTTGATCAGGGGAACCGTGGCAAATACGGCCCCCTCACCGGCCTGTACAAAGAACGAACAGCACATACAGGCCATAACCGCCAACGGCAAAGGCCAGCCCGACGTGATTTGTGACATGACCATATAGCCCACTGTCAGGCCGATCAGCAAAATCATCAGGGATAGCTTGCGGCCAAATTTATCACTGAAATACCCGCCGCTGGGACGTGCCACCAGATTCATAAAGGCAAAACTGGCCGCGACCATCCCGGCCTGTACCGCAGACAGGCTGAACACATCCATGAAGTACAACGGCAGAATGGAGACTACCGCAAGCTCGGACCCGAATGTCACCATATAGGCCAGATCAAGAATCGCCACCTGTTTAAACTTATAACGGTGCAGTTCATCAACCCCCTCTTTGAGGGCCGCTTCATTGACCTTGAAAATATGATGCACCTGATAAAGGAATGTGACAAAGAGAAAGCCATATAGGGACAATTCCGCTACTGGCCCGATGATTTCAAGATTTTGTGGCCCAAGCTTCCACGTCAGGAGTGCTAGGGTCAAAAACAGCGGCGCCTTCATAATGATGTAAAGCACCATGTCCTGTGGTGTGCTGATTTCCATGGCTCCGGCTTTTTTTGGCTTAAAATATGTCGCGCCCTTGGGTGTGTTCCGGACATTGAAATAAAAGATAAACGAATATACCAAAGCGATTAAACCCGTGGAGGCCACGGCATATCGCCACCCATCCGGCCCGCCAAACATCAAAGCCACCGTGGGCAATGACAAAGCCGCCGCCGCAGAGCCAAAATTGCCCCAGCCGCCATAGATACCCTCCGCAAGGCCCACCGTCTTAACCGGATACCATTCACTGATCAGGCGAATACCGATCACGAATCCGGCCCCGGCAAACCCCATCAGGAAACGGGCCAAGGCCATGGTTTCAAATGTTTGGGCGGTGGCAAAAAAGAAACACAGAAAGCTGGATATAAACAACAGGGATGCAAAGACCACCCGCGGCCCGAATTTATCCACAAACATACCGATAATCACCCGCGCCGGAATGGTCAGCGCCACATTCAAAATCAGAATGGCGGTTATTTGCTGTTTATCCAGCCCAAGGTCTTCGCGGATCATTGCCATGAGCGGCGCATGATTAAACCAGACAATAAAACTGATAAAAAAGGCCACCCATGAAAGATGCAGGGTTTTTGTTTTCCCCTTAAAAGAAAATAGATTTATTTTCTGGGAAGACGATATAGACATACTCATTCCTTATAAATACTCATTCAAATGAACCCGTTATTTTCGGTTCATTCTTCTTGTATGCTGTATCAGAGCAAGTAACGTGCCATTAATGCTGCGGCGCAATAAAAATTCGCCTGCACGCGGTTTTTCCTATATTCACTGGGTGGCTTTCGCAAAAATACACTCTACGCGTGCTTAATAAACCCCTTACAATCCGCCATTTTTTTAGGCCTATTTTGTTGATAGCCTAATTTTTAATCAATGCTTGTTCGTGCCTATTTATTAATCTTTTTCGTTAGCGACTGCACAATTATTAAGAAATAACTGACAAGTGGCGCACTGAAAAATATTGTTTCTGTTGAAAAATAAGGGCTTGGCGGTTCTGGCATAAAGCTTGCTAGTAATTCAGGAGTAGCCCAACAGTAAAAGAGAGTGTTATGAAAAAGAAACTTGTCATAATAGGTAACGGTATGGCTGGTATGAGAGCTTTGGAAGAGCTTCTCAATATTGCGCCTAACGAATATGACATCACCGTATTTGGTGCCGAACCCCACGTAAATTATAACCGGATAATGTTATCACCTGTTCTGGCCGGAGAGCAAAAATTTAATGACATCATCATCAATGATCAAGCTGGGTATAATGATAATGGCATCACACTATTCACGGGTGAAAAAATCGTCACTAT
>DAOWHQ010000205.1:0-9868 GCA_030641355.1 Alphaproteobacteria bacterium
TGGGCCTTGCCATTGAGAAAGCCGGCGCGACCCTGATCAATACCGGCATTGGCTGGCATGAAGCACGTATCCCCACCATCATCACCAAGGTACCTCGCGCTGCCTTCACATGGGTAACTGCGGAATTTAGAAAATCCCTGACCATTCCGGTGATCACCTCTAACCGTATCAATACGCCGGAGATTGCCGAAGAAGTGCTCAGTCGCGGTGATGCGGATATGGTGTCCATGGCGCGTCCATTTCTGGCTGACCCCAACTTTGTTAACAAAGCTGCCGAGGGCCGCTCCGACGAAATCAATAGCTGTATTGCGTGTAATCAGGCCTGTCTGGATCATATTTTTGTCGGCAAAATTTCAAGCTGTCTGGTTAATCCTGCGGCCTGCCATGAAGCCGAATTTGCCCCGACTCCCACAGACAAGGCCAAAAAGATCGCCGTGATCGGCGCGGGGCCAGCAGGTTTGTCTTACGCCACTACGGCGGCGCGGCGCGGGCATGACGTCAGTCTTTATGATGCGGCGGCAGAAATCGGCGGGCAGTTTAATCTTGCCAAACGCATTCCCGGCAAGGAAGAATTCTCTGAAACCATCCGTTATTACGCACGCCAGATCGAACTAACGGGCGTGAAACTGCATCTGAATACCGTCGTTACTGCCGAAGCATTAAATGACAGCGATTATGACGACGTTATCATCGCCACCGGAATTGCCCCACGCGTGCTTGACTTACAGGGTTTTGACCATGAAAAGACCCTCACCTACCGCGAGGTGATACAGGGTGCCAAGGTCGGCCAGAAGGTGGCTATCATCGGCGCGGGCGGTATCGGCTTTGATGTGGCGGAACTGCTCAGCCATTCAGGCCCCTCCACCAGCCTCGACATTCCGGCCTTCATGGCGGAATGGGGTATTGATATGACCTTTCAGCATCGCGGCGGTGTGGAAGGTATGGCGGCCTGCGTCACCCCGTCAAATCGGGAGATTAGCCTGCTTCAGCGTAAAAGCTCAAAAATCGGCGCTGGCCTTGGCAAGACCAGCGGCTGGGCCCATCGGGTCGGCCTGAAAAATAAAGGCGTGACCATGATTCCCGGCTGTGAATATCACAAGATTGACGATCAGGGCCTGCATCTGTCCATCGGCGGCGAAATGCAAATCTTAGATGTGGATAATGTGATCATCTGTGCCGGACAAAACCCGCTACGCGATCTTGTGGACGGCCTCGAAAAACCCTACCAGTTAATCGGTGGCGCCGATGTTGCGGTGGAGCTTGATGCTAAACGCGCCATCAATCAGGGAACCGCCTTGGCGATAGCTGTCTGATGCTATGATTTTATTGGAGCGATAAATTTTATCAGCAGGAAGGATGGTACAATGACTAAGGCCACCGCAATAGCCAGAGCCAGCAGCCCATAAGAAATGAAGGGCGCAAAGGCGGCGGTACCAAGGGACGCAATGGACGTCACCCCCAGTATAATCAGGGCCGAACCCCGGGCGTCATCATGCTTGGCCGCCTCCAGTGCTTTCATGAAACCCGCCCCGCCCCGAAGCCCCAACCCGGCATTAAGCGGGATGAAGGCCGGAATCAAAATAAACGGATCATTACCCCCCGACAGAGCATAAATCAAAATGAAGATAGAACCGACAACCGCCGAATATGTGCCAACGGTGATTGCAAATTCAGAGCCATAATGTTTGACCACCGTTCCGGCCAGATTGGACGTGATAATGAAGAAAGCCACCCCACAGACCTGTATATAGATAAAATCCTCTATGGTGCCGCCCATGGTTTTAATGATGACAACGGGCAGAGAAAAGACAAATATCAACAGCCCCCCCAATACGAAGGCATGACTTAAGCCATAGCGCAGGTAGTTTTTATTCTTTAGCAGCTTGATATACCCGCCAAGGTCACGGGACGAGCGGGCAGGATGCCCCGGTAAAATCCGTGGTCGGATCACAAGGACAATACAGATGGCAACGGCCAATACGCCAGTCAGCCAGAAAGACGCCGTCCAGCCATATTGCGCCGATAACCAGACCCCTAAAATAGGTGCCAGAGCCGGAACCAGTGATTCTATACTACCCAGCATACTAATCGCCCGCACCGCGCCAATCTCGCTGAATAATTGCCGGATCATACCCGGTGCAATAACCGCAGGTGCCGTGGAAACTGCCCCCTGCAGAAAACGCAGCCCCACCAGAGCCCAGATATTTTCGGCACCGATACATAAAAATGAAAATAGACCAAAAGCCGCAACAGAAGCCAGAAAAAGCACCCGTCGGTCCATACGGCTCGCCAAAACACCAAAGGTTAGAAACCCTATACTGGCCCCGCCAACATAGGCGGCAAGAACCAATTGCGTCTCGCCAATGCCGGTATTAAAGATATGTGGCAAGTTGGGAATTGAAGGCAATACAAGATCAATCCCCGCAAGACCAATTACCGTTCCCGATACAATGAGAAAACAGGCTAATATTCTTGTGGTATATCCGCGCATACTACCCCTATCACAGCCAAAATATTCCTCGCATCAGGCCCAAAAATTAATCAAATGCCTCTTCCCAGTCGCCCTGAGTGGAGGCTTTGGAATATTCTGTGGAACGATTTTCAAAGAAGTTTGCATGCTCTATACCGTTGAGGATTTCATCCATCCACGGCAGCGGATTAATGCCAACAAAATAAACCGGCGACAGGTTTAACTGTGTCAGTCTGCGGTCGGCGATATAGCGGATATATTCTTTGACTTCCTTGGCGGTCAGCCCTTCGATATCGCCCATCTCGAAAGCAAGGTCGATGAAGGCATCTTCGTGCGTAACGATGGTTTTGCACGCCTCGGTTAATTCTTCCTGTAGTTCATCGGTCCATATTTCCGGGTTTTCCTGCACGAAAGTATGAAACAGCTGAATGATGCTGTTGGTATGCAGGGTTTCATCCCGCACCGACCATGTGATAATCTGACCCATGCCCTTCATCTTGTTAAAGCGCGGGAAATTCATCAGGATGGCAAAAGAGGCAAATAGTTGCAGCCCCTCGGTAAAGCCGCCAAATACCGCCAGAGTTTTGGCAATATCAGCCTTTGTATCCACACCCCAAACCTGCATATAGTCATATTTATCCTTCATCTCCTTATATTGGAGGAAGGCCTCATATTCTGATTCGGGAATGCCCAGTGTATCCAGCAAATGACTATAGGCCGCCACATGGATCGTTTCCATATTGGAGAATGCCGCCAGCATCATCTGAACCTCGGTCGGTTTAAAGACCTGAGTATAATGGCGCATATAGCAATTATTCACTTCCACGTCGGCCTGTGTGAAGAAACGAAAAATCTGCATCAACAGATGTTTCTCGCCCTCAGTAACTTTTATATTCCAGTCCTTAACATCATCGGCCATTGGAACTTCTTCCGGCAACCAATGAATACGTTGCTGGGTCAGCCAGGCGTCATAAGCCCAAGGATATTGAAAGGGTTTATAGACTATGCGTTCCTCAAGAAGGGACATGGGGGTACTACCTTAAGTTAAATACGGGTTAATCATTGACAGGACAGGCATTCTTCATAGTCCATGGCTTCTTGTTTCTGGGCCACCGGCTTGGCCTTAGCCATCGTGTTTACAGCCTTGGCGCTCTCAACAGATTCCGCCCTCTGGATAGATAGGGAACGGCAATAATAAAGGCTTTTGACGCCTTTTTTCCAGGCCTGAAAATGAATCTGATGCAGATCGCGCTTATGCACATCTGCGGGCAGAAATACATTAATCGACTGGGCCTGATCCACCATAGACGCTCGGTCGGCGGCATGTTCAATCACCCAGCGCTGATCCAGCTCAAACGCGGTCTTGAACACGTCCTTCTCAAGGTCATTCAGGAAATCAAGATGCTGAATAGAGCCACCATTAATGGTAATGGACGACCATATTTCATCGGTATTCTTACCCTTTTCCGTAAGCAGGCGGGTTAAAGCGCGGCTACGGACATTAAAGGAACCAGACAGGGTTTTCTGAGTGAAGCTATTGGCGGCAATAGGTTCAATGCCGGGGCTGGCCCCGCCGCAAATAATTGAAATAGACGCGGTCGGTGCAATGGCAGTCTTGTTAGAGAAGCGTTCCTTAATGCCGTAATCATCCGCATCGGGACAAGCGCCTTTTTCCGCAGCCAGTAATTTGGACGCCGCATTAACCCCGTCCTGAATATGCTTGAATATGCGTTTGTTCCAGACCTGAGCCATGACGGATTCAAATGGAATCATCCGGTCCTGCAGGAAGCTGTGGAAACCCATAGCCCCAAGACCCACACTGCGTTCGCGCATAGCGGCATATTTGGCGCGGGCCATGCTATCGGGGGCGCGTTCAATAAAATCTGACAACACATTATCCAGAAAACGCATAACATCGGTTATGAATAGCTCATTATTTTTCCAGTCGTCATATTTTTCCAGATTAATGGACGACAGACAACAGACTGCGGTGCGCTCATTACCCAGGTGATCCATACCTGTGGGCAAAGTAATCTCGCAGCAAAGATTAGAGGTTTTCACATTCAGTCCCGCCAGCTTGTGATGCTCCGGTATCGCATCATTCACATGATCACTGAACAGCATATAGGGTTCGCCGGTTTCAATACGGGCGGTCAGCATCCGTATCCACAGACCGCGCGCGGACAATGTTTTCTGAACCGAATTGTCATGGGGGCTGAGCAGCGCCCATTCTTCGTCATTCTCCACCGCCCGCATGAAGGCGTTGGAAATGGCGATGCCGTGATGAAGGTTGAGTGCTTTACGGTTTGGATCACCGCCGGTCGGGCGGCGAATTTCGATAAATTCCTCGACCTCAGGGTGGCTGATCGGCAGATATACCGCCGCACTGCCGCGCCGGAGCGAGCCTTGGGAAATGGCCAACGTCTGGCTGTCCATAACCCGAATGAATGGGATAATGCCTGATGTCTTGCCGTTGGTGGAAACGCCCTCGCCGATGGAGCGCAGGTTGCCCCAATAGCTTCCGATGCCGCCGCCTTTTGACGCCAGCCACACATTTTCATTCCACAGATTGACAATACCAAGAAGGCTGTCATTGGCTTCATTGAGGAAACAGGAAATGGGCAGGCCACGCTTGGTGCCGCCATTACTTAAAATTGGCGTTGCGGGCATGAACCATAGCTTGCTGATATAATCATACAAACGCTGAGCATGGGCCTGATCATCACTATAATAACCGGCGACGCGGGCAAAAAGATCCTGAAAATCCTCACCGGGCATAAGATAGCGATCTATCAGTGTCGCCTTGCCAAAATCCGTCAACAGATTATCCCGCTCAGGTACGGTTTCAACCTGAGAATGATCCTTTACCTGTACCGCTTCCTTAAATAACGTACCCGTCACTTTGTTTACCTCTCCGCTGATTAAATCAAACGAACCCCTGTTCCAATGAATCAACCCAATATTATACCATATAATCTTCTTGATTTAGACTATATTAGCACAACGTAAAATTATTTTTTTTCGATTGCAGAGGCTTTGCCTGCCCTGAAATTCTAAAACGATACTGTTGATTTACTAGAGCTTTTTTAATCAGTTTTCCCCTAGTACCTTATATAATAACAACAATCCCGCTTCAATCCCCGCTAAGCCTCCCTCGACACAAGATATGGTATTTAGCCCCCAGAGGAATGTCAACAGCTAGTATTTATCCTTTTCCCCTTGACTTTCATAAACCCGTGGGAAACTCCGATTTCAGATCAAATAACAGCTAAAAAAATTAATAAATTAATTACGCCCCATAATTTGCTAAAATCATATGATTCAAACTGCAAAATACAGATCAAAAATTGTCAATTTTGCCACTTTTCATATTCAATTACCTTATTGGCGCGTATATTATAATTATTTTATTTGCCCCTAACACTCTGGAATAAAAGGCTTTCTTTCCTTCTTACTTGTTGCAGTGCAATATATTTTCTCATGATTTGCTTGATTTTGACCATAAGAATCAGTAGAAAATACATGAGTATGTAACATCGCTGCAGTTAATTTTGTAAATCGCATCGCAAACTGCAGAAAATTTGCGTCAGATTATTTTTTGTCCTCACTTGCATTGAGTGAGATAAAATTCTTCGGTTTAGCTACAAGAATAATCACATAATAATATGTGAAAAAACGCCTGAAGAGAGCATCAAATACTGACTTTAAAACAAAAGATTAAAGTCCAGTCTGTCTTAATTATTAGACGGATTGGAATTTTGCGCGAAAAATTTTAGAAGAACTTAAGTCGAGGAGTATTTTCAGGAATGGTTAAGCAGGAACCCTTAAACAATCAAGGTTTACCGTCCCCTCAGGGTCTATATAACCCCGTCAACGAGCATGACAACTGCGGTATTGGCCTGGTGGCTAATATCAAGGGTGTTAAAAGTCATGATATTGTCGTCAACGGACTTGAAATTCTTAAAAACCTGACCCATCGCGGGGCCGTGGGGGCCGATCCGCTTTCCGGTGACGGTGCTGGTATTCTATTACAGATGCCCGATGAATTTATGCAGGCAGCAGCAAAGCAGGAAGGGATAAAGCTTCCAAAGCTTGGCGATTACGGCGTCCTGATGATGTTTCTGCCCCATGAAAAAGACGTGGCCGACAAGATCAAAAACATCTTTGAAGGTCTTGTTGATCAGGAAGGCCAGAAATTTCTTGGCTGGCGTGACGTGCCCACCGATAACAGCGGCTTCAGCGACGGTGTCAAAGCCTCAGAACCCGCCATTCTACAAGCTTTTGTGGCCAAGGGCGGCAATTGTGATAACAATGGCCAGTTTGAACTACAGCTTTATCTGATCCGCAAACAACTTTCCAATATCGTCTTTGATATGGGAGAGGATACCGGCCATTATTACGCCTGTTCCTGTTCAAGCCGCACTCTGCTTTATAAAGGTATGCTACTGGCGACACAGGTTGGGGTCTATTATAAAGACCTGACCGACACACGCATGAAATCCGCACTTGCCCTTGTGCATCAGCGGTTTTCCACCAACACTTTCCCCACCTGGGGTCTGGCACAGCCCTTCCGCATGGTCTGCCATAACGGCGAGATCAACACGGTACGCGGTAATGTCAACTGGATGGCATCGCGCCGTTTCAGTATGCAGTCCACTGTCATTGGCGAAGACCTGAAAAAACTATGGCCGCTGATCCCCGAAGGCATTTCGGATACCGCAAGTTTTGACAATGCGCTCGAACTGCTGGTAGCCGCCGGCTATAGTATCGTTCATGCCATGATGATGCTGATCCCCGAAGCCTGGGCCGGTAATCCGCTGATGGATGAAAAACGCCGGGCTTTTTATGAATATCACGCGGCCCTGATGGAGCCATGGGACGGCCCCGCCGCCATGGCCTTTACCGATGGCAATCTGATCGGCGCCACCCTTGACCGTAACGGTCTGCGTCCGGCGCGTTACCTTGTGACCGATGATGACATGGTGGTTCTGGCATCCGAAATGGGTGTGCTGCCCATTCCGGAAAATAAAATCGTCCGGAAATGGCGTCTGCAGCCGGGTAAAATGCTGTTAATTGATACAGAGCAGGGTCGGATCATCAGCGATGATGAAATCAAAACCAAACTGGCAAGTGCCTATGATTATGAAGCAATCCTTGCCCGCACCCAGATCAAACTGGAAGACCTGCCAGCGGAATTTGCCCCCCACCATGATACAAATGTCCCCCTGCTGAAACGGCAACAGGCTTTTGGCTATACTCAGGAAGACATCAAGCTTCTGTTCCCGCCCATGACCACCAGCGCACAGGAAGCGCTTGGTTCCATGGGAACGGACACACCTATCTCGGCCCTGTCCAATAAATCAAAGCTGCTCTATAGCTATTTCAAGCAGAATTTTGCTCAGGTGACCAACCCGCCCATCGACCCTATCCGGGAAGAGGCGGTGATGTCACTTGTGTCCTTCATTGGCCCAAGGCCAAACCTGCTTGATCTGGAAGTTGGCGGAACCCATAAAAGACTGGAAGTCCGCCAGCCAATTCTTAGTAATGAAGATCTGGAAAAAATACGCACCATCGGCGATATTCCCGATAATAATTTCAAAACCGTCACCATTGATGTGACCTATGATGCCACCAAAGGTATCAAGGGTATGGACAATGCCATTGAGAGCATCTGCCTGTTGGCGGAAGTGTCGGTAATCGAAGGTGATAACATCATCATCCTGTCTGACCGCGGTGTCAGTGATGACCGCATTGCCATTCCGGCGCTGCTGGCCACATCGGCGGTCCATCATTATCTGATTCGTAAAGGTCTCAGAACCTCTGTCGGCCTTGTGGTGGAAACCGGAGAAGCCCGCGAAGTGCATCATTTCTGCGTACTCGCCGGCTATGGTGCCGAAGCCATAAATCCCTATCTCGCCTTTGAAACCATCACGGCGATGGCCCCCGGTCTTGCCGGAGATATTAGCCCAAGAGTGGCCCGCACCCGCTATACCAAAGCCATTGACAAGGGTATTCTGAAGGTCATGTCCAAGATGGGTATTTCCACCTATCAATCCTATTGTGGCGCGCAGATTTTTGATGCGGTCGGCCTCAACAGTGAATTTATCGAAAAATACTTCACCAAGACCCAAAGCGCCATCGAAGGCGTGGGCCTGAAGGAAATTTCCCGTGAAACCATCATGCGCCATGATCAGGCTTTCAAAGAAAGTCTGGTTTATGCTAATGCTCTGGATGTGGGCGGTGAATATGCCATAAGGATGCGCGGGGAAGACCATATGTGGACCTCGGACAGTGTCAGCAATCTCCAGCATGCGGTGCGCGGCAACAGTCAGGATCAATATGACGCCTACGCCAGCTCTATAAATGAGCAGTCCAGCCGTCTGCTGACCCCGCGTGGATTGTTTAACATCAAACTGGCCCCCAAACCCGTTGCACTGAAAGACGTGGAACCCGCCAGTGAGATTGTCAAACGCTTTGTTACCGGCGCTATGTCATTTGGCTCCATCAGCCGTGAAGCGCACACCAACCTCGCCATCGCCATGAATCGCATCGGCGGTAAATCCAACACCGGAGAGGGCGGCGAAGAACCGGATAGATTTACCCCGGACAGAAATGGTGATCTGCGCCGCAGTGCCATCAAACAGGTGGCTTCTGGCCGTTTTGGTGTGACCACAGAATATCTGGTTAATGCGGATGAAATTCAGATCAAGATGGCACAGGGCGCGAAACCCGGCGAAGGCGGACAACTGCCCGGTCACAAGGTGGACGCGGTCATCGCCAAAGTGCGCTATTCAACACCGGGGGTTGGTCTTATATCCCCGCCACCCCATCATGATATTTACTCCATCGAGGATCTGGCGCAGCTTATCTATGATTTGAAGAATGTTAACCCGAAAGCCCGAATCAGCGTCAAGCTGGTCTCTGAAATTGGTGTGGGTACGGTTGCCGCCGGAGTATCCAAGGCCAAGGCCGACCATCTGACCATATCCGGTTATGACGGTGGCACGGGCGCCAGCCCGCTGACCAGCATCAAGAATGCCGGATCGCCGTGGGAAATGGGACTGGCGGAAACCCAGCAGACATTGGTGCTAAATGGATTGCGTGACCGGATCAGCCTTCAGGTTGACGGCGGTCTTAAAACTGGCCGCGATGTAATCATCGGGGCTTTGTTAGGTGCCGATGAATTTGGTTTCGCCACCGCACCACTGATCGCCAGCGGCTGTATCATGATGCGCAAATGTCATCTGAATACCTGTCCCGTGGGCATCGCCACCCAGGACCCGGTTCTGCGCCGGAAATTTAATGGCAGGCCGGAACATGTGGTGAATTACTTCTTCTTTGTTGCCGAAGAGGTACGCAAGATCATGGCTCAAATGGGTGTTCGCACCGTGGAAGAAA
>DAOWHQ010000018.1:0-2635 GCA_030641355.1 Alphaproteobacteria bacterium
GACCAGCCTATGCCGGTTTCTGGGTCTGAATTATCACTTAACCCCCTTTGGTGTGTCGCTGTCCCGTCTGGACGAGCTTGACCTGATCCCGTCCTATAATGAGAAAAAGCTTGAAGACCAGATAGAGGGCGATGTCAGGGGCGTGGCCTTTAGCCTTTATGAGGCGAAACTGATCAAAAAGACCCGCGATTCCAAAGGCCGCACTCGCCGCACCACGGTCTTTCGTGGTCTGTTGTGTGAATTTGATTTTCACAAGAATTTTACCGGCACGACGATAATAACCAAGGATCACACAAAATTTGGCAATTTCTTCGCCAAATTTGGCAAGATCGGCGAGCGTATCAAATTGGAAGACCCTGAATTTGAAAGCCTGTTCGAGGTATATGGCACTGATCAGGTGGAAAGCCGCTATTTGCTGACTCCGGCCTTCATGGAACGGACCCGCGACCTCAGCAACGCCGTCGGCCCCAGTAACCTGCAAATGGCTTTTGATCGGGGGCGGTTGCTTCTGGCGATCAAGAAAGGCAGTGACAGCTTCGAAGGCGGCAGTGCCTTCTCGGATTTGACCGACATCACCCGCATCGAGAAAACGATCAAGGAACTGACCTTGATTTATGATGTGGTGGATAAGTTACGGTTGGAGTTGGAGACTAGGGTTTAGGTGAAATAGGATCATTGAATGAAGGTAGAATGTCCAAATTGTGGTCGTAAAACATTCAGTTTTTGGCGTAAATATTACGTCGGTACTAAATATAGTATCACGAGAAATCTAATTGGCCATGCGCCATGTTTTGATTGTAAGGCTAAACTTGTCTACCCCACTGAAATATATTATTTTTTTAGCATCTTAACCACAGTATTTGTTTATATATCCTTTATTTGGGGGATAAAAATAATTTCTTTATTATTACCTTCAGGTGTATCTTATGGTTTGTTCTTGATCTTTGGCTGGTTATTGTTTTTAGGTATAGGTTCAAGCTATTTACTCTATTATTTTATGCCTTTAGTGGTTTTTGAAGAAACATAATCTGGAAAATAGTATTATAGAAATAATGCTTGTCACTCCCGCGAAGGCGGGAGTCTAAGTCTTTTTTAAGGAAGCTGGATTCCCGCCTTCGCGGGAATGACAGAGTTAGGGGGGCGGGGAATGACGTAGTAGGGGATGGGAATGACAATATGGGGCAAGGTATGAGAATGATCATTTAGCTACACATCCTTAACCTCATCAACCTTTTTCAATCGTTCAGACAGGCTTGTCGCTAGATAGTCAAACAGGGCTCTGATGCGGGCGTTATGTTGGATGTCGGCGTGGGTCACGAGCCAGACCTCTAGCTCCATCTTATGTTGATCTGGCAATATAAACTCGATATCAGGAAACATATCAGCCGCAATGTCGGGCATCATGCCGATCCCAAGTCCCTTGTTAACGGCCTCGTAAATACTGTAAAGGCTGTTGCTGGAAAACAAGATATTTTCTTTATGAAAATGACTGAATAGCTTATGGACGCCAGAATTTACCGACATCTCCATACTATAGCCCACCGCATAATGGTCTTTCAAATCTTCCAGGCTTTCGGGCCTGCCATATTGTTCCAGATAGCTTTTGCTGGCCGCAAGGTAATTGAAAAATGATCCGATCTTTTTTGCGATAAGATCAGGCTGCTCGGGCCGCCCAAGTCGGACAGCAATGTCGGCTTCACGTCGAACCAGATTTATGACCTGCATATCCACCTGTAGGTTGACACTGATCCCCGGATATAATTTCCTGAAGCCCTGCATATCCTCCGTGATCCAGAAGCTACCGATATATTCAGTGGTGGTCAGCCGCACATTGCCTTCAAGTCGCAGGTTCTGCCCGGTCAGCTTCTTTTCCACATCAAGCACCTGATCGCCCATATTGCGAACACTATGCATAATGCTCTCCCCCGCTTCGGTCAGAACAAGACCGCGCGGCAGGCGTTGAAACAACTGGCTGTCGAGGCTTTCTTCAAGATTGGTGAGTTTGCGGCTCAGGGTTGGCTGGCTGATTTTTAATTTTCTGGCCGCCGCCGTCAGGCTGCCGCTATCCGCAATCGCCAGAAAAACCTTCAATGCATTCCAATCCATCATAATCACCTTTGTAGATATTCATTTATGAATAGATAGCATAGAATATCTTGTATTTCAAATTCATTTTCTTTGCACTACCTTTAGGGAGTAACCAACACAGGAGAAAGATTATGACTATTATACAAACCATCAGAACAGCGGCTTATGCCATAATATTAACATCCATTAGCTTCACAATCGGGCAGGCGGCCATAGCCGGACAATTTGAAGTGAATGGCCAAAAAGAAATTTATTGGTCAATTGGCAAGTCTGACGTTGTAGTCAAGGCGGGCCAAAGACTTGAAGCCGGTAAAACGGAACAGGCCCGCAGGCTTTATAAACAGGCGCTAAAGACCACATTGCGCAAGAATGACAGATTCATCACCTATATTAACCTTAGCGTTATCCATAATACTCAGAAAGACTATGAACAGGCTCTGAAATATAGCAATAAAGCGCTGAAACTTGCCCCAGAAAACTGGATGGCTTTCAATAACAGAGGTACGGCCTATTTCGGCCTAGGCAAATATGAGCAGGCGCAACAGGA
>DAOWHQ010000203.1:0-13618 GCA_030641355.1 Alphaproteobacteria bacterium
CTTTGGTGATGCGCGGGGCGCCGAATGATTTGTCCAGAAGGACGTTACGACCCTTGGGCCCAAGTGTTACTTTTACCGCATTGGCAAGAATATCAACGCCATTCATAATACGGGCGCGGGCATCAGAGCCAAACTTTACGTCTTTTGCAGCCATTATATATTTCCTTTATAAAATTTATTTTGGGGTAAGGGTTATTCAATGATACCCATGATGTCGGATTCTTTCATGATCAACAGATCTTCATCGTCAATCTTGATTTCTGTACCGGACCATTTACCAAACAAGATGATATCGCCTGCTTTCACATCCAGCGCCGTCACGGTGCCATCTTCGGCTTTAGCACCAGTTCCTACGGCAATAATCTCACCTTGGCTTGGTTTTTCCTGCGCACTGTCAGGAATAATAATGCCACCAGCAGTTTTTTGTTCTGCATCAATACGGCGTACAAGTACACGATCGTGTAAAGGACGAAAACCCATTTCAAAGACCTCTTCTATTTTAATGTTTAAGTGTTTCCCGTTTAGCACTCAGCAAGTGAGAGTGCTAACAACTACTGCAACAGATAAACTTCAAAGGGAAATAGTCAAGGGTTAGCTCAAGAAAAACTGCAAAAAAAAGTAATAAATACAGCTACCATGAAGAAAAATCAGATGACGGGTGAATATTGCGCCTTTGGGTCATCGATTTCCACCACCCAGAGATCTTCGTCATATTGGCGTTGCCGGACGATATATTCATCGGCCTTAGCCTCATCGACCGCATCTTGCCCCAGTGGATTATACCAACCCAGTTGACCATTCATATCCCGCTTTCTGGTATGGAGAATACATCCCTGTCCGGCGATATACTGCTTGATCAGAACAAGGCCCCTGCCCTCATCACCCCGATGCAGAATTGTCATGGGCAGGAAAAGTCCGTCACATTTTTTTATTTCCGCAGAAATCCAAAGAGAAGTCTTTATGCCTTCGTCAAACATGACCTAGTTCCATAAATTTTAGGGGAAAATAAAAGAAAAAAAGGCAGGTAAACCTGCCTTATTACAGTTTCGGGGAATGTGCCGTCTGATACTTTCCCGCTGCCTGCTACGATTTTTTGATGCTCAACTATTTTATCTTTATTTTTATAATTTACTCAATACTGCATTCATACTAGTACATATGAGTTAATAAAGCATAAAATTATTTATTTAATTAGCCTGCCGTCTCAAGAAGGCTGGGATTTCGAGATGATCATCCTCTGCAGCAGTGACTTTTTCGGCTGTGATCGGCTCATCCGCAACTAATGTTCTGCTCACCTCGCTATGGGTTGCCTCTTCCTTAAATTCAGGAGATTCAATTTCTGGCTCCTGTCGGGCCTCATTCAATTCCGGGTTCAGCATATCCGCCTGACGCAGATCAACCTGCTTCTTTGGTGCCGCCTTACGCCGAGCGCCAAAAATACCTAGTAGCCCATGCTTGCGAGGCTCTTTTTCAGCTGAGGCATTAGCCATATCGGCTTCTGCGAAAGGGTCAGCCTTCTGGATAATTGGCTCCATACGTTTCTCTGGCATGGTTGGTTCTGCAAAAATAAACGGTTCTTCCTTGCGGTTTGCGCTCAGTTCATCAGATTTCTCTGCGATAAGTTCAGACTTCTGAACAATACCTTCCGCCAATTTTGCCAGCAGTTTATCTGTTTCCTTTTGAATGTCATCTTTAGCTAACTGAACATCATCCTCTGCCTCCACATTCAAATCCAGCGGCTCTTCCTCTGCCACTAACTCTTCACGCGCATCCTGTGTAGCGGCGGGTTCATCCCACTGCGCATCTGGGTTTTTATTGGTTTCGGCTTTGGTTTCAATCTGGGGTTTTGTATCAAAGCTATATGTTTTTTTTGGTTCTTCACGGCGGGTCATGCCATCGGATTCAATGCCAGTGGCGACCACAGAAACCCGCATTTTGCCATCGAGTTCTGGATTAAGAGCCGAGCCAACCAGAATATTCGCATCAGGATTTACCTCACTGCGAATTCTGTTGGCGGCTTCATCAACCTCAAATAATGTCAGGTCCATACCGCCCGTAATATTGATCAGAACGCCGTTCGCGCCCTTCATGGAAACTTCATCCAGTAGCGGATTGGAGATAGCGGCTTCTGCGGCTTCCAAAGCGCGATTATCCCCTTCGGCCTCACCAGTTCCCATCATTGCCTTGCCCATTTCACACATCACTGTGCGCACATCGGCAAAATCCAGATTAACCAACCCTGGCAATACCATAAGGTCCGTGATGCCCCGCACACCGGAATGCAACACCTCATCTGCCATGGCAAAAGCATCGGCAAATGTGGTCTTCTCATTGGCAATACGGAATAAATTCTGATTTGGAATGATGATCAAAGTATCGACATATTCCGACAGTTCCTTGATCCCTTGTTCTGCCAGAGCCATCCGGCGGTTGCCTTCAAACTGAAACGGTTTGGTGACAACACCCACGGTAAGAATACCTTCCTCCCGTGCTGTCTGGGCAATGATCGGTGCCGCGCCGGTTCCAGTTCCGCCGCCCATGCCGGCTGTGATAAAGACCATATGACACCCGCGAAGATGTTCCCGGATCATCTCAATTGTTTCTTCTGCAGCGGCGCGTCCCACTTCGGGTCGCGCTCCCGCACCCAGTCCCTGAGTGAGCTTGGCACCAAGTTGCACTTTTTGTTCTGCCTTGGAATAGGCCAATGCCTGAGCATCCGTATTAGCAACTACAAAATCAACGCCTTCAAGGCCCGTATTGATCATATTATTTACCGCATTACCCCCGGCTCCTCCGACCCCGAACACGGTAATCTTTGGTGTCAGTTCGGTTAATTCTGTTGTCGTAAACTCTATGGTCATTTCGCTCTCCGTTCGGCTTGGTGCTCATACATGATTCAATATGCAGTAACAATACGTTAAGTATAATTTACACCATGTGATTCGTGGTGTCTTTAAAAAAATGCTCTCCGAGTCGTTTTTTTGCATTTTCGAGTCGTTTTTTTGCATTTTTGGATGATTTTTCCTAAAAATTCTCTTTCATCCACGTCCCAATGCGTGAAAAAAAACCTATCCTTGCTTTTTCCGCCAAAATAGTATGAACCTCATCGGGCGTACTCGCACCGTAATTCAGCAATCCGGCACAGGTCGAAAACACTGGCCCCACAGCAGCATCGGCCAATCCATCCACACTTACTGGCCGCCCGACCCTCACATAAAAGTCCCCGCGAAGCTCCGGTGATGTCTTGACCGAGAATATTTTTTTAGCCAGCTCTTCCAGCCCTGAAATCTGGCTTGCACCGCCGGTGAATACCACCCGACGACCGACAATATCCGCAAGGCCTACCTCAATGATCCGGTCCCGTACCAGCTCCAAAATTTCCTCAACCCGTGGGCTGACGATTGACGTCAACATGGACCGAGGTATGGTCATGAGGTGTTCCTGACCGTCTTCACCGATCTGGACAATATCAATCTGACCCCGAACAGGCACGTTGTCCGACAGACAATTACCATATTTTATTTTAAGCCCCTCTGCCCTGTCCTCTGATACGGACAGGCCCTGAGCAATATCACGGGTGACATGATTGCCACCAACCGAAATAATATCGCCAAATACAAGTTCATTATCCCGAAAGGCCGATATGCTGGTCAGGCCACCGCCCATATCAACGCATATGGAACCAAGCTCCCGTTCGTCTGGAACCAGCGCCGCCAGACCAGAGGCGTAGGAGGTCAGCACCACACCCTTCAAATTAAGGTGACAATGGTTAAGGCAATTCTGGATATTTTTCAAAGGGCTTATCGCCACACTGGATACGTGAATTTCCACACCGAGCTTCTCGCCGAACATACCCAGCGGATTTTTAGCACCCGCAACCCCATCTATGCTGAAACTGATCGGGCGAGAATGAATGATAAAACGATCTTCTTCCTGAAGGTTCTGCCATCCTGCCTCCAGAACACGGTCGATATCACGCTGATTAATTTCATGGCCCGCCACATCAACTTCCACCGCGAAAATCCGTGACTTAGGATGGCCCGCTGAAATATTCACATAAACATCATGGATGGGGCTGCCGCCCGCCATACGTTCTGCCGTATCGACAGCGGCCCGAATGGAGGTTTCGGTTTCTTCCATATCCACCACCGTGCCGGATTTCAGACCTTTAGATATCTGATGACCAATGCCGATCACTCTGGGCCGGGTTTCCCCATCGCCTACTCTGGCGATAAAACAACAAATTTTGCTAGTCCCTATATCCAATGCGGTTATAATCTGCTCGCGCATAAACTAAATACTTTCTTCTTTTTTACCGGACTTATTGAGCAGTCTGCGCCGTTTGGCTTCTTGTGGTGTCAGTCGTACAATCGTCTTTCCATGCTGGCGAAAATCTATGATCAGAACATCCTTAGCCAGAATTTTCTGCTTGCTGTGATAGTCATATAACCGGCCCCAGGCGAGGTCGGCCCCTTTTTCTGGTAGTTTTATGATGATGCCATTGGTCAAATTCAGATCCCACCGCCGATCGCCAATCCAAACCGATGATTTCACCTGAACAAAGAGATCAGGGTATTTATCTCTCATAGCTAAAATACCAGCTATATTTTCATTGGCTCCAACCCCTACCACTTGCGGAATTTTGGCATATTTAGCCAAATCCTTATCGGTGATAACATACCCCGCCCTGTCCACTAGATAAAACCTGCCACTATTCTGCCAAAGTGCTGCGGCCTGATGTTCTGTGATGGTAACCTCCAGAGCATCAGGAATAATTCTGGTGATGGTAGCCGCCTTAACCCAGGGTAGTGCTTCTACCCGAATGAGCATATTTTCTAAATCAAGAGAAACAATTGACTGACCATCATATAGCGCGAGCGCCGCACGTATTTGTTTGAGTTCTGTATTCTCCTGCCCGGTGATTCTCACATCTCTTACCGTAAAACCTGCATCGACAAATTCCCGGTTCACCGTATCCTGAGCTTCTACCGTCCACTCCTGAAATAATCCGCTTTTCCAAATATAGGCCGAGGCAATCACGCCGACACAAACCACCACAAGCGATACGCTACGCAAAATGAGCCTAAAGCGGCGGCGCCGTTTTAGGCTAAGCGCCTGCTTCGCCCCACGCTTGGCAGTCGTTTTTTTCTTTGCAGTTGATTTTTTTAACGGCCACATGATGCATCCTCCACCATCCAGCAAACAAGCTGAACAAACGTCATACCGCAATGGCGCGCCTGTTCGGGCACCAATGACAGCGGGGTCATGCCGGGTTGGGTATTCACTTCCAGAATATAAGGAATTCCATCACCATCCGGCCCATCATCCAGACGGAAATCTGACCGACTTACACCTTTACAGCCAAGGGCGTTATGGGCCACCTCTGCCAGCCTCATGATCTTATCTGTCATTCCCAATCCCAGATCAGCCGGGATAATATGGTCGGCCTTGCCGTCCTGATATTTGGCTTCATAGTTATAAAAGCCCGCATGAGGTTTTAATTCGGTCACAGCCAGTGCCTTGCCATCCATCACAGATACGGTCAACTCGCGCCCCGGCAGATAGCTTTCGACCATCAATAGATTAGTGTCCTGCCAAGGGCCTGGCTGGGCCGGGTCGAAATTATCTTCGGGCTTGACGATGATAACCCCAACACTGGAACCTTCATTACAGGGTTTGACCACAAAGGGGCGCGGCAGGGGATCACGCTCAAATAATTCCTGTTTACTCACGATGCGGTCCGCAGCAATGTGAATACCCGCAGAATGAAAAATTTTCTTGGCCAATATCTTGTTCATGGCAAGGGCTGATGCCGCAACGCCTGAATGTGTATAGGGAATATTCAGAATTTCCAACACCCCCTGAAGGCAACCGTCCTCCCCCCAGCGACCATGAAGCGCATTGAACACTACATCCGGCTTCAGTTCCGTCAGAATTTGAGCAACACCCGGCGTGGCATCAACTTCTGTCACCTGAAAACCTTCCGCGCGAAGAGCCTTGGCGACCGCAGCGCCGCTGGTCAGCGACACCTCGCGTTCAACGGACCATCCGCCCTTGAGAACAACAATATGTTTTGTCATACAGGCTCCCCTTTTCGGCCAACAATACGAATTTCCCATTTCAGGTCGACACCGGAATTATTCATCACACGCCTGCGGATTTCCTCGCCCAGTTCCTCAATATCATTGGCGGTGGCATCACCCGTATTGATCAGAAAATTACAATGTTTTTCCGATACCATCGCACCGCCGACCTTAAGCCCCCGACATCCAGCCCCGTCAATGAGGGACCATGCCTTGTCACCGTCTGGATTTTTAAATGTACTGCCGCCAGTCCGGGTTCTGAGCGGTTGGCTTTCCTCACGGGCATCGGCAATTTCCTGCATCCGTCTAGCAATATCACTTTTCACACCGGGCTTTCCCCTAAGACGCACAGAAAGGCAAATCATATCACCTGCTAGGGAGGAGTGACGGTAAGAAAACTGCAAATCGTCCGGCGTTAAGATATGGCGTTTTCCACTTCGGTCCATTACCTCTGCCGAGATTAAGATATCTGACATTTCAGCACCATAGGCCCCGGCATTCATCTTGACCGCACCGCCGATAGTTCCCGGAATACCGCGCAGGAATTCCAGTCCCGCAAGTTGCGCATCCCGTGCGGCTCCGGCAACGGCAATATCCGGTGCGCCTGAGCCAGCGATGATGTCATTGCCTTCTATGGTTATGTTTGAAAATTTCTTGCCAAAACGGATCACGGCTCCTTCTATGCCCCCCTCGCGGATCAAAAGATTTGACCCCACCCCAAGGGGCATGATGGGCATCTCATCTGGAATCTGTCTAAGAAAATCTGAGAGATCATCAAGGTCTTCGGGTGTAAAGAGAATATCGGCAGGGCCACCGACCCGAAACCAGGTCAGCTTTTGAAGGGAGGCATTAACCTCAAATTTTCCTCTGACCGTTGCCATATCTTCCCTTTGCGTGACTGCCATCATTTGTTGTCCAGACTTGAGGCTAAATCATAGGCCCATGCGCTAATGGTTCCCGCCCCCATGCAGACCACAATATCACCGTCTTCGGCAACCTGCCTGATTTGCGCAGCCAGATGTTCCGGCCTCTCAAGCGCAATTACGCTCCTGTGACCGACAGCACGAATACCATCCACAAGACTGTCCCGGCTGATGCCCTCAATGGGCTGTTCTCCGGCCTCATAAACGGGTGTGACGATCACCACATCCGCATCATTAAAGCAGCCGCAAAATTCATCAAACAGGCTTTCAAGACGGGAATAACGATGGGGCTGCATCACGGCAATCACCCGACCTTTATAGGCTTCCCTCGCAGCACTCAACACTGAAGCTATCTCCACTGGATGATGGGCATAATCATCAATGATGGTAATGCCTGATGGCTTGCCGATATTGGTAAAACGCCGCTTGACGCCGGAAAATTTAGCAAAGGCGCGGCGGATCACATCAGCTTTGACGCCCATTTCATGGCCCACCGCAATGGCGGCGAGGGCATTGAGCACATTGTGACGCCCCGGCATGGGCAGAGTAACATCGATGAGAATTTCCGGACTGTCCAGCTCGCGGTTGATAATTTCCACATTGAATATGGCACTGCCCTCTTCAAAGCGAAGGTCGGAGCAGCGTATATCCGACTGGGGGCTGAAACCATAGGTGACTATCTTGCGGTCGGTGATGCGTCCGATCAAAGCCTGTACTTCGGGGTGATCAATACACATGACCGCAAATCCATAGAAAGGCACATTCTCAACAAAGGTACGGAAGGCTTCTTTTTCCGCTTCAAAATCGCCGTAAAAATCAAGATGTTCGGGATCAATATTGGTCACCACCGCTACAGTGGATGGAATTTTAACAAATGTGCCATCGGACTCATCAGCCTCAACCACCATCCAGTCACCATCACCAAGACGGGCGTTGGTGCCGTAAGCATTAATGATACCGCCGTTGATCACGGTCGGGTCATATGCGGCCTCATCCAGAACTGCAGCCACCATTGATGTGGTGGTGGTTTTACCGTGGGTTCCCGCAATGGACACACACCATTTCAGCCGCATCAGTTCGGCCAGCATTTCGGCGCGCCGGATCACCGGCATCTTGGCGGCACGGGCCGCGACGACTTCGGGATTATCGGGTTTGATGGCAGAGGAACAGACGATACCCCATGCCTCTTCCAGATTTTCAGATCTTTGGCCGATCATCACTTTGATACCCAAAGAGCGCAGGCGTTCCACATTGGCACTCTCGCCAATATCGCTGCCCTGTACTTTATAACCAAAATTATGCATGACCTCGGCGATACCGCTCATGCCAATGCCGCCGATACCCACAAAATGCAATATGCCTATATTGATGGGGTGACCAATTTTTACCGGCTGAATATTCTTATTCATTGAGGGCTTCCTCTTCAACAGGCTCTTCCGTCCGGATACTACGAATATCACCCTTGACCAAGGCTAGCCGTTCCACCAGATCTGCCAGATCTTTTGTAGCATAGGGCTTGCCGATTTTACGCGCATCTTCCGATGCCCGCCAAACATCCCGTGGCCGTTTTGCCAGACGTTGTAATAATTTGGCCAGCTGGGCCGCGTTAAATTCTTTTTGATTAAAAAGCCAAGCCCCGCCGCTAAGCACCATTTCGCGGGCATTTTCAGTCTGATGGTCATCCGTAGCAAAGGGATAAGGCACCAAAACACCGGCCCGTCCGGCGGCGGTAAGCTCCGCAATGGTAGAGGCCCCGGCCCGGCCAATCACAAGATGTGACCATTCCATACATTGAGGGACATTAGTGATGAAGGTGGACAGCTCCACCGCAATCTTGGTATCGGCGTATATTTCGCGCACCCGGTCAATATCTTCCGCACGGCATTGCTGAGTAATCTGAAGACGCCGTTGCAGTGCGCGGGGTAAAGTTGATATAGCCTGAGGCACGACTTCACTGAAGATACTGGCCCCCTGACTACCGCCAATGACCAATATACGAAAAATACGTTCCTCACTAATATCCGGATAGAATTTATCGCCAAGTTCAACAATTTCCTCACGGACAGGATTTCCGGTTACAACCACCTGATTATATTTTCGTAAACGCGCCTTCTGGGTTTTTTCAAAGGACAGGGCCACCGCATCGACAGATTTTGCCAAATGCCTATTGACCCGGCCCAACACGGCATTCTGTTCATGAATACAGGTGGGAATCCCTAAAGACAAAGCGGCTTTAATAACCGGAAAAGAGGGGTAGCCACCAAAACCGACCACAATACCGGGCGGACGTTTCATATTCTTCAAAATAAATTTAGCGTCTGAAATGCTGCTGAGCACTTTAGGCAGAGCCACCAGCTTACCAAGCAATCCCCGATTAGAAAGAGTGACGCTATTGATTTTGCGGATTTTGGTGCCTTCAAAATGTTCCTTATAGTGATAGCCCCGGCTATCGGTAATAAGGCTGACCTCATGCCCACGCGCGATCAGCTCATTCTTCAGTGCCGCTGCGGGGAATACGTGGCCGCCCGTACCCCCGGCGGCAAGTACGATATGGCTAGTGCGTCGACGGGTCATGATTGTCTCCAAGCAGAATTGAGATTTTCCAGATTATCCCGGCCACCGCTTCTGGTTAAGGCCAGCACCATTCCCATGGTAATGGCAACGGACAGCATAGATGAGCCGCCATAACTAATGAAGGGTAAGGTCATGCCTTTACTGGGCAGGATTGAAAGATTAACCCCAAGATTGATAAATGCCTGAAGGCCGAACTGAATGATAAGGCCCGAAGCCGCCAGAAAAACAAATAAATCTGTTTCTTTCATCAGGTTTAGCAAACAGCGAACAACAATGATGGCAAACAGACAAATCAGGAACAGGCATAAAATTATGCCAAATTCCTCGCCAGTGACGGCAAAAATAAAGTCGGTATGAGCATCAGGCAAGATTTTCTTTACCGCACCCTCGCCCGGCCCACGACCAAATAATCCACCACTGCGAAACGCATTCAGGGCCGTGTCCACTTGAAAGGTATCGCCCGAACCGGGGAATATGAAACGGTCAATACGGCTGGTCACATGAGGCAGGAACATATAGGCCATAAAAAGTGCCGACATACCCAAACCGGCAAATCCCAACACCCATACCATAGGCAATCCTGCCATAAAAAACTGTGCCGCCCAGACCATAGAAATCAGAATAGTCTGCCCCAGATCCGGTTGGGCAATCAGGAAAGCCACCACCACCAAGTAAGTGAGTATGGAGATTGACCAGCCTTTGAAATTTGGGTTTTTATGAACTTCCGAAAACATCCATGCCGAAAAGACGACAAAGGCAGGCTTCAGGAACTCCGAGGCCTGTAGGGTAAAACTGCCAATACGAAGCCAACGGCGTGCGCCCTTGGCCTCCGGGCCGATGGCCATGGTCAGTGCCAACAGAAGAAGACAACCCAAAAACATCACCACGCCAAGCCGCCGAACCCATATGACCGGAAGCAGGGATACCCCGAGCAAAGTCGTGACCGCCAGACACAGGAATATCAGTTGCCGTTTAACAAAGTGAAACGACTCTAACCCTAGCTTTTCCGCAATGGCCGGGCTGGCGCTAAGGGTAAGAACAATACCAAGACCAATCAATATGGCCAATGTCACCAACAACCAGCGGTCAACTGTCCACCACCAGTTACTGAGCAGGCTTGTATCGGTTCTTGAAAAAACAGTCATATAACCGCCCTATCTTAGTTTCAATGTGGCAAGCCCGACCAGAGCAAGCAATACAGCTATGATCCAGAAACGAATAACAATGGTAGGTTCCGACCAACCCTTTTTCTCATAATGATGATGGATGGGAGCCATGCGGAATACCCGCTTGCCGGTCAACTTGAAAGAGGCCACCTGCACAATGACAGACACCGTTTCCAGAACAAAAAGCCCGCCGACAATACCCAATACAATCTCATGCTTGGTGACAAGGCTGACAACGCCGAGCGCACCGCCCAGAGCCAAGCTGCCTGTATCACCCATAAAGATCATAGCGGGCGGCGCATTATACCATAAAAAGCCAAGGCCCGCGCCTATCATAGCGGCACAAAATACCGCCAACTCCCCCGCACCAGACACATAAGTCAGCTGAAGATAGCCGGCAAAAACACTATTACCCACCAGATAGGCAATCAGGGCAAAAGTACCCGCTGCGATGATCACAGGCATGATCGCCAGACCATCAAGTCCGTCCGTCAGATTTACACTGTTGGATGACCCCACCAGAATGAATATGGCAAAGGGAATCATGAACCAGCCCAGATCAATCAATGTGTTTTTAAAGAATGGCACCGCAAGACTTGTATCAAGCCCCTCCCCTGCCTTATCCATAATGATCAGCACCGCAACCACCGAAACTATAATTTCCATGAGCAATTTTATTTTTCCTGAAACACCATCAGAACTGGATTTGGTAATTTTATGATAATCATCCAGAAAGCCAATCAGGCCAAATCCGGTGGTGACAACAAGACAGGCCCAGATATATTGGTTGGACAGATCAGTCCAGAGCAATGTTCCCGCAGACAAGCCCAGCAAAATGAGGAACCCGCCCATAGTAGGTGTTCCCTGTTTAGTGAGCAGGTGGCTTTCCGGGCCATCCAGTCTTATGGGCTGGCCTTTTTTCTGCTTTCTTTTCAGCATGCCAATGACCGAAGGGCCACAGAGAAAACTGATCAGAAAAGCGGTCATTAATGCCCCACCAGCACGAAAAGTCAAATATCTAAAAAGGTTGAATATTCCGAAATCGTCACTCAGGGGATATAAAAAATGATACAGCATCCTTATTTTTCCTTCACACGGCTTGTTTTACTACGGACACTTCCATATCCAGTATTTTGTCAACAATAATACTCATGCCACTGGCATTTGATCCCTTGACCATAACCACATCAGATGGGCGCAAATCACGTATCAGGGCGGCCTCTAGTGCGGTCCTGTCATCAAAATGCCCACCATTGCGGAAACCTGCCAACCGTTCAGACAATTTTTTCATATGAGATCCAACCGTATAAACCCGGTTAATGTCTCTCTTTTCCATCTCATCCGCCAATGCGGCATGCAGTTCATCGCTTTTTTCACCCAGCTCCGCCATATCACCCAGAACAGCGATACGCCTTGCATCATCATGCTGGGCGGTCTGTTCCAATGTTTCCAGAGCCGCTTTCATAGAAGCAGGGTTGGCATTATAGCTTTCGTCTATTAGAAGAATTGATTCCTCCCCGGACATATCCAGAAAAATACGGTGGCGACGTCCGCGGCCTTTTAGAGGCTTTGTTTCCGCAAGGCCAAGGCCCGCAAGCCCTAGATCACCACCAACAGCTTCCACCGCCGCCAGAATAGCAAGGCTATTCATGACCCAGTGATGACCAAGCATACCAATCTTGAAGGTCATTATCTGCCCCATCACACTGGCGATAACACAGCTGCAAGTATCATGAAATGCCTGCCTGACTATATGAACATGAGCCGTATTATCCGACCCGAATGAGATGATTTTGCTAACACCCGCCGCACTGGCTTTGTCATTCAGGCGGCAATATTGCAGATTGTCATGGTTAAGCACAGCCGTACCGCCGGGCATCAGGCCTTCGAAGATTTCCGCCTTCGCATCTGCAATTTCCTCAACATCCCTGAAAAATTCACTGTGAGCCAGTTCTACGGTTGTGATAATCGCAATATGCGGCCGCACCATCTTGGACAATATTCTCAGCTCACCAGCGTGATTCATGCCGAGCTCAAATATACCATAATCTGCATCCCGTGGCATCCGCGCCAAAGACAGCGGCACACCAATATCATTATTGTAGCTCAGCACACTGGCATGGACTTTTTTGTTGCGGGACAGCGCATTCTTCAGCGTCTCCTTGGTGCCGGTTTTACCCACGCTACCCGTGATGGCAATGATCGGAATATCCACCCGCGCCCGCGCCGCCCGACCCAACGTTTCCAAGGCAACTTTAACATCTTTAACCATGACCAGAAGTTTAGGGTCAAGCCCCTCAACCGGCTTGCTGACCACAACCGCAACCGCGCCTTTGGCGATAGCCATTTTAACATAATCATGACCATCGGAATTCGGCCCTATCAAAGCAAAAAACAGGTCGCCTTCCTCCAGAGTCCGGCTATCTATGGAAATGCCCTGACACTGCCAACTATTGTTCAGCTTTATACCAAATATTTTTGCAATTTCCTGATCTGTCCAAAGGGGTGTCATGCGCTCGCCCACCTTTCCGGAGGTGGCCTGCCCGCATCTGTGGCAATAGCAGAACGGATTTCGGATCTGTCATCAAAGGGGCGAATGGTATTGCCTATGATCTGCCCCTGCTCATGACCCTTACCTGCGACCAACAGGATATCACCTTTTTCCAATTCATCCACGGCGGCCTTAATGGCATTGGCCCGGTCGGCAATTTCGGTTGCCCCTGGGCAGCCTACCAAAACCTGAGCACGAATTTTTGAGGCATCTTCACTGCGCGGATTATCATCGGTGACATAAACCCGGTCCGCCTGTTTTACGGCAATTTCTCCCATAATTTTGCGCTTGCCGACATCCCTATCGCCGCCACAGCCAAAA
>DAOWHQ010000095.1:0-4837 GCA_030641355.1 Alphaproteobacteria bacterium
ACCATACCATTGCGCATATATTTACCAGCGGTGGCCCCGATGAAAATACCGTCAAGCTGGAAGCTCCAGATTGATATGAGAGGCAGGATAATGACCCATGCCAGATAACCTCCGGCGGCATTCCTGACGTCTGGTATATTGGTCAGAGCGTTAATGAACATTTCACCGAAAGCCAGATAAATCAGACTGAATAATCCCGCTGTCACAAGCGCCCACTTGCTAGACAGGATAACAGCCTTATGGAATCCTGAACGGGACTTGGCGCCGATTTCTTTTCCCACCAATACCTCTGCGGCCTGGGCGAAACCGTCAAGGCCATAGGATGTAACCATTTGCAGATTCATGAGGATGGCATTGGCTGCCAAAATTTCATTGCTCATATTGGCCCCCAATATGGTGAAGACGGCCATTGATCCGGTCAGACAGGCGGTTCGTATGAATATATCCCTGTTAAGGACAAATAATTTTACAAATTCTGTGCGGTCAAACAATCCGATACGGGCCTTGATACTCCATATGCTATGGCCGATTAACTTGTTGCTATGTTTGGAGATTAACCTGAAAGCCAGAACAGCAGCCATGGCTTCAGCAAGAATAGTCCCCAAAGCCACCCCGTTAACATCCATGCCAAAGCCATAAACCAGCGTAAAATTCAACAGAATATTGCTCATATTCATAAACAGTTGAATCCATAAGGCCTCCTTGGCTTTGTGTAGCCCTAACAGCCAGCCCACAGCCACAAAATTCATGAGTGCAAATGGCGCACCCCAAATGCGTATCATGAAATATTCACGGGCCAGTCGCTCAACCTCTGGGTCTGCGCCGATGAGCGTGAAAATAATTTCCGCTACCGGCCACTGTATCAGGATGAAAATAGCCCCAATGATCACCGCACTAAGGCTCGCCCGCATATATATTTTGGGTATTGTAGCATTTTCAGTTCGGCCAGCCGCCTGAGCGGTAAATCCAGTAGTGGCCATACGCAGAAAATTGACACTATTATACAGGATACTGATGATCATCGCTCCAAGAGCAATGGCGCCAAGATACCGGGGATCTGGCAGGTGGCCCATCATGAATGCATCCGCCAGGCCAAGTAGCGGGATGGAAATATTAGCGATTATGGACGGTATGGCGATCTGCCACATTCGACCTGCTTGTAGCTTTTCAGTCATCGTGTACCAAAATATTTTTTTTATTAGTCGTTAGGCTATTGGATTCTTGATAAAGATACTCATATTATCTTGCAAAGACAGTTAAAAAAAACATAATGATTATGTAATGAACTTATATTTTATACACATAAAAAATGTATTTATTTTTAAACTACACTAAAGTATATAGAATTTAATTTTTTATATAATAGTTTAAGGCTAAGGAAATAAGATGAGTGGTCAACATTCTTCACAGACAAATGATCAGGCAATTCAAGAACTGGATTCAGTCGTTGTGCGTTTTGCGGGTGATTCCGGTGACGGTATGCAATTAACGGGAACGCAGTTCTCTGTGGTGACGGCACTGGAAGGAAGTGACCTGTCGACCTTCCCGGATTTCCCTGCAGAAATCAGAGCCCCTGTGGGAACCACTTTCGGCGTATCGGCCTTTCAGATCAACTTTGGTTCTGTAGAGGTTTCCACCGCAGGCGATGAGCCGGATGTCTTGGTAATCATGAACCCGGCAGCCCTGAAAGTAAATCTGTCCAATTTGCGTAACGGCGGCATGATCATTCTGGACGAGGGCGCCTTCAACGCTAAAAATATTAAGAAGGCCGGGTATGAAACCAACCCGCTGGAAGATGACAGCCTGTCACATTACGATGTGAAACGCTTGAATATCACAAAGATGACCGTTGAGGCGGTGAAGGAATTCGGCCTTGGCAATAAGGATAGTCTGCGCTGTAAGAATATGTGGACGTTGGGTTTGCTTTTGTGGATGTTTGGCCGGAAAAGGCAGACTATCATTGATAGTCTGGAACAAAAATTTGCCAGCAAGCCTGAAATAGCAAAAGCAAATGTCGCGGCCTTAAATGCGGGTCACGCTTTCGGTGAGACGGCTGAAATGTCGAGTAATCTACGCCGCTATCAAATCAATAAATATAAAGAAGCGCCGGGAACCTACCGGACGGTGAACGGTAATCAGTCTTTATCATGGGGCATACTTGCGGGTTCGCAATTGGCGGATCTTCAGCTTGTTCTTGGCTCATACCCGATCACGCCGGCATCTTCCCTGTTGCATACCCTGTCGGGTCTGAAGCATTTCGGGGTTATTACCTTTCAGGCGGAAGATGAGATTGCCGCTATCTGTGGGGCTATTGGTGCTTCATTTGCGGGTTGTCTCGGCCTGACCACAAGTTCCGGCCCCGGTATTGCATTGAAGGGCGAGGCCATCGGACTTGCCATAACCACAGAACTGCCATTGATCATTGTTAATATTCAGCGGGCGGGTCCCTCTACGGGACTGCCGACTAAAACCGAACAATCTGACCTGTTTCAGGCCGTTTGGGGGCGGAACGGGGATGCGCCAATTGTTGTGCTCTCTGTATCCAATTCCACAGACGGTTTTGATGTGGGCATCGAAGCGGTGCGTATTGCAACAAAATACATGACACCGGTTATGATTTTGTCGGACGGTTATATCGCTAATGCCTCAGAGCCGTGGAAGATACCTGATATTAATGATTATGAACCGTTCCCGGTAAAATTTCATGAAGAGAAGGAAGGTTTCCACCCCTTGTTACGTGATCCTGAAACTCTGGCCCGGGTCTGGGCTAAGCCCGGAACAGAGGGGCTGATGCACCGGATTGGTGGCATTGAGAAGGACTATGACAGTGGTCATATTTCCTATGATGCGGCCAACCATCAGAAAATGACCGATACGCGCAAAGCCAAGATTGATAATATTGCGAATGATATGCCGCTTCAGGATGTTTCACTGGGTGAGGCGGGCGGTAAGCTGGCAGTGATCGGTTGGGGTTCCACATATGGCGCCATCCATCAGGCGGTTAAAAAGGCCCGCAAAGACGGCATGGATGTATCTCATATTCATTTGCGTCATATCTGGCCTTTACCGCGAAATTTGGGCGAATTACTTAAAACTTATGACAAAGTGATTGTGGCGGAAATGAATATGGGACAACTGAATACATTGTTACGCAGCCAGTATCTGCTGGATACTCACCTTTTATCCAAAGTTTCGGGCCAGCCCTTCAAGATTTCGGAAATTACCAATACAATTGTTGAGAATTTGGGAGATGCCAAATGAATAAGCAGGTTGAGATAAAAAAAGCCTCCCCTAAAGATTTTGAAACAGATCAAGAAGTTCGCTGGTGCCCCGGATGTGGTGATTATGCGATCCTCAAGGGTGTGCAGATGGCTTTAGCCAACACCGGCTCAAAGCCGGAAAATACTGTATTTGTTTCCGGCATTGGCTGTTCTTCGCGTTTTCCTTATTATGTATCAACTTATGGATTTCATACAATTCATGGTCGGGCGCCGGGCTTTGCCACGGGCATTAAGCTGGCAAATCCGGAGCTTGATGTATGGCTGGTGACAGGTGATGGCGATGGCTTAAGCATTGGCGGCAATCATATGCTGCATATTTTGCGCCGCAATGTAAACATTCAGATCATGCTGTTTAACAACGAGATTTACGGCCTGACTAAGGGGCAGTATTCGCCAACTTCCAAGCCGGGCCTGAAAACACCATCAACGCCCATGGGTTCTGTTGATGCGCCATTGTCACCCTGTGTCTTTGCGCTGGGGGCAGGGGCGCGGTTTGTGGCGCGGGGCATCGATACATCATTGAAGGAACTCCCCGTTACATTGGCGCGTGCCAAGGAACATATGGGCGCATCCTTCATTGAAATATTTCAGAACTGAATCGTCTATAATGACAATGTCTTTGGTGAATTCACCGCGAAAAAGACCGCCAAGGACACCCAAATTCACGTTAAGCATGGCGAAAGGATGATTTTTGGCAAAGAAATTCAGAAAGGCCTTCGCTTCAACGCCGAAAAATTCGGACTGGAAGTTGTCACCATTGGCGAAGACGGCATTACAGAGGATGATATTCTGGTTCATGATGAAACCAATCGTCATATGGCTTTCATGTTATGTGAGCTGGAATCGCCTGATTATCCGGTGGTCTGCGGCGTGATCTATTGTAATCCTGCTGAAAGTTATGAAAGTTCTGTGCATTATCAGATTGAGCAGGCCAAACAGTCGAAAAAAGCCGACTTTAATGCCTTGCTGCATTCTGGGCGCACATGGGTCGTGGAGTGAGCGAAATAAATCATAATTAAAATCTAAAATGCGCCGAACTATTCCGGCGCATTTTTTTTGCAGGATTTTGGACTATACTGCGTATAATATATTAGAGAGCTTAAAAAAAAGGGCCTTATGATCCTGAAAAGGGTAGAAGATATACCGGATGAGCAGTTGATAGTCCGCATCGCAGATGGGGACAGGACCGCGTATAAGATGCTGGTTGAACGGCATCTCAGGATATTTCTTGGCTTTGCTGCGCGGGTTGTGGGTGATTGGGCGGAGGCAGAGGATATCATGCAGGAAGCCTTCCTGAGGGTCTGGAAAAATGCCGCTAAATGGGATCAGGGGCGCAAAACACTTTTTACGACGTGGTTTTACCGGGTTGTGATGAATTTATGTATTGATGTAAAGCGCAAGCGTAGGAGTAAGCCGACATTAGATCTGAGTGAAGCCTTTGGTGTGATATCTGATACCCCTAAAGCGGATGAATATTTGAGTAATAAACAAATGGCAGCACAGATTGCTGTCGCTATGGAACAATTGCCGCAAAGACAACGAATTGCGATGAGCCT
>DAOWHQ010000140.1:0-10933 GCA_030641355.1 Alphaproteobacteria bacterium
TCATAAAGTTCCTCATAACCAAACATACTTTTGAGTTCGCGCCGCACTTCTTCGGTAAAATACTCAGCCTTGAAAACACGGGTTTTATCCCTGCTTGCGGTGATAAGAGGTTTTGCTTGGGCGGTTAATTTTTCTTCTTCAGAGATATACCCTTCAACATACATCCGCTTAAGAACCCAGTTACGGCGCGCAACCGCACGGTCATATTTGCGGACAGGATGGTAATTGCTCGGTGCCTTTGGCAGGGCCGCGAGATAGGCTATTTCTCCCAGTTCTAATTGATCAATTGACTTGTTGAAATAACTAAGCGCTGCGGCGGCGATGCCGTATGATCCATATCCAAGGTAATTCTCATTGAGATATAATTCAAGAATCTGATCCTTGGTGAAGGCCTTTTCAATGCGGTAAGACAGAATTGCTTCCTTGATCTTCCGCTCATAGGTCTGAATTCCTGTGAGCAGAAAATTCTTGGCGACCTGTTGGGTAATGGTCGAAGCCCCCACTTTGCCCCTGCCTGTAAAAACATTTTTGACATTGGTGATGACGGCCCGCATCAACCCTAAATAATCCAACCCGCCATGACTGTAGAAATTCTTGTCTTCCGCAGAAAGGTAAGCCTGAATTACCTGAGGGGGAACAGCCGATATGGGGATATATAATCTTTTCTGTTTGGCATATTCTGAAAGAAGACTGCCGTCTCCGGCATAAATACGACTTACTATAGCGGGCTCGTAATCAGCAAGCTGGGAATAATCCGGCAAGTCCTTACCATATTGATTGAGAAGATAAATAATACCACCAACAGCCGAGACACCACCAATCAGGAGTGCCACAACAGTGCCCCCCAATATGTTGATCAATAACTTACGTCTCTTCTTTGTCATGGCAATATAATATAATCCAAACGAAACCAGCGGAAATTCTATGAATTAAATATGTCAGCACCGTGGCTTGATCAAGTAAATACTGAAAAGAAGGCTATTAATTCTCAACGTAGCTTTTGTTAAAGTAATTATCAGCAGCTTTTACGATGGATTGCCCAATCTTTTCCTGAGTTTCCTTCTGCATCATAAGTTTGGCATCCTGACTGTTGGTAAGATAGCCAAGCTCAACCAATACAGACGGCACATCCAGCCCCTTAAGCACCATCAAACTGGCTGTCCTGTGAGGTCTGGTTCTAAGCAAAACCACACGTTTCAACTGCGGGATCAGCTCTTTGGCAAAACTGCTGGATAAATTCATGGTCTCGCGTTTGACAAGATCAATCAATATGGATTGCACAATATCAATTTCTTCTTCCAGGTCCATTCCGGCAATGATGTCGGATTTGTTTTCCCGTCTGGCCATGGCGGCAGCTTCTTTGTCCGATGCCTTTTCGGACAAAGTATAGACTGTCGCCCCGCGCACTTTTGAACTTTTAAAACTATCTGCATGAATTGAAATAAACAGGTCTGCCTGCTTGTTATGAGCGATACGGCTACGATTGCGCAGCTTGAGAAACACGTCCCTGTTACGGGTCATGATAACCTGATAGCGGCCTGTTTTTTCCAATTCCCTCTTGATGGCTTTTGTGGCACTCAGAACCACTGTCTTCTCGGGAAACCCACGGTAATTCTTACCACCAAGGTTGCCAGGGTCATGGCCGCCGTGACCGGGATCCAGTACAATAAGTTTCTTTTTTCGTGAACTTCTTATGTCTTTTTCAGGGACAACATCTACTTTTCTTTTTATGGGCCTTACCGTTGGTTTTTTAACACTGGTTTCAAAAACTTTTTTGCTGACCTCTATAAGGTCAATAACAAAACGGTATGGTTTACCCCCTTTTGGATTAATGAAAAATGCCTTCTTAACAATAACGGGTTTCTTAACATCAAGCACAATACGGGATGTTCCCGGCTTAAATAATCCAAAACGGTATCGGTCAATATACCCCCTACCTTTGGCTCCCCCGAAATTGCTTTTCCATTCGACCTCGGTAATATCGATAACTATTCGGTTTGGGTTAGCCAAAGTAAAAATGTTAAATTTAATGCTCTGATTAATATCCAGAACAAAGCGCGTACCTTTTTTGGTATGGCCTATGCGAATGTCGGATACTTCAGGTACTTTTGCAGAAACGAAAGCCGTGGAGGCATAAAGGAAGCTACTTCCCATAATCACCACCAGACAAAGCTTAATTATTTCCCTTATAATTTGTTTCATACTTATGCGTTTGCAACCTACCTAATGATTTTATTTTTATAAATATAGGCTCTAATATATAGCAACTACAACAAAAGCTCATTAAGTATTTATAAAAATAAACACTTTAGCTATTGTAGAGTGCTATCTGTATGGTTATGTTGTATTTGTCGTTGAATGTTTTATCAATAAAATTTGAACGACAGATGAACGGCCTAAAGAATTAACTATATTAGAGGCCGTAACAATAAAGACGTAACATATATGAATTTTAGCATACTCAGCACAGAGGCAATTGGTCAGCATTCACAGATGGATTTAATATTCTATCTGTCAGCGCTGATGTTCGTCCTTTTTAAGTCTGTGGATGCCACCCTTTCAAACCATAAGAAATATAACAACCGGATACCAGCACGCCTGTTTAATGCAACTAGCATTAAAGGTTCGAGCGGATGTGGTTGTGGAGATAATTTAAATGACTATAAAAATGCTAATCGACGCCAGTCACGAGGAAGAAACTCGTGTGGCTATCGTTCATGGGAACCGAGTTGAAGAATTTGACTATGAGTCCTCTGCAAAAAAACAAATCAAGGGCAATATATATTTAGCAAAAATTACCCGTGTAGAGCCCTCTCTACAGGCGGCATTTGTTGAATATGGCGGTAATCGTCACGGCTTTCTTGCTTTCAGCGAAATACACCCTGATTATTATCAAATTCCGGTTTCTGACCGCGAGGCATTGATTGCGGAAGAAGCCGCAGCCTATGCAAAAATCCTTGATGAAGATGAGGAAGTTCCTGAGAAGAAACCAAAACGGAAGCCTAGAAGAAAAGCCAAGGCCCGCAAGGACAACAAAAGCTCCGATGAAACTAAAGATACTGAGGAAGCTAAAGATACTGAGGAAGCTAAAGGGCCTCAGGAGGAAACTAATAAGTCTGATGAGGTGATTGAAGCAAAAGTCACATCTAATGATTCTCCTGAAGCAGAAAATAACGTAGCCGCGCCTGAAGTTGAAGAAGTTAAGACAGTTGTGGAATCCGCAGTTGTTGAAGATGATGATACTTCCGAAGACACGGATGGCCCATCAATTACCAAAGCAGAAACTGTGTCTGAGCAAGACACCATCACCGAAGAAGTCACTTCTGATGATTTAAAAGAGGCAGATTCTGAAGAAGATGAAACCCCTGAGGACGAAACAGAAGAAACCGGTGCTCATAATTTTGATGATGAAGAAGCCGAAGAAAAACTCCGCATTAAAATTGCCAAAGGGCTTCGCCGCAGATATAAAATTCAGGAAGTCATCAAGAAAAATCAAGTTCTGCTCATACAGGTTGTAAAAGAGGAACGTGGCAACAAAGGCGCTGCGCTTACCACATACCTGTCCCTGCCAGGCCGTTATTGCGTGTTGATGCCAAATACTTTGCATGGTGGCGGTGTCAGCCGGAAAATAGCCAATGTCAGCGAGCGCAAGTCCCTGAAGAAAATTCTGGCTGATCTGAATATGCCCAGCGGCATAGCCTGTATCATTCGAACTGCCGGACAAAGCCGCACCAAGACGGAAATCAAAAGGGATTTTGATTATCTAATCCGTACGTGGGAAGGAATCCGTGAACGGACTCTCAAATCGGCCGCGCCGGTCATGATCAATGAAGAAGGTGATTTGATCAAACGCAGCATCCGAGATCTTTATACCCGCGAAATTGATGAAATACTTGTTGAGGGCGAGGATGGTTATAAAACCGCCCGTTCCTTCATGCGTTTGCTCATGCCAAGCCATGCCAAGAAAATAAAACATTATACGGAACAGATTCCCCTGCTGCACCGCTATCAGGTGGAAAGCCAGCTTGATTCCATGTATTCCCCGACCGTACAATTGAAGTCAGGCGGATATATTGTCATCAACCCAACCGAGGCTCTGGTTTCCATTGATGTAAACTCCGGCAAGGCTACCAAAGAACATAATATTGAAGAAACCGCCCGTAAAACCAACCTTGAGGCCGCCGAGGAAGTCGCCCGGCAACTTCGGCTGCGTGACATGGCCGGACTTGTGGTTATCGACTTTATCGACATGGATGTTCGCAGTAATAACCGTGCCGTAGAGCAGAAAATGAAGGAATGTCTCAAATCTGACCGTGCCCGTATTCAGGTTGGTAAGATAAGCTCATTCG
The DNA here is from genome assembly GCA_030641355.1 of Alphaproteobacteria bacterium. GTDB lineage: Bacteria > Pseudomonadota > Alphaproteobacteria > Sphingomonadales > Emcibacteraceae > Paremcibacter. The sequence continues at coordinate 4,350 of DAOWHQ010000140.1, forward strand.
GCCTGCTGGAAATGTCCCGCCAACGTCTTCGGGCCGGCGTACTGGAAAGCAGCACAAGATCATGCCCCCATTGTGAAGGCTCCGGGGTTATCCGTTCAGTGGAAACTCAGGTTCTGCACATTCTACGCGCACTTGAAGAAGAAGGTATCCGCGGACGCAATGATAAAGTAACCGTCTATCTGCCTGAGCAAACGACGGTTTATATGCTCAATAACAAAAAAGCAAAACTCGTTAGTCTGGAAGAACAGTATAATTTTGCCATTGAAGTGGCTATTGATGCCAGTCTGACAGAAGCTTCCTATCGGTTGGAAATGATTCATTCAGACAATAAAAATTCTGAAAATCAGAGCCATGCCAAGCAGGGAAGCCAGAAATCAGACCGTGTTCATAACAAACCTGACCGGGAGCAGTCGTCGAGTTCACGCCGCAATCGGCAGCGCAATCAGTCACGGAAAAACCGGAATCAGGATAAGGTCCGCGAGAGCAAAGATGAGCAGGAAATATCCGACGATACTCCTGAAGCTACAACATCTGATAATCAGGATAGCAAGCCACGCCGCCGCCGTCGCCGTTCCCGTCGCGGCCCCCGGAATCAGACAGACAGCAATGCACCGGAAAATACGGAAAACGTAAATACGCCCGATACAGGAAATGCTGAAGCTGCGGAAAATACGGACGTATCTTCCGATGTAAAAAGTGAAGAAAAGCCAAAAAACAACCGCCGCACACGTGGTCGGAAGAGACCTTCGGAGGACAATGCACAGCAGACATCCCCCAATGATGGCGAAAGTAAAGACAGTGTCGCGCCGGAAAAGCAGGCCGAAAAAAAATCAACCAGACGGCCCTATCCGCCACAAGCAAGAAGCAGACGGAAGAAATCAGAAGATACTAAATCTGATTCCAAGCCAGAAACTAAGTCAGAACCCAAAGCCAAACCAAAGTCAGAGCCTACTGTAAAAACAGAAGCCCCTAAGGACACGGGACCGAAAAAATCCGGTTGGTGGCAACGCACCTTTGGCTAAGGAGCGGCATGACAGGATATCAATAATAAGGCTCGGCATATTGCCGGGCCTTAATTTCATCAAAATAGCGCCTTATACTTATCTGTTCATCCTGCGTTTATATGGAGGCACTATGATCACCCAATTGTTACAAGAAAACGGGTTAATCCATTTGACGAATGAAAATACAATGATAACGTGATGCTATGATTAAAAAATCCAGTCTATATCGCTCCCGAAATATTGCCTGCCAGATTCTCTGCATGGCAATTATACTAATTTTATGTCTGTCTGATTATAGCCATGCCAAAAGAAAATCCGGGCTTGCAATCCTGCGGGACGCTGAAATTGAGCGTACTATCCGGCGGCTGGCAGAACCCATTTTTAAAGTCGCCGATCTGGATAAAAATTCTGTCAGCACTTATCTGATCAATGATAACAGTTTGAATGCATTCGTTGCAGGCGGGCAGAATATATTCATTCACTCCGGCCTACTAATTCAGGCAAAAGACGCTAATCAGGTCATTGGCGTTATTGCCCATGAAACAGGCCATATCACCGGCGGTCACCTGTCGCGTTTTTCCGATGGTATTAAAAGTGCTACTGTTATGACATTGCTCGGCGCGATATTGGGTGCCGCAGCCATTGCCGCCGGGAACGGTGATGCGGGAATGGCCCTAATTCTTGGTGGTCAGCATATTGGTACAAGAACTTTCCTGAAATATAGCCGGACACAGGAATCTGCGGCGGATCAGGCCGGACTGACCTTCTTAGAGAGATCCGGCCAATCCGGTCGGGGGTTAATCGGCTTTCTGGATTATCTAGGCGATCAGGAACTTATGACAGCCCGGTATAGGGACCCTTATGCGGGTACCCATCCGGTCAGCGGGTTGCGCATATCAAAACTGCGGGAACGGGTAGAAAGTTCCGCCTATCTCGATACGCCTACAGACCCCACTATTGAAAATGATTTTAAACGGCTTCAGGCCAAGCTCTATGGTTATTTAAAACCACCCTATGCCACCCTTAATAAATATCCGGTCAAGGATCAGAGCCTCTATGCAAAATATGCCAGAGCATTCGCATATCATAAAAAGCATGATTTGAAAGAGGCCATAAAAGAGATAGATGAACTGCTGAGCTTTTACCCCAATGATCCATTCTTCTGGGAAACCAAAGGGCAGATATTATTTGAAAACGGTTTTGTGAAAGATTCAATTGGACCCTACCGCAATGCCGTAAAAAATCTTCCTGAAGAAAATTTAATCCGCGTTTCTCTGGCCCAGTCCCTGATAGCGTCTGAAGATAACAAATATCTGGATGAGGCGATCACACACCTTGAATTTGCCATATCCCGTGATCCGAAGAATGCATTTGCCTGGCATCAGGCCGCAATCGCCTATCACCGTAAAGATAATGAGGCTATGACCTATTACACGACGGCAGAAAGATTTCTGCTGGTCGGAAATCAACGGGGTGCTATGATTAACGCCAAACACGCGGTTGATACTTTACCCAAGGATACAACACAATGGATCAGGGCGCAGGACATTCTTGTCGTTACACAGGATAATATGTCTGACAAAGAACGTAAAAAACAAAAAAATAAGAAAGTGAATTAAACCTCATGTCTCGATTAATAAAAATAGCCGTACTTACTTTTTCCGCACTGACTTTTCTGATGATAAATTCATCAGCTCAATCGGCTGAAAATGACTTTTCCGCAAAACAAAAGCAGGAAATAAACCAGATGATCCGGGACTATATACTTGAGCATCCCGAAATATTACCTGAAGCCATTGAAATACTACAAAATCGAGCCAAAACTGCGGCACTTGTAAAAAATCATACCGCACTTTACAAGGATGGGTTCAGCCATGTGGGGGGCAATGTAAATGGCGATATCACCATAATAGAATTCTTCGATTACAACTGTGGCTATTGCAAACACGCCCTCGACACAATAGAGAAATTGAAACAAGAAGATAAAAACCTGAGAGTAATTTACAAAGAATTCCCTATTCTTTCCGAATCCTCATATACCGCCGCCAAAGCAGCTATGGCGGCCATAGAACAGGGGAAATATGAAAGTTTTCACATCGCATTACTCCAGAATACAAAAAAATTAACGGAAGATCGCATCTTTGAAATCGCGCGGACGGTAGGTCTTGACGAACAAAAATTAATCAAAGATATGACCAGTCCTATCATGGATCGGAATATAAAAATTAATCGCGGTCTTGCTGATACCCTGGGCATAAATGGCACGCCGGGATTCGTCATCGGTACCGAAATTATACCGGGTGCTCTACCTTACGAAGAACTGGTTAGGTTAATCGAAAAAGCCCGTAAACAGGCTGCAAAGAATACTAACTGACTATATCAGTCCCGCCAGCGGCGATGAAGGATCAGCGTAGAGTTTTTTCGGCATTCTTCCGGCATAATATGCAAGCCTTCCCGCTTCCACGGCGAGCTTCATGGCCCGCGCCATGGCTATGGGGTCACCCGCTTCGGCAATGGCGGTATTCATCAACACACCATCACAGCCAAGTTCCATTGCCACCGCCGCATCAGATGCCGTACCCACGCCGGCATCGACAAGAACCGGCACGTTCGACTGCTCAACTATAAGCCTGATCTGTACCGGATTCTGAATACCAAGGCCGGAGCCGATTGGCGCCCCAAGTGGCATAATGGCGCAACATCCCAAATCTTCCAGCCGCTTCGCCATGATCGGATCATCACTACAATAAACCATCACTTCAAAACCCTCTTTGATAAGGACTTCAGCGGCATGAAGTGTTTCTATCATATTGGGATATAAGGTCTTCTGGTCGCCAAGAACTTCCAGTTTCACCAGCTTCCATCCCCCCGCCTCACGCGCAAGACGCAGGGTACGTATCGCATCATCCGCACTGAAACATCCGGCAGTATTTGGCAGATAAGTATATTTTTTCGGATCAAGGTAATCCACTAGCATGGGCTGCGTCGGGTCCATGACATTAACCCGGCGTATAGCCACGGTGACAATTTCAGCACCAGAAGCTTCTACCGCACGGGCGGTTTCCTCAAAATCCTTGTATTTTCCGGTTCCCACGATCAGGCGAGAAGTAAAATCCGTTCCGGCAATATTAAATGTGTCTTTAGTCATATTATTTCCCACCCCCGATAAAATGTACAATTTCCAACCTGTCGCCCTCAATGAGCTTCACATTCTGATAAGTTGTTTTCGGCACAATTTCAAGATTTCTTTCAATAGCAACCTTGGTAGGGTCAAGATTCAGGCCCTGCAACAGTTTGACAAGGCTCTGACCTTTCCCAATTTCATGGGGGTCGCCGTTAATAGTAATTTCAATCACGATATTCAATTCCGGTTATGACTATGCAGATTTAACTCAATCCTTTATAGTTCACAAATATTCCACGTCAAATGTATATTCGAGGTTTTCAAAGCGAACGTAAACCTTTATATATTGCGGTAATGAATTATAAAAAATACGGGTAGGCATGACTGAAAGCAGTAAAAAAAATATTCTCGTTCTTAATGGGCCTAATCTTAATATGCTGGGGACAAGGGAGCCGGAAATTTACGGTACTGAAACCCTTGAGGATATTAAGAATAATATGGCCTCATATGCAGAAAAACTGGGGTATGCCATTGATTTTCGCCAAACCAACAGCGAAAGTGAACTTGTCGGCTGGATTCAGGCAGCTCAGGGCAAAACTTCTGCAATTCTACTGAATGCCGGGGCGTTTACCCATACGTCCATAGCCATAATGGATGCCTTACAAGCGGTGGATATGCCGATCATTGAAGTGCATCTATCCAATATTTTCAAACGGGAAGAATTCCGTCATCATTCCTATGTTTCACCCGCAGCAAATGGTGTAATCTGCGGATTCGGGTGCAATAGCTATATACTGGCACTGGATGCCGCCCATAATATTTTGAGTAAAGTTTAATAATAAAGGACTGTTATATATGTCAAAAATGTTTGTAGATCAGGATGTTATCCGTGACTTGGCAACATTACTAAATGAAACTGATCTTAGCGAAATTGAGGTTCAGGACGGGGAAAGAAAAATCAGGGTTGTCCGGAATTTAACAATCGCCGCCGCACCTGCCCCCGTAGCACCGGCAATGGCCGTAGCGTCACCTGTTGCCGAGGCTGTTGCTGTTTCCGACAAAGACCACCCCGGCGCGGTAACATCCCCGATGGTCGGCACGCTTTACACGGCGGCTGATCCCGATAGTGGGGATTTCATTAAGGTTGGTGATAAAGTTGCCGCGGGTGAAACATTGATGATCATCGAAGCTATGAAGGTCATGAATCAAATTCCGGCGCCAAAGGGCGGCACAGTCACGAAAATTTTAGTGGAAAATTCGCAGCCGGTTGAATACGGCGATGTTCTGGTCATAATCGAATAACGGACACCATATGTTTGACAAAGTTTTAATTGCCAATCGCGGTGAAATAGCCCTTCGCATCCATCGCGCCTGTCAGGAAATGGGTGTTGCCACCGTAGCTGTGCATTCCACGGCAGATGAAGATGCCATGCATGTTCGTCTGGCCGATGAAAGCGTTTGTATAGGCCCACCGGCATCCAAAGACAGCTATCTGAATATCCCGTCCATCATTTCTGCCGCAGAGATCACAGGAGCCGATGCCATTCATCCCGGCTATGGATTTTTATCGGAAAATGATAAATTCGCGGAAATTATCGCTGAGCATAAATTAGAATTTATCGGCCCCACCGCCGCTCATATCAGGCTGATGGGAGATAAGATTTCTGCCAAAGATATTGTTAAAAAACTCGGTATTCCAGTGGTTCCCGGCTCAGATGGTGAAGTGAGAGATATTCCTGAAGCCGAGAAAATAGCCAAAAAAATTGGCTATCCTGTCATCGTAAAGGCGGCCTCCGGTGGTGGTGGTCGCGGCATGAAAGTGGTCAATAATCAAAATGATCTTGCTCATGCCATCACATCCTGCCGTAAAGAAGCCTCGGCCTCTTTTGGCGATGCGACGGTTTATCTAGAAAAATTTCTGACCCTGCCCCGCCATATTGAATTTCAGGTTATAGCCGACAAGCATGGCAACGTCTGTCATCTGGGCGAGCGGGATTGCTCACTACAAAGGCGCCATCAGAAAATATTGGAGGAAGCTCCTTCCCCGGCACTCAATACGGATGAGCAGGCCCGCATGGGTGAAGTAGTGCGCAAGGCCATACAGGGACTTGGTTATATTGGTGTTGGTACTATTGAATTCCTCTATGAAAACGGCGAGTTTTATTTTATTGAAATGAATACCCGCCTACAGGTCGAGCATCCGATCACGGAAATGATCACCGGAATTGATCTGGTGCGGGAGCAAATTCGCGTTGCAGCTGGCCTGCCATTATCTTTCAAGCAGGAAGACATCAAATTTTCAGGCCATGCCATTGAATGTCGAATTAATGCCGAAGACCCGTTTACTTTCGTGCCTAGTCCCGGAAGAATAGGAGATTATCATACACCGGGCGGATTGGGTGTTAGGGTCGATTCGGGTATCTATTCCGGCTATGCCATCCCGCCTTATTATGACA
>DAOWHQ010000048.1:0-2019 GCA_030641355.1 Alphaproteobacteria bacterium
ACGAAATAGGGCAGGCCCGTTAGAGCCTGCCCCATAAATACTGTTACCAACCGCATTTACGGTCTTTATTCTGCTCGTCCAGCCATACTTTAAGCGGAGCGTAATATTCCAGAACGGCACTTCCGTCCATCTGACGGGTTCCGGTAAAGGCTTCGAGCGCATCGGGCCAAGGCTTGCTCGCGCCCATCTCTAACATAGCCTTGAATTTAGCCCCTACTTCCTTGTTGCCGTAAACGGTACAACGGTGCAGCGGCCCTTCATTACCGGCCATATCGCAGGCGGCCTTATGGAATTGATACTGCAAAATACGGGCGATGAAATAACGGGTATAGGACACATTATTGGGGATATGATATTTGGCCCCCGGATCAAAAGCGTCCCCGTCGCGCACGTTAGGCGCTTTAATACCCTGATATTTCTCCCGCAAGGCCCACCAGCCCTCGTTATAGGTTTTCGGTGTCAATTCACCATTGAATACCTGCCAGCGCCATTTATCCATCAATAGTCCAAACGGCAGAAACGCCACCGCATCCAGAGCGCGGGTCATCAAAAGACCGGTATCGCCATCTGCGCCGGGGATTTCATCTATCAGGCCGACCTGCTTGAGATAGTCCGGCGTGATGCTGAGGGTTATGGTATCGCCGATGGCCTCATGAAAGCCGCCATTGGCCCCACCCTGATGGAAATAATCCTGATGCTTATAGGCCCGCTGATAGAAATTATGACCCAATTCATGATGAACGGTTTCAAAATCTTCTGCAGTGATCTCTGTACACATCTTGATACGGATATCGTCCTGACTGTCCAGATTCCACGCGCTGGCATGACAAGCAACCTCACGATCAAGTGGTTTTGTGATCAGGGAACGTGACCAGAAAGTGTCGGGCAGCGGCTCAAAACCCATTGAGGTAAAGAAGTTTTCCCCAGACTTGACCATCTGTTTTTCATCATAACCCGCTTCTTTCAGTTTCGCGGTCAGGTCATAACCCGTGGCACTGCTTTCCGGCGCCACCATATCATAGACATTACCCCATGTCTGCGCCCACATATTGCCCAGAAGGTGAGCCGGAATAGCCCCGTCTTTTGGCACCACATCGTCACCATATTGATCATTCAGCTTGGCGCGCACATGACATTGCAGGGAATCATAAAGCGGTTTTACCTGTCCCCAGAGGCGATCAGCCTCGGCCCCAAAGGCATCGGCAGACATATCATATTTAGACCGCCACATATAACCCACATCGGGATAACCAAGCTCATTAGCACCCTTATTGGCAATTTCCACCATGCGGGCATATTTATCGCGCATAACGGGGGAAACCGTGCGCCAACCTGTCCATGCGGCCAGTAATTCATCCGAATTGCGGGAGGTGGCCATGACACGGCTCAACTCGCCTAACGTGCGACCATCAGGCCCCTTGCCAGTGGCATAGAGGCTGCTAAGGCTGGCGTTGATCTGTGCCAATTCCTTATTATCCGCCGCATTACTTGGCGCGGGGATATTGATACCCAGCTTAATGCTTTCCAGCTTGCGCCGTAATACCGTATCCAGTTCCAGATCATTATATGTCTTGGCATCATTGGCGTATTTCACCCGCAGCGCGGTCATATCCGCACTGACCTTGGCGACGATAGCATCGGTATCCTCGGTGATGAAATTGGCATTAACCCATGCGACCTGAGCCTCAAAAACACCCTTTTCGGTGAGGTCTTTTTCAACCGCGGCAACAAAAGCCTTGGCATCCTCAGCCGATGGGGTTGCCTCTGTTGAAGTCTCAACACCGCAACCCGCCAACATCGTGGCGATCACGAGTAAACTCGTTTTTTTAATCATAGAAATTCCTTATCCCGTTATTATTATAAATTGGTAATTTGAAAGTGATACGGATAGTAGACTAGGGTTTCCAACAAAATAAAGACTTTTAAATAAAAAACTGGCCGGGATCTGTCATTTGCTTTTTTCACTCAAGACCTTTGACTTAAAAGATTTGAGTATGTAGGGTCGAAAGTACAAAGTTG
>DAOWHQ010000075.1:0-3537 GCA_030641355.1 Alphaproteobacteria bacterium
ACCGCGTCCTTCATGAGGATGGCCATGGCGCCTACGCCGCCCACATCCTTTGCCTTGACCGCCTCGCCCTTGCTGTTATAGGCAAGGGTGATCTCGCCCATCCTCTCCTTGCAGTCCATGAGGTCCTTGCTGATTGCGTGGATGGCGGCGATCTCTGATGCCGTGGTGATCTCGAAGCCCGTCTGGTAGGGCACCCCGCCGTTCTTGTCGCCTAGCCCCACCACGATGTTCCTGAGGAACCTTGACTCGATGTCCAGGACCCTCTTCCACATGATCTGTTGAGTATCGATGTCCAGCTTGTTCTTCCTCTGGATCGTGTTCTCCATGAGGCTCGTCAGAAGGTCATGGGCGCAGGTGATGGCGTGGAGGTCACCCGTGAAGTGGATGTTGATGTCATCCATAGGCACGACCTGGGCGTAACCGCCACCCGCCGCACCGCCCTTGATGCCGAAAACGGGGCCCATACTGGGCTGCCTAAGCACCACGATGTTCTTTTTCCCTATATGCCCGAGTGCCTGAGACAGACCGACCGCCATGGTGGTCTTTCCCTCGCCCGACTTGGTGGGGGTCACCGCGGTCACTATTATCAGCTTGCCGTCCGGCTTATCCCTAAGGCTGTCGATATAGTCAAGGCTCACCTTTGCCTTGTCATTACCGTAGCGGGTAAGAGCAGAGGCAGGGATATTTATTTTTTCTGCGATTTCCTCGATGGGTTTTGCGGTTGCTGATCGTGCGATTTCAATATCGCTTAGATATGAATTTGGTGCCATTCGTGGGTCTGCCTTTTTATTTTGTATAGTCGTTGATCTTACCTCACTCTTTAATAGCTGAATAGTCACAAAGTTGTAATACCGAACGAACTTGTAGATTTTATTGTGTTTTAAGATAGTTGAAAGTTGGCAAAATAAAATATATTTTAGAATAATCAGGTTCCTAATGAAAGCAGCCCCTCCATGTCCCAAAATAACAATCTGGCAAATGAATTAGCCAAATTCTGTTTAAGCGATGATGAGAAAGGATTTTTTCTTGAAAATGGCTTTGTTATCCTGCGAAATATTTTGGGCGAGGAAGAGAGACTTCTGTTAATCAAAGAAATGGATCGGTTGGCTGATGAAGGTCAGGATGCCAAGGACGCTGCCGAAGATTTTTGCTATGGTAAGGGACATAAAAGCGGTGAGGATGTTTTGCGCCGTATCGATTATATCATTGATAAGAGCGAGGCCTGTAAGGTGCTATTAGCGCATCCCTATATTCTGCGTTCCGTTGAAAAACTTATGGGGAAAGACTTCATCCCCACTTGGGATGCGAGCGTGTTTAAATTACCGGGTGAAGGGATAGTTGTTCCCTGGCACCGGGATTCCCGAAATCACTGCGCGGGCGAAACCCCTATTTTTAACGTGGATTTTTATCTTGATGATGCGGATGAAGACACCTGTATCTGGGGTATTCCAAAAAGCCATAAATGGAGCGAAGAAAAGGCTAGTCCTTACTACAAAAGTGAAGATTTTTCTTTTGAAAAGGCCGTTCCCATTCCGGTTAAAGCGGGAGATGTGATATTTCATAACATCAATGTGCTTCATGGTTCGCCGGCTAATAAATCTGACAAGATGCGCAGGGTCGTTTATTACGAGTTTCGCACCGCATCGGTAGAGACCGCTAAAGGTCCGCACAGGCCCGATTATATTCCCCTCAAGCAGGAACAATTGCTGGCTTGTATTGAGCAACGCAATAAGGCCGCCTATTGCATTGGTGAAGAGCCTTTTGATTATACCCCACCCGCACCATATGACACGGTGAAAGCTGTGCGTGATGGTGGTATGCCGACCTATCGGTTTGTGCATAAGGAATATTATAGAGAAGATGAGCTAAAGAGGATTGAAGCTAGCTAGAAATAATAGCTCCTAGTAAACCACCATATAATTTCCGTCAGAAGCTGTCATAATGAGCGTTAAATGCCTAATGTAAGTGACCGTCCGCCAAGTCATTCTCCATGACAATTTCAACAGCCATTCTCATCATCTCTTTGTCAAATTTATGTTTTTCACCCTGTAGAATACTTACGACCGTATTTTTTGACAAAGTATCTCGATATGTTCTTTTTGATATCAGGCTGGATACCACGTCCGTTAGCCCGACCACTTGCCCTTCGATTGATATTTCATCCTGAGTAAGTCCCTTAGGATACCCAGAGCCATCTATGCGCTCATGATGCTCTCCCACGCCCCTAACGACTTCTTCTGGAAAGCCAACGTCAGACAGAAGTTCCGCACCAACAGTCACGTGGGTTTGGACCAGTTGATATTCTTCCTTGGACAATCTGGTTGGTTTGCTGAGAATAGTCTTTGGAATACTCTGCTTGCCAATATCATGCAGGTTAGCGGCAAGCTTAATGATTTCGCACTGAGTAGCGCTTAACCCCATGCGTTTTGCCAGCAAGAGGGCAATATAGGCGCTGTTGTTATTGTGATGAGCATTATAAGGGTCGTTCAACTCAATCATATCAATAATAAGTTTTTTATGATTGAGCAGATGTAGCCATATATCGCTAAGATTTTCATTATTCATATTATGTACCTCGAGACTGATTGTTCCTATTATGCCTGCGAAAGATAACTCAAGGAAAGAGGGGCTATTATACTACAAATCTAGCAAATTACCTAAATTCAAAAATACTTAACAAAAACATCTGTAAACCAAAATAATTATGGTCCATTTGCATAATATAACCTAGGGCGCATATATTTAAAGAATTAGGGGTTTTACCTAATTTTAAGGCGGCTATGCAGTTGATAAGATAAGCGGCGGAACAGGGGGGGATTTACTATAGGCATAAAAAAACACGGACTTTAAATCTAGTCCGTGTTTTAAATAACTTTAAAGCAAGCTTAATTTAAGAAGCTACTTTCAAGTTGCAAGCAGATAGCTTACCTTTTTGTTCTTCAACTTCGAATTCAACCTTTTGGCCTTCATCTAAGCCTGAAAGGCCTGAGCGTTCTACGGAAGTAATGTGAACGAACACATCGTTGCCGCCATCTTCAGGCTCAATGAAACCAAAACCTTTGTTTGAGTTAAACCATTTTACTGTACCGGTTACCATTTAATTTCTCCTAGTGTAAATATCTATATTATATTCAATCGCAATATTGCGATCGAATTTATCGGCTTGATAATGACTTACGTCTATCGCCATCAACTGAACCGAATTACTTGGAAAGAGAAGTGGTGTGTTGGTAAATTTATTAATCAAACGTGTATGCCATAAATACTACTTTAACCATCAGGTCAATGTAATTCGCTATTATTTGGTATAATTAATTGCCCATCATAATTGTTAATATAGTTATTTCAGGTCTATTTACGGCTTGATAAGCCCGTATTTGCTATGGTTGAGGGTAAAATCTTGCCGAATGCAGAGACGAATACAGAAAGGTCAGAAAAGTCTATAATAATTGCGACATAATGGCTTTTTAAGCTTCTAATTAGTAAAAAAGGAGTGGTGATGGTAATTTAGCAGTGTTTTTAGAGGGTCAATCCATA
>DAOWHQ010000017.1:0-11312 GCA_030641355.1 Alphaproteobacteria bacterium
GCTTGTTATATTCTTACCAGTTGTTATTGTTAACGGACAAAATGAGCAGAAGTCAGACTTTATTACGGTTGCTATTTTAGCAAAAGATAAAGCACATGTAGTGCCACTCTATCTTTCATGCATCGAAAAGCAAACATGGCCAGCATATTTAAGGTTTCACCTGTCACGGGCAGGAACATAAAGGTTCCCATGAAGGACACCCCAATACCTACCACAACCCATGCGGCAAGGCGGGGAGTCAAAAACAGCATCAGACCCAGAAACACAAGAACAAGGCCACTAAACCCGTTGCTTATTAATGTACTGGCCCGGCTTTTGAAGCCTTTAGAATTATCCATCCATATGACGGCCTCTACCCCTTCGGGCAAACCGGGCTTCAGGGTATTCTCCACATAATCCGTCACCGCTTTACTGATGGCTACAACATTAGGGTTTTCACCTGAATTTACCCTGAGAAGAACAGCATTTTTGCGGTTAATATGGGCGATAAACCTGTCTTCGGAAAAACCATCTATCACATTGGCTACATCTTTGAGCAACACCCGCGTACCGTCTTCATTGCGCAGAATAGTGATGTCTTCAAAATCTTTCCCCGTATAGCCCTGACCACGGGTCATGATCTGAATATTGCCGGATTCATTATCCACTTTACCCGCCGGCATATTGACCGATGATCGCGAAATAGCCTGAGCCACTTCATCAAAACTCAAGCCATATTTTTGCAGGTTAAATTCATCAATTTCGATTGAAATTTCGTAAGGTCGTGTCGCATCCAGCTGTACCCGGCTAACCCCTTTCAGGGTCGCTATTTCATTGCGAACTTTACGCCCCAGTTCCTTTAGTTCATTTTCCGGTATATTGGCGGCAATGGCCAGCTGAATAACAGAATTATTAAAAACCGGCTGGCTGACCATTGGCCTTTCTGCGAGCCTTGGGAATGTGTTTATGGAATCCACACGGGACTTCACATCGTTAAGAAGCTTTTGCATATCATAATCATCGACACCCTCGATGGTCACAAAGCCAATGCCTTCCCGCGCCGTGGATCGAATACGTTTCACGCCATCAAGGTCATATACCGCTTCCTCAATACGGATAATGATCCGTTCTTCCACTTCTTCCGGCCCCGCACCAAGATAAGCCACAGACACTTCAATCTGCTGAGGAATCATACTGGGGAAACTTTCCTTGCCCACCTTTTGCAAGCCGACAAGGCCTCCAATAACCAACAAGAACATCAACAAATTGGCCGCCACAGAATTATTCACGAACCATTTCATAATACTGCTCATGACTGTTCTCCTGTCCCCAGATCGTATTGCACCAGAAGACCATCAACATCAACACCGAGCTGTGATTTGCAAATGATGTCACCCTCTTCTATTCCTTCGGAAATAACCACATACTTTCGGTTGGATATCACGACTTTGACCATGCGGGTCTGAAGCTTTTTATCCTTATCAACGACAAGAACCTGATTGCCCTGCCGCAGCACCGCGCGCGGTAGGCGAAAGACGGTTTCATAAACGCGGCCCTCGACTTCTGCGGCAACAAATTGTCCGATACTTATGGGAAGCTTCCCTTCCACAGACAATAATTGCTCGCCGCGCAACTGGGCGACCACATACATGATACGTGTTTTGGTATTGACTAGACCTTCGGTGCGAACAATCGTTCCTTTCCATTGTCTTTCCTGATCGGCAAAACGGCCGGTCAAGGTGACATCAAGCTTTATCTTACCAGATTTCAGACCGGCAAAATCGAATTGAGACAAGTCCTTGCTCGACATGGGCAGGCGAATTTCCAATATATCTGTGGAATATAGTTTTCCCACATTGGTTCCGACAGAAACAAACTGACCATAATCAACATTTTTTGTTGTAAGCAACCCATTGAAAGGCGCTCTTATTTCCGTACGCTCCAGACTAAGCTTAGCCACCCGCAGGTTTGCTTGTGCTGCCTCAAGCTTTGCTTCCGCATCAGCAAGCTGAGGTTTGCGAAGGGTCAGGTCCGAGGCATCACCCTGACCTAGTTCTTCCCATTCTGACTTGGCGAGGGCCGCTTCCGCCCGTTCGCGAACCAGAACCTGTTTGCTTTCCGTTACCCGTGCGGCCGTAGAGGTAACCGCATATTGATAATCGCGAGCGTCCAGACGAAGGATCACCTCACCTTTTTTAAATAAGCCGCCCGCTACAAATTTTTCTGAGACATAAACAACCTGACCGGAAACCTGAGGCACCAGATCAATCGCCTGTTTTGCCTCCACAGTCCCTTGAGTTTTTACGGATAGGGCCACACGTTGTGGATGGGCGGCAACCGCACGAATATGCCGGGCTATTTCAGCCACTTCCTTTTTTTCCGGTTCCGGCTTAGCCATGACCAGAATAGCGCTAATGCCACCTGCACCAAGAATAATTATTATAGGCAATATGATAGAGAAAACTTTTTTTGAAATCCTCATAATACTGTTCCTTCTATGCTCTCACCCTCTGGGCTACTGTCGTTTACTGTTAAAGCCTGATTATCCTGTTGCGTGGCAAAGTCTCCACCTAATGCAAGATGTAGTGCTATTCTATTATTAATCCGTTGTTTTTTAACGGATATAAGCTGACTTTGCTGAGAAAGGCTCTGTCTTTGTGAATCAAGTAAAACTGAAATTTTAATCAGCCCTCGACTATATTGATCCAAAGCCACTTTTTCCGCAGCAATGGCATTCATCGCCGCCTTTGTGGTATGTATGACTTGTTCTTTCAATGACCTTTCAGCGGACAATGCATCTTCAACTTCCCTAAATGCCTCAAGTAAAATACGGGCAAAAACCTGTTTTTCCGCCTCAAATAATTCCTGATTTGCCTTGGCTGAATTGCGTAATTTACCGCCCTGAAAAATGGGTTGAGTAAGGTTTCCTACCACACTCCAGAAGATATTATCCAGATCCAGCAAATCACTGAAACCCCGGCTGCTGTTATTACCGCTCGCCGTGATAGAGAAAGAAGGAAGCAAGGCCTTATTCGCCGCCTGACTCTCATAACCGGTAGATAACAATCTTGCCTTGGCTGCCTGTAAATCCGGACGGCGTTCCAGTAAATTTACCGGTAGCCCCGCCGGTACATCTTCGCTCAGGTCTGGAATCTCGCCAGAAGCCATAATCGTAGCTGCCGGATAACGTCCTGCCAATATCTCCAGGCTTCTTTTCTGTTGATCCAGTTGATTAACCCGACTGCTCAGGTTCGCCCGAGATGCTTCCATATTACTAACGACCAGGCGCAGATCAAGCCCTGTACTCAGCCCTCTGGCAAATCGTTTCTCAACAACCCTTGCCGCCCGCTCGTAACTTTGTACTGTACGGGTAGCCAGTTGCACCTGCGCCTCTGCCTCCATAGAATCAAACCATGTTTGCGCCACTTGTGCCGCCAGAGACAACCTTGCCCCTTCCTGATCATAAAGTGCGGCCTTATAAGTCGCATCTGCGGCGGCTGTCTGGGCGGATAACCGTCCCCATACATCGACTTCCCATCTGGCATCAAGTCCTGCTGATACATTGTTACTGGCGGTAAAGGGATTTTGCACATTCCGGCGGCTAACCCCCAGCGTTGCATTTAATCTGGGATAGAGATTCCCACGCGCAACTCTGGCTCTAAATCCTGCCGCTTCCATTCTGTGAGCTGTGGCCTGAAAATCCGGGTTATTGGCCAGAACTTCGTCAACAAAGTCTGATAACGCTTTCATTTCAAGATCATTCAACCAGCCATCTCGCACGTCATTCTGCGCCGTATCATTGGCGCTCCAACTGGTCGAAATATCTGAAAATGGTAGATTCTTATCCGTTACTGGCACAGCGGCACATGAAGCCAAAGCTATCACAGAAACAGAAAAGACCAAATACTTGGCACTTCTCATTTTTAGTATCCTTTAACCTATAGTCTATTTTTAGCTCTATAAGTTCCGTAGTTCGTTACTATCTATATGTGATATCTTCCAAGTATCAATATACCGGAGGATATCAAAGAAAGCGATATGTCAAAATCAATCTGATCTCAAATTAATGTTCGTTTACCGCAAAATTACTTAAAGTTGCTCGATAGATGGTCCATGACATCCCCCTCAGGCGAGAAACATACGGCATTCAACGTACCGCCCCGACCACAGCCCCCATCCAATGTTGCCGTATGCGGATGGTTCAAACGCAGCCCCTTATTAGAATGATCATATCCCCGTACAATTCGTGAAAAACTATAATAAGAGGTATCAATTTCATCAAACCGGCCATTATCCCACCAAAAGTTATCCTTTTGCATATTCAGGGGTCGCGAGACATCCAGCGAAGCATGAACTAATAATATCCGACCTTCTCTAGTAAAGGCCGCTCGGCGCAGGTTGCTGAGAAGTGCCGAATGACCGGGATGACTATTTATCGCCCGGCGCAGGCTGCTGGTCCATTTGGAAATAGATACCGTTCCCTGGCGGGCAATGGCACGCGCATTTTTTGCCGTCGTTCCGTAGCATTCTATCAACGGCCCCAGATGATGGCCCAGAAGCCAATCCATAACTTCTGACGGGTTGGGAGCATATTGTAGCTGAAGAAGTTTGGTCAGCATCTCCTCACGGGCACCGCGCAGATAAACAAAGGCGTTCGGTTTGGAAGTGTCGCCCACCGCCATTAATTTTCGACGGGTCAGAAGTAACTCATTCAATGTCTGGGTGGCCGTGATCTGATTGCCAAAATAATTACCCAAATAAACAAGCCGGTCCCCTATCTGAAAACGGGTAAGCAGTTGATCATGCAGGGATTTCAGGGTCTCTATCTCACCATGTATGGCCCCCACAGCCCAAACCCGCTTAGCTTCATTCAGGCAGCCAAATTTTTCGGCATCCATATTTGACAGGTCAGTATCTTCCATAGACAGTTATATCACCCAATATTTGACCGTAAGATACCGGCCAATCACGAGAAAAAGAGCCCTCATAAAATCAGGCTCTTTCATTAAACACCCTCACTTTTCAACAGAAATCAGGCAGCCGCCATAACTTCCGTCAATTTTATCATGGCGTCTTTTTCAGCAATTTCCTCAACCGCAGCAACTTCACGGGCCAGCCGGCTAATGGCTGATTCATATATCTGCCGTTCGCTGTAGGATTGCTCTGTCTGATCTCCGCCCCGGTGTAAGTCACGAACCACTTCAGCCAGATGAACCAGATTTCCTGAGTTGATTTTTGCCTCATACTCCTGAGCGCGACGGCTCCACATAGTACGTTTAACACGTGCCCGGCCCTTAAGAGTGGTATAGGCCTTATCCATAATCCCTGGGCTTGACAAACCCCGCATACCCGAAGGCTCTGCCTTATTCGTCGGAACCCGAAGTGTCATTTTTTCGCTTTCAAAGCGAATAACATAAAGTTCCAGTTTCATACCGGAAATTTCCTGCTCACTAATTTCCGTAATTACACCCACACCGTGCTTTGGATAAACGATATGTTCATCTACCGCAAAGGCCAATTTTCTATCTTTAGCCATCTTATAAATACTACTCCAAACTAATTACGAAGTATTGGTTTCGTAAAATTCCAATTAATACACAAATCACGAGAGACCGCTTGCTACATTTAAAAACCTGCCTCAGAACTTGAACCATAATAACATAAAATATGTTAAAAATATGGTGAACAAATACTTAAAAACCGCAAGAATCGCAATAATACCATATGCCAAGCCATACTAACCTGACATCAATAACGGTCTCATTCGAGTTTAACCATTTGGAACAAAGCTTTAAAAAACTATTCCAAATGCTCTATAATCTGAACATTATAACATATTTTCAGGGAAAACACACCTGCAAATTGCAACGCTATTCTAAAAACAAAATGAAGTTTTAATTCTCTTCTGAGCAGAAATTGGGATTAGCACCGTATATATCAGCCGGATTTTAGCTGAAAATCAGGTACCTGCGCCGGGTTTTTCGCTTAATGCAGCAAGTTTATTTTCTTCACTTTGCACATCGTCAGCACCGGGCAACGGATCAATTTTCTCAGTAATATTCGGCCATACGGCAGCATATTTCTCATTGATTTCGAACCATTTCTCCAGACCGTCTTCCGTGTCTGGCAGAATGGCTTCTGCGGGACATTCAGGCTCACAGACACCACAGTCAATACATTCATCAGGATTAATCACAAGCATGTTTTCACCTTCGTAAAAACAATCGACCGGACAAACTTCTACACAGTCCGTATATTTACACTTAATGCATGCTTCAGTGACTAAATAGGTCACGGCTTTCTCCTAAAAAAAATTTACCCAAAGAGGGCTTTATCACGTACACAAACCTGCATAACCATCTATGAAACAGGTTACAACCAAAAAAACATCTTTTTCACAAAAACTGCTGTTGTTTTATTTTAGGCTAGCCATCACCTTTTTTCTGATTTGACCATTTTTCTTATCAGAAACATAAAGCAGTCCCGTTACCCGGCGCAACAGGTTGCTTTCATAAAGATCCTCTTTCCCATCAGCAAAGACCACTTCCCACATCAGTTCAAGGATTTGTTCCCGTCCTGCCTCATCAAAATGGTCTTTTATCTTGCGGGTGAAGCTCAATATATGATGGCTATCATTCTGGGTGGCGAGTGCCTCGACAAACAGCTCAAGAGCTTCTGCTTCTGACAACCCCAGTTTATTTTCCAGAAGATAGAGAATATGTTCCCGCTCTATGCGTGATATCTGCCCGTCATTAGCGGCGACCTCCACCATCAAAACGGCTGCTGCAAGCTTCTCATTTTCCCTCTTCTGTTCTTCCTGAACAGGTTTTTCCTTGAGCATATTGCCCAACCGTTTTAAAATAGACACTTAAAATTTCCTTATTTTACCAGTGATTCACAAAAGAATTTTGTCACCTGTTCGGCGATTTGATTTCTATCTCCCAAATCAACTAAATGACCTTCCTTCATATGTTCTATCAGAGACTGATTCATCAATAATACGGACAGCCCGTGAACCATTGACCAAGCCCCAAACTGAGCAACGGATCGATCAACCTTGCGGGCATTGGGCAGGGCCAGACATTCGTCTACCGTCTCCTGAAGGCACCAGAAGCTATCATCAGAAACATCATGGAGAGCGCAGTATTTATCATAATCCTGCAACTCATATTCAAACATAACCTTGAAATGAGCCGGGTAGATTTCCGCAAATTCCACATATTTCATGCCCAGCTTGCGCATACGCTCCAGTGGGTCGGCCTCTTCCGCCATAAGCTCCTTCATGCCCTTGCCCAGTTTTCGCATACCTTCTTCTTTCAGCACCGCAATCAGAGCTTCCTTATCTTCGAAATGACGATAAGGCGCAGTCTGAGACACACCAGCCTTCCGCGCCAAAGCCCTAAGGCTCAGGTCGGCAAGTGTCCCCTCTTTCAAGATTTCCAATGCGGACTCAATCAAAGTTTCGCGTAGGTTACCATGATGGTATGATTTCCGGCCCTGTGGGCAACACCATTTATTCAAACAAAACTCCCAAAGTAAGTTTTATAATTATCCACTTTATGTTTACGGTGTCAATATTAAAGTCGCGAAGCGAAGTTAAGGCCTAAGGACCATCAGGTTATTCTCCACATTAAAGCCGGACAGTTTATTCAGAAAATTCATCCCCAACAGGGAAACATTCAACTGACCCGGCTTTGATACAGAGGCTGGAATATTGAAAAATTCAATAGATTTCAAGGATATATAATCAAGCTTAATCATTGCCTTGTGGCTAACGCCATTTGCTGTCTTGAATATATAAATATAATCCAGCGCCGCCGGGTTAAGTCCCGCCATTTCTGCATCTTCATATCTCAATGAAATATGACTGGCACCCGTATCAACCATAAAACGAATAGGTGTTCCGTTAACATAAAGGCTAACCCAATATTGACCGTCTCTGTCTCTGGGTATTAATATATTTCCGGCATTTTTCGCCCTATTAACCCTGTCATAAACCAGTTCATTGCCGGGCTGCTGCTCTATCTGTTGCTGACGATCAGCGACCCTATGGGTAAGCATCATGAATTTATCACCAAAAAAGGCGACAAAAGCCGTGACACATATCGCAAATATAACAATTTTTACCGGGCTGCCCATGAGACTTCCTGTAAGTTTTCAATCTTGTTAAGCTGGCAACATTATGGAGTAAGGTCTTTAACGTCACTTTAATAATTAGATAGAATTTTTCTTTTATTATCTAAAGCCATCAGGAACAGTCCGGGAATATATTTTTCAGCTTATCCGTTGCGCGGCGTTCAGACTTAGTTGGGCGACCCGCCCCCCGATCTCGGCGCGCTACTCTGGATTTCTCGATCTTCTGAATTTCCTCTGGTGGCGGTGTCATGTCATCGTAAAGCGCCTGCGCTTCCAGAGCAGGGCCGCGCCGCACATTAAAGGCCAGAATTTTAGCGATCCTTATGATATTAGCCTGAGGAAAAGTAAGCACATCGCCCGCCACCACCGGCGTCTTGGCCTTGGTAACTTTCTGACCATTAATCCGGACTTTCCCCGCCCGACATATCTTTGTTGACAGGGACCGAGTTTTGAAAAAGCGGGCATGCCAGAGCCAGATATCAACACGTTGTTGCTCTGGCTTTTGGTTTCCCATTATTTCTTGGACTTGAGCTGATCCTTAAGCCCCGCCAAGGCGGCAAAAGGATTGTGAGGATCAAGGGCAACTTCTTTTCGGGCCGGCTTCTTTTTCCCGGCAAATTTCCTAGCTCCGGCACCCTTACCTTTAGCAGGCTTACCTTTTTCCTTGTCTTTAAAATCTTTTCTGGGGCCGCGCTGTTGCGGTTTCTGATAGGGCTGATGATGGAACAGGAATATCTTTTCAGGTACTGCCTGCTCTTCTTTAGGCTCCTCTTTAGGCTCCTCTTTAGGCTCCTCTTTAGGCTCCTCTTTAGGCTCTTCAGATTTTTCTTCTACCTTAACTTCTTCCGCAACATCTGGCTTCACGTCTTCTTTGGGGATTTCTTTTGGTGCGTCTGCGGCTTCTTTAGCAGCGCGGGCTTCTGCGATTTTTGCGGCCTCTTCCGGACTATATTCCTTATGGATATAGCCAAGATAAGCCATTATTTCCACAAAATCACCCCCACTGGTACCAACTAAACTCATCAGATCAGGATCCGCAGGGAACGGCCCTTTCAAGGAAACATCACGGGCTGCATTGGCTAACCGTTCCAGCATATCCAGCCGAACCGCATTCTTGCCTACCACCCGATAGCCGGACACCTCATAAAAGGTGCGCGGAGCATTTTGGTCAATGGCAATGGTACATAACCCCGCCACAGGAACTTCCGGCAGGCAGTCCATATCATTGAACAAGGCCCATAGAAACAAGCGCAACTGAGCCGGAGCCGGTTTCAACAGACTTGGAATATAAAGGCTGGCTGAGCCAAGCCAGATACCGAGCTGTTTCAGCTGAAAGCGACCTTCACGCTCCACACCGCGAAAATCACGGGCGATCATACGTCGCGGAATAGTGCCGAGCTTTTCCAGCATCTGAAAGGCAATACCACGGGCCATGCCATCAATCAGGTCTTTACCTTCAGCATCCTTAGCACCATTAACGGCTTCCTGCAGAGCCATGAGGGGGGCCAGTATTTCCGCAACATGGCTGACCAGCCAACGGTCAACACGGGCCTGCACCTGTGCCAAAATATCGCCCTGTAAAACCGGGGTCGGGGTCACGATCGCCTTGGGGGCCAAAAGAATGTCGCCCTTCTCCACGCGGGCAATGGCAATACCACGCCAGTTAATAGTCGAGCGCGTCATGGGGTCGCCAAGGATCAGGCTCAACTCGCCGTCCTCCGCCTGCCCCAGCTCATCAGCCTTATTTTTGATTTCTTCCCCCAGAATTTTATCAGCGGCGGCGCGGAGTATCTTGCTGTCCTCACCAAATGCAGACGCATCTTCTTTAAACTGGAATCCCTCCAATGTACCGATAAAATGGCCTTCTACGTAAATGCTGCCATCTTCTTCAATATTTGCCATTAAACTTCCTTTTTGGCGTAATTCTCTCATTAAATGCGACATGCGCCGATCCACAAAGCGATGCGTCAGACGTTCATGTAACGCATCTGACAGGCGATCTTCAATATCTCTTGTCAATTCCTGCCAATATTTTGCATCGTCAAACCATAATGAACGATGCGAAATATAGGTCCATGTCCTGATATAAGCAATCCGCGCCGACAGGGTATCCACGTCCCCTTTAAGGTTATCCAGAGGGCTAATTTGCCCCTTGAGCCAGTCCGGATCAAGCACACCGCAATCCGCAGAAGTCTGCCGATAAATATGAGATAACAGCCGCATATGCTCCTCATCCGAGACCTTGCGAAAGTCGGGAATCTGACAGACCTCCCACAGGCTTTTCAGGGCCGCCGGACCACCCAAAAGTGGTCTGATTTCCGCATCATTTATCAGTTGACGCAGTGACGTCAAATCTATGTTCTCTAACGTCCGGCTCAGCCCTTTTTGCTCCGGCGCGGCATCAAGTGAGCGAATCAGTGCAGTCGGGTGACTATAATCCAGCGAACTATTGCGCCATTGCAAAACGGTGAGCGGGGCGAACTCATGATTTTCCACCGCATAGATCATCTCATCACTTAAGCCCGTTTGCATATCGGCTCCGTCCACGAGGCAACCGAAAGTGCCGTTATTCATATAGCGCCCTGCCCGTCCCGCGATCTGGGCAATCTCGGATGGGGTCAGGCTACGCATGCGCCGCCCGTCAAATTTCGCGGTTCCGGCAAAACAAACATGGTCGATATCCATATTAAGGCCCATGCCGATGGCATCGGTCGCCACCAGAAAATCCACATCGCCGTTCTGATAAAGCTCGACCTGCTTATTACGGGTGCGGGGGCTGAGAGCGCCCATAACCACCGCGACCCCACCCTTGGCACGGCGCAGCATCTCCGCATAGCCATAAACATTATGGGCCGAGAAAGTCACCAAGGCAGTACGTCGATGCAAACGGGCGAGCTTTTTCGGGTCTGTATAGATCAGTTCAGAAAAGCGCGGACGGGTGACAAATTCCACATCCGGCACAAAGCGGCGTATGAGGGGGGCGATTGTTTCAGCGCCAAGAAACATAGTCTCCTGCGTTCCCCGCGCCCGCATCAGGCGGTCGGTGAAGACATGACCCCGCACCTCATCCGCCGCCAATTGAATTTCATCCACCGCCAAAAAGGCCACGGTTTTTTCAATAGGCATACTTTCCACCGTGCATACCCACCAGCGCGGATTGCGGGGAATGATCTTCTCCTCGCCCGTGATCAGGGCCA
>DAOWHQ010000110.1:0-2405 GCA_030641355.1 Alphaproteobacteria bacterium
GGAGCTTGCTGTTCCCGATAATATTGTCGAAGCCGTACGAGAGGCATTACGTCTGGCGGCTCATACCGGCGAATTTGGCGACGGCAAGATTTTTGAGTTTGATCTGGAACAGGCGTTAAGAATAAGAACAGGTGAAATGGGCGACGAAGCCCTTTAGGAGTAAGATTATGAAGAAAAGAATTTTAACAACTGGTTTGGTGGCGACAATCATGGGCCTTGGGGTCGCTGCTCCGGCCCATGCGGCTGTGGACCCTGAAGTTGGCTATATCCTGAACACTCTGTTGTTCTTAATCGGCGGCTTTCTCGTCATGTGGATGGCCGCAGGATTCTGTATGCTGGAAGCGGGTCTGGTGCGGACTAAAAACGTTGCGACCATGTGCGTGAAAAATGTGGGCCTTTATGCTCTGGCAGGGATACTTTACTTTCTGGTTGGTTATAACTTGATGTATTCCGGTGTGGACGGCGGCTTTATGGGTAGTTTCTCCCTGTGGGGCGCCAGTGAGACAGCGGCACAGGAAGTCGTTAATACAGACGGTGGCTATTCAACGGCTTCTGACTGGTTCTTCCAGATGGTTTTCGTGGCAACCGCAGCTTCTATTGTATCAGGTACAGTGGCAGAACGGATCAAGATGTTCCCTTTCTTTGCCTTTGTGATTGTCCTGACCGGAATTATTTATCCCATTCAGGGTGCTTGGACATGGGGCGCGGGCTGGTTGAATGTAAGTGGTTTCTCTGACTTTGCCGGATCTACCATTGTTCATTCTGTTGGTGGTTGGGCGGCGCTTACCGGTGCTATCATTCTTGGCGCACGGCGCGGAAAATACGGCCCGAACGGTCAAGTGCGTCCTATTCCCGGCTCATCCCTGACCTTGGCGACCTTGGGTACTTTTATTCTATGGCTCGGCTGGTTCGGTTTTAACGGCGCCTCACAATTGGCGCTGGGCAGTGCTATTGACGCCACGGCGGTATCACAGATTTTTGCTAATACCAATATGGCGGCGGCGGGTGGCGTTGTCATGGCCCTGTGTCTGACCAAACTTCTCTATAAGAAGGTTGATTTGACTATGGTGCTGAACGGTGCTTTGGCGGGACTGGTGTCTATCACCGCAGAACCATTAACCCCAACCATCGGACAGGCAATCCTGATCGGGGCTGTTGGCGGCGCGTTGGTGGTCTTTGTTGTCCCTCTACTGGACAGGCTGAAAATTGATGATGTGGTGGGTGCTATCCCGGTTCATCTGGTTTGCGGTATCTGGGGAACCATCGCGGTGGTCTTTACCAATGACGGCACCAACCTGCTGACACAATTAACCGGAATTGTCGCTATCGGTGCTTTTGTGGCAATAACCAGTACTATTGTTTGGCTCGCCCTGAAATATACCGTGGGTATCCGCATGAGCGAAGCTGACGAACATAAAGGCGGTGACCTTGCCGAACTTGGCATGGAAGCTTATCCAGAGTTCGGTATCGGTTCTCAAAAGATTTAAGATACGACTTAAATCTGATCCTAAATTAAATTTCCCCGCACTCAGGTGAAACTGGTGCGGGGGAATTTGTTTGCCTAAATATTGGGCTTTTGCCTATGCAATGACTACTCAGTGATTAAATTTTGATCATTTTTCCTGCGAAATCCACAGAATACTGCCAAAATTGATTTGGCATGTTTCTTGAGTAACTAGAGGGGAAATTACGATAATCAAAGGAGTAGAGCGATGGAAGCCATGCAGAGCGGCACAGATGTATTTTTTGTATTGATCGGGGCCATTTTGGTCTTTGCCATGCACGCGGGATTTGCTTTTTTGGAAGTGGGCACAGTGCGCAAGAAGAATCAGGTTAATGCACTGCTCAAGATCATCACGGATTTTGGTGTCTCCACACTGGCTTATTTCTTCATTGGTTATACGGTGGCCTACGGGGTCAGCTTTATGGGCAGTGCCGCTGAAATCAGTGGCGGCGGCGCAGATTTTGCGCCCAATGGTTTTACATTGGTTAAATTCTTCTTCTTAATGACATTTGCGGCAGCGGTTCCGGCAATTATTTCCGGTGGTATTGCGGAGCGGGCCAAATTCAACCCGCAACTGGCGGCATCCGCAGTTTTTGTCGGGCTGGTGTATCCCATGTTTGAAGGCATGGTCTGGGGCACGCGTCTGGGCTATCAGGATATGATGATAGGTATGTTCGGCGCACCTTTCCATGATTTTGCCGGTTCTGTGGTGGTTCATGCCATGGGCGGGTGGCTGGCGCTAGGCGCGGTTATCATGCTGGGTGCCAGACAAGGCCATTACCGTAAAAATGGTACTGTGGTTGGTATTCCCCCGTCTAATATTCCTTTTCTGGCCCTGGGGTCATGGATTCTTTGTATCGGCTGGTTCGGTTTTAACGTGATGAGCGCACAGGAAGTTGCC